>NZ_LYVN01000001.1 GCF_001990265.1 Sphingopyxis sp. KK2
AGCCGCGAGCGAACCCGTCGACTGGCTATCGGGCCTCGCCTTTGCGCCGGGCGTCGCGCTCGTCCTCGTCTATTTCTCGATGGGCAAGGACTGGGGCTGGGCCAGCCCGCTGCCGCTCGCCGCGCTCGGCGTCGGCGCGCTGCTTACCGTCTGGTGGTGGCGCTCCAGCCTTGCCAGCCCGAACCCGCTGATCGCGGTGCGCAGCTTCTCCGACCGCACCATCGCGATCGGCAGCGCGGTGACCGCGCTCGTCGCGATGAGCGCGCTCCAGATCACCGTCTTCTTCTCGCTGATGATGCAGGCGCCGGTCTGGACGCTCGCCGGGCTGGGTTTCACCGCGACGCTTGCCGGCATCGCGAAGCTGCCCTCGAACCTCAGCTCGGTCTTCGCCGGCCCGCTCGGCGGCTGGCTCGCGGCGCGCGGCGGAGGGCGTTTCGCGCTGATCGCGGGTGGCGCCGTGACCGTGGCGGGCTGGCTGCTCTGGTTTGTCATGGACGTCGACAGTTTTCCGAAGGTCGTCGCGCAGCTCATCATCATCAGCTTCGGCACCACGATGCTCTTCTCGGTCGCCCCGACGATCATCGCGCAAGCGTCGCCGCCCGAGCGGATCAGCGAGATTTCTGGCCTGCTCACGGTGATCCGCCAGCTCTTCATGGGCATCGGCGCGCAGATGGTGACGACCTTGCTTGCCGCCGACATCGTTCGCCGCGGCAGCGAGGTCTATCCGTCGCCCTTCGCCTACGACATCACCGTCGCGGTCATCGCCGCATTGTGCGCCGCTGCCGTGCTGACCGCGCTCGCGCTGCCGCGCCAACATTCCTCGCAGGAACAGCCATGAGACCGCTTCCCGAACTCACCCCCGAAAACACAGCCTTCTGGACCGGGGGCGCCGAAGGGAAATTGATGATCGCCTTCTGCGGCGACTGCGCCCATGCGATCCATCCGTCCCAGCTGATCTGCCCGAAATGCTGGAGCGACAAGGTCGAAAGCCGCGCCGTCCCCGGCACCGGCACGGTCTATACTTACACCGTCAACCATCAGCCCTGGATGCCCGACATGCCAGTCCCCTTTGCGCTCGCGGTGGTCGACATCGATGGCGCGCCCGGCGTCCGCGTCACCGCAGAGGTGGTGAATGCCGATCCCGAAAGCATAGCTATCGGCCAGAAGATGAAGGTCAGCTTCTTCAACATCGACGATATCTGGTTCCCGCAGTGGGAGCCCGCGCAATGACGCTCAACGCCGCCATCACCGGCGTCGGTATGTCCGACATCGGCCGCAAGACCAATCGTCCCGCGATGATCCACCTTGCCGAGGCCGCGCGCCGCGCGCTCGAATGCGCGGGGCTGACGCGGGACGATATCGACGGCATCTCGACCTATCCGGGCAAGGCCGACAATTCACCGGGCATGTCGCCGCTCGGCACCGGCGAGGTACGCAATGCGCTCGGTCTGAAGACCCGCTGGCACAGCGCGGTTCCCGACGGCCCGTCGCAGATGGCGCCGATACAAGTGGCGGCGATGGCGGTCGCGACGGGGCAGGCGCGGCACGTCCTCTGCTTCCGCGCGCTCACCGAAAGCTCGTCGCAGACCGCGACGCAGCGCGCGAGCATCCCCGGCGCGGGCCGCGCACGGCTCGGCGGCTGGTATTCCTATCTCGTCCCCGCCAATGCCATGTCGGCGTCGAACTGGGCGGGCTGGATGGCACAGCGTTATTTCCACGAATATGGCATGACGCGCGAACATCTCGGCCTCGTCGCCACCGGCCAGCGCGCCTTTGCGCAGCATAATCCCTCGGCGGTGATGCGCACGCCGCTAACGATGGACGACTATCTCGGCGCGCGGATGATTTCGTCGCCGCTCGGGCTGTTCGATTGCGACGTGCCGATCGACGGCGCTTGCGTCGTGATCGTCTCGGCCGCCGACGCCGCGAAGGATTGCGCGCGGGCGCCGCTGACGATCGAGGCGATGGGCGCTGCGCTCGGCTCGCAGGAGACCTGGGACCAGCGCGCCGACCTCACCACCATGGGCGCGCATGACAGTGCCGCCGACATGTGGAAGCGCACCGATCTGAAGCCCGCCGACGTCGATGTTCTCGGCCTCTACGACGGCTTCAGTATCTTCGTGCCTTTCTGGCTCGAAGCCATGGGCTTCTGCGGCCATGGTGAGGCGAAGGATTTCATCGCCGAAGGGAATATCGGCCCCGGCGGGCGCTTTCCGGTGAACACCGGTGGCGGGCAATTGTCGGGCGGACGACTGCACGGGTTCGGCCTGCTCCACGAGGTCTGCACCCAGCTATGGGGGCAGGCCGACGGACGCCAGGTCGAGGGCGCCAAGATCGGCGCCTGCGGCATGGGCGGCGGCTTTATCGCGGGTTCGATGCTGCTGCGGCGGGATTAGTCGATCATCCCCTCCCGCAAGCGGGAGGGGCAGCGAGACTTACGAACTTGTTCGTTAGTCGCAGCGGGGTGGGCCATTGCGACGTCGCTGCCCACCCCCGACCTCTCCCGCTTGCGGGAGGGGAGTTAGAGGTTGACCCACTGCCGCTCGTCTGACGCCCGCACCGCCGCCTCGACGACCTCGTGGACATGCAGGGCCTGCGCAAAATCCGGCGCGGCCGTCCCAGTGCCGTTGATCGCATCGCGCATCTTCGCGAAGATCGACGCCAGCGCCAGCAGTCCCGTCTCTGGCCGGTCGGCAATGGCGCTGCATCCGGGTACCGACAGATACTCAGGCTCGACCGGTATATTCTCCAGCACCGCGCTGCCCAGCGCCGCATCCCTTGTCCCGAACAGCCGCGTATCATGCGCCATCGGAAACACCGGCGCGCGCGCTTCGAGACGGCCCTTCGACCCCCACACCGAAAAGCGAAAGCCGTCGCCGCCGATCTTGCACCAGTTCGCCTCGAGCCGGGTCGGCAGTCCCGAGGCGTGGCGCAGCAGCATCGACGCGCGGTCGGGCACCGCCGGGCGGATCGTCTCGCCCTCCAGCGGCCACGCCTTCAACGCCAGCGACTGGTCAGCCGCCACCGAAGCCACCGGCCCGAAGAAATGCACCAGCAGGTGCAGCATATGGCTGCCCAGATTGCGCCCCGCGCTCGCGCCATTGGCGGGGTCGGCGAACCACACATAGCCCGGCACATTGGTCTGCGCCGCGCTGAACAACGGCACCTCGAACGCGACATCGGCGCCGAACACGTCGCCGATCCAGCCGGCGTCCAGCATCGCCTTCATCTGCACCATTGGCGGCACCGCCTGCATGAAGGCGTCGACCACCGCGACCGTACCGGCTTCTCGCCACGCATCGGTCATCGCACGCGCGTCGTCCAGATCCTTGGCGAAAGGAATGCCGTTGTACACATGCTTGCCCGCGCCGAGCGCCGCCATCACCATGTCGAAACGCAGCGGCGGCCGCGTTCCGCAATCGACGATATCGATCGCGGGATCGGCGGCCATCGCTCGGAAATCGTGAAAGGCTCGCGCGACTTGAAAATCCTCCGCCGCCTTCGCCGCCGTTTCGGGCCGCGAGGTGCAGATCGCGGTCACCTCGACCCCGTGGAGGCTGCGCCAGGCGGGCAAATGCGCTTTCGCGCCCCAGGCGGCGCTGATGATGCCGACGCGAAGGGGAGGGGACATCGCTACGCCCTCAAGCGATCGCCTTCTTGTTCTTGAGATCCTCGATGCGGTCCCATTCGAGCCCGAGTTCCATCAGGAACAGCTCGGTATGCTCCGACGCCTCGGGCGCACGGCTGTTCTGGACGCCTTCATGGTTGAACTGCACCGGGTTGGCGACCAGCCGGATCGGCGGCCCGCCGTCGGCAGACTCGACCTCGAAGATCAGGTCGTTCGCCAGCACCTGTTCGTCGCTGCCGACGTCGGCGGGCGACTGATAGACCGCCCATTGGCCGCGCATCGTTTTCAGATGCTGGGTCCAGTGAGCGAAGCTCTGTTTCGCCATCGCCTCCTTGACCAGCGCATGCGCCGCCGGCGCATTTTCCATCAACCGCTCGACGACCGAGAAGCGCTCGTCCTGCGCATATTCGGCAAGGCCGAGGTGCGTGAAGGTGTCCTCGATCAGCGGCCCCGGCGACAACACGGTCAGGTTGATGAAACCCCCGTCGCTCGTCTTGAACACCCCCATGAACGGGTTGGTGCCGACCGCATCCTGCCCCGGCAGCGGGTTCTTGAACGGGTTGGTGCCAAGGTCCATGCACACGTCGATGCTGCACGCGGTCGCCCAGATGCCCGACGACAGCAAGGATACGTCGACCTCGGTCGCCTCGCCGGTGCGCTCGCGGTGGAACAAGGCCGCGGCGATCCCGCCCGCGATGTTCATGCCGCCGATCGTGTCGCCATAGGCCGGTCCCGGCTGGGTCAGAGGCCCTTCGAGCTCGGTCGGCGTGACCAGCATCGCCGACCCGCCGCGCGCCCAGTACGCCGTGCTGTCGAACCCGCCCTTGTCGCGCTCGGGCCCCTTGTCGCCGAATGCGCTGCCGCGAACATAGATGATGTCGGGGTTTGCCGCGCGGATATGCTCGATGTCGATCTTGAGCTTCTGACGCGCCGAGGGGAGATAATTGGTCAGGAAGACGTCGGCGGTCTTCGCGATCTCGTAGAGCAGTTCGCGGCCTTCCTCGGTCGAGATGTCGATCCCGACGCTCCTTTTCCCACGGTTCGGATGCTGCATCAGCGACGAGCGCTGCGGATTGACCGCGAGCCGTTGCAGCATCTGGATGCCGCGCTGCGCATCGCCGCGTACCGGATGCTCGATCTTGATCACATCGGCGCCCCAGTCGGTCATCACCCCGCCCGCCGCAGGAACGAAGGTGAATTGCGCAACCTCGAGGACGCGGATGCCCTCCATGACCTTTGTCATCGCCGTCTCTCCCTATTCGGCGTGGAAGCTGATCACCTTTTGATAGGTGAATTCGTTGAGGCCATCCTCGCCATATTCGCGGCCGTATCCCGAGCGCTTGATGCCGCCGAAGGGCGCGTCGGACTGCATCGTCCCCGCGCCGCCGTTGATCGACACCCCGCCCGTGCGGATCTTCAGCGCCATGCGATAGGCTTCGCCCGCGTCGGCCGAGTAGATCGCGCCCGACAGGCCGAAATCGCTGTCGTTCGCCATCGTGATCGCCTCGGCATCATCGTCGAAACCGATCACCGCGCCGATCGGCCCGAACACTTCTTCCTGCGCGATGCGGCTGTCGTTCCGGACATTGTCGAACAAGGTCGGCTCGTAATAATAGCCCTTGTCGAGCCCCTCGGGCCGTTTGCCGCCCGCGACGAGCGTCGCGCCTTCGTCCTGCGCGATCGTGACATAGTCCTCGGTGCGCCGCCGCGCGACTTCGCGAATCAGCGGGCCATAGTTGACGCTCGGATCGACCGGATTGCCGATTTTCAAATGCCCGAGCATCGCCTTCATCGCCTCGACGAATTGCGGGCGGACGCTGTTGTGGACCAGGTGCCGCGTCGTGAGCGCGCAGCCCTGGCCGCCATGCGTCGTGAACCCCATGATCCCCGCCGCCGCGGCTTTCGCAATATCGGCGTCGGCGCGCACGATCAGCGCCGACTTGCCGCCCAGCTCCATCACGATGCGCTTCAGCGTCGGCGCCGCCTGCGCCTGGATCATCGATCCCACCTTGTCCGATCCGGTAAAGTGGACCAGGTCGACGCGCGGGTCGGTGGTGAGCAATTTGCCCGTCTCGATATCGCCGGTGACGATGCTCAGCACGCCCTTGGGCAGCCCGACCTCGTCGGCGATTTCGCCGAGGATCAGCGCCTGCATCGGCGTGTAGGGCGAGGGTTTCAGCACCACGGTGCACCCGACCGCGAGCGCGGGGATCACCTTGCCGATGTTGAGAAAGAAGGGGAAGTTATAGGGCGAGATCGCCGCGACGACTCCGACCGGCTCGCGGCTGACCACCCCGGTGCCCAGCGTCGTGCGGCCGAGCGCATTGGGCGTCAGTTCGACCGGCAGCGACGAGACGGCGGGGCGCGAGGCGACCTCGATCGTCCGCCGCGCATGCTTCATCGGGATGCCATATTGCAGGAACTCGGCGAGCATCCGCGTCGCGCCCGCTTCGGCGACGATCATGTCGACGATCTCACCCTTGCGCGCATCGAGCGCATCCAGAAATTTCGTCAGCACCGCTTGCCGCTGGGCAACCGGCATATAGGCCCAATCGCCCTGGTCGAACGCGGTCCGCGCCGCGCCGATCGCGGCGTCGACCTGTGCCGCGCTGCCGACCGGCGCCTCGATGAGCAGGCTCTCGTCGGCGGGGTTGATCACCGCCTCGCGCTGGTCGGTCTTCTGCCATTCGCCGCCCACATAGATGGCGTCGTCATATTTCAAGAAAGCCATATTGTTGTCCTTATGAAACGGCTTTGGCGTCCCAGACGATCGGCAGGTTGCGGATCGACAGCAGTCCCGGAATGACCGTTGTATCGGCCCCTTCCTTGATCGTGAACGGCGGTACGCGCGATAGCCATTCGCCCAGCAGCACGCGCAGTTCGCGCCGCGCCAGATGCGCGCCGAGACAGATATGCACCCCGCCGATCAGTGTGAAATGGCGGTTGTTCTTGCGCTCGGGGTCGAAATCGCGCGGACAGGCGAACTGCTTTTCGTCGAAATTGCCCGAACTATTGATGCAGGCGATCCAGTCGCCTTCCTTCAACTCGACTCCGTGCCAGGTGAAGTCGCGCTTGATCCGCCGTCCGCTGTTGACCAGCGGCTGGACGCGCAAAAACTCTTCGACCGCGCTGTTGATGATCTCCGGATTGGCGCGGATGCGCGCCTGCAGCGCGGTGTCCATCCCCATGCGGCGGAACATCTGGCTGATCGTCGAGGCGACGGTGTCGAGCCCACCGAGCCACAGGAACCAGGTCATGCCGATCGTCTCGTCGGGGGTCAGCGGCTGGCCGTCCATCTGGCCATTGGCGATATAGCTGCCCAGCGTCTCGTCGGGGTTTGCCTGCTTCTCGGCGATGAAGCCGCGCAGATAGGCGAGGATGCCCTTCACCGCCTCGGCCTTGGCGCCGATGTCGGGGTTGTGCAGGATCGCATATTCCCATTCGAGAAACTGGTCGAACATGCCGAAGGGGAAACCCATCAGGTTCAGGAAGACGCGGACCGGATAGATGCGCCCGAAGTCATAGGCGATATCGACCTCGCCGTCCTTGGCCACGGCGTCGATCATCTCGGTGACGATCGCGCGGATCTTGGGCTCCATGTCGTTCATCGCCACGGGGGTGAACCAGGGGTTCAGGAAGCGGCGATAGCGCCCATGGTCGGGCGGATCGATGCCGAGCGGGATCGAGGGGAAGGTTTCGCCCGCCAGCGCCTGGAACTGCGCGGCACCTTCGGTCGAGAAGATTTCGTTGTCTTCATAGACGCGGCGGATGTCCTCATAATGCGACACCGTCCACGCGCCATGCTGGCGCCCGCTCGTCGGCCAAGGATAATAGAGGATCCGCGGCACCTCGGGGTCGCGCATCACGTCCGACGGCAGATAGGGGTCGGGCAAATCATAGGCGATCTGGCCCTGCGCGAAGCGCGTGTCGAGCACCCGGTCGGCCGGGACATGCGCCGGCACCGGCGGGGCGTCCGCCGGGGCATGCGCGATCGGACAGCGGGAGAGCGTCGTCTCGGTCATAGGTCCTCCGTTCAGGCCGAAGCGAACATGCGTTCGATGTCGCCCGAGGTGATCGGCCGGCGCGCCTTGCCGATCGCATCCATGCTGTCGGTCTTGAGCCCGCCGAGGTTGTGGCGCGGGCTGACGTCGACGTCCTTGCCCAGTTCGCGCAGATGCGCGACGGTGCAATTCTCGCGCCCGCCGTTCAGCGCGAAGGCGTCGAAGCTGTATTCGCGCATCACATTGAGGTGCGTGATCTTGTCGATGATGGTCTTGTCGAGCCCGTTCACCGACGCCCACAGATATTCGGGGACATTGGGCCATACCGTGTCCGAATGCGGATAGTCGCATTCATAGGCGACCATATCGGTGTTCATATAGTCGAGGTTCTTCACCCCGAACTGGTCGTCGATGAAGCAGCAGATGATGTGCCGCTTGAACAGGTCCGAGGGCCGCTCGCCGCCGAAATCGGTGAAGGTCCATTCATGATGATGTTCGTGGGTGAAATCGGCGCGTTCGAGGAAATAGGGGATCCAGCCGATGCCACCCTCGCTCAGCGCCATGCGCAAATCGGGGTAGCGCTGCCAGAATTTGGCGAAGGTCCAGTCGGCCGCCGAATTGGCGATCGAGATCGGCATCGCGGTGATCCATGCGTCGATCGGGCTTTCGGGCGACGGGTGCATTGCGCGCGCGCCGGTGCCGATATGGCAGTTGATGACCATCTTGTAGTCGCTGCACGCCTTCCAGAACGGCTCCCAATATTCATTATGGATGCTCGGCAGGCCGATGTTCGACGGATTGTCGGAGAAGCTGACGGCATGGACGCCGAGGTCGCTCATCCGCTTCAGTTCGGCGAGCGTGTCGTCCATGTTCCACATCGGGATCAGGCACATCGGGATGAAGCGGCCGGGGGCGGACGCGCACCATTCCTGCACATGCCAGTCGTTCCACGCGCGGCAGGCGAGCAGGGCTTCCTCGGGATACTTCTGCGCCATCGAGACGAAAGTTCCTCCGGCAAAACTCGGCATGGTCGGGAAGTTCAAGGATGCGAGCACGCCATTTGCGTTCATGTCGTCGACGCGCAGCTTGGGATCATAGGTGCCGGGGCGGAGCTGTTCGAAGGCACTCGGCTCCATGCCATATTCGCTACGCGGCCGGCCGACCACGGCGTTGAGCCCGATCGTCGGGAAACGCTGGCCGTTCCACGACCAGATATCCTTGCCGTTGTCCTGCACGATGCGCGGGGCGCGGTCCTTCTTCCCTTCGGGATAATGGCGGATGAAGGCCTCGGGCGGTTCGACCGCATGATCGTCGACGCTGATGATCACCATGTCGTCCATCTGCATGGCGACTCTCCTCTCAAATGGTTTGTTGTTGGGATCATCATCGCAAAAATTGACGATGTGTCAACTCTTGGTTTATGACATAGTTAAATAAGTGGGAGGTGCAGATGGTCGCGCGAACGCTGCCGGTGATAGACCGGGACAATGAAGCCTATTGGACGTGGGGACGCGAGGGAAAGCTTGCGATCCATCGCTGCGCCGCCTGCGAATATTTCGTCCATCCGCCGGTGCCTTTCTGCCCGCGCTGCGAAAGCCGCGACGTCGCGCCGCAGGCGGTGTCGGGGCGGGGCAGGGTGGTGACCTTCACCGTCAACCACAAGGCGTGGGTGCCCGATCTGGCCGATCCCTACGTCCTCGCGCTGGTGGCTATCGCGGAACAAGACGATGTGCGCATCGCGTGCAACATCGTCGAATGCGATGCCAACAAGGTCGATTTCAACATGGAGGTCGAGGTCGTTTTCGAGCCGGTCGAAGACCTGTGGATTCCGCTTTTCCGTCCGGTGGCTGCATGACCCGCTTCGCCGAGAAAAATACCGCGATCACCGGCATCGGCATGTCCGACGTCTCGCGCGGCGCCAACAAATCTGCGCTCGCGCTCACCGTCGACGCCGCGCTCGAGGCCATCGCCGATGCCGGGCTGACCCGCGCCGACATCGACGGCATCGCGACCTGGCCCGGCGAGCGCGCTGACGGCTCGGGCTTCTCGCCCGTAGGCTGCGCCGCGCTGCAGGATGCGCTTCGGCTCGAGGTCGGCTGGTATGGCGGCGGCGGCGAGGCGCCCGGCCAATATGGCGCGGTGTTCAACGCGATCGGCGCGATCGCGGCGGGGCTATGCAAGAACGTCCTGATCTTCCGCACCATGTACGAGGCGACCGCGCGCAAGACCGCCTACGCCAATTCGCTCCTTCGCGAAGGCCAGCGGCAGGCGGGGCCGTTTTCGTGGTATGCACCCTATTATACCTATGCCGCCGCGCTCCAGCAGGCGCTCTTCTTCAACCTCTATGTCCACAAGAGCGGCATTCGTCCCGAGCAAGTGGGCCAGATCGCGGTCAACCAGCGCCGCAACGCCGCGCTCAATCCGAAGGCGATCTACAAGACCCCGATCAGCATCGACGATTATCTGGCCGCGCCGCTGATCGCGACCCCGCTGCGCATCTACGACTGCGACGTCCCGATCGACGGTGCCGCCGCAATCATCGTCTCGCGCATGGACGTCGCGCGCGACCTTCGGAATCCGCCGATCCGGATCGAAGCAATCGGCTCGTCGATGCGCTACCGCAACAGCTGGACCCAGCTCGCCGAACTCGACACGCAGGCGCAGCCGAAGGTTGCCGAGATGATGTGGAGCCGCACCGACCTCAAATCCGCCGACGTCGACATCGCGCAGCTCTACGACGGCTTCAGCTTCCACACGATCAACTGGCTCGAAAATTTCGGCTTCTGCGAGCGCTACGGCGCCAAGGACTTCATCGACGGCGGTCACCGCATCGCGCTCGATGGCGAGCTACCCGTCAATACCGGCGGGGGCGCGATGTCGGGCGGCCGTCTCCACGCCTATGGCGCGGTGCATGAAGCCTGCACCCAGCTATGGAGGCGGGCAGGCGCGCGGCAGGTCAAGGGCGACCCGCAGGTCTGCGCGACCTCGACCTCGGGCGGCCCGCTCGCGGGGGCGATGCTGCTAGTAAGAGACTAGCCCCCTCGTCATTCCCGCGAAGGCGGGAATCCAGCTTTTCCTCCTTCGTGCCTTTGTGCCTTTGTGTGAGATTTTGGTGACCTCACACGAAGGCACAACGAGAAAAAAGAGACAAGCTGGATCCCCGCCTTCGCGGGGATGACGATAAGGCTATTGCTGCCAGACGATCTCGCCGTCGATCAACGTCATCGCGACCGTGCCAAGAGCGCCGGTATACTCGGGCCAGTCGTACAGGATCAGGTCCGCTGGTGCGCCGACCGCCAGCGGCACCTGATACAGTGCCAATGCCGCCGCACGGCTCACCGCTTCGCCGCCGCCGATCACTTCTCCCTCACGCGTTCGCCTGTCCGTCGCGGCGCGCAGCGCAACCCAGGGATTGGCATCGCCATAGGGCGCGTCCGATCCCCCAAGCACCTTCACCCCGCGACGCATCAGCGATCCGAGCCGATAGAGGTCGTCCAGCGCATCGGCGTCCATCTGCGCGCGATAGCGATCTCCACGGTCGTGGATGAAGTTCGGCTGTGTCACCACCGTGAGCCCCGCCGCCGCGATGTCGCCGATCAGGCTTGCCGCGATCACCCCGCCATGCTCGATCCGGTCGCCGGGCTTCGCGCCGCCTGCAATGGCCAGCGCTTCCAGATAAAAGACCAGTTCGCCCAGCGTCACGCAGTGCGCCGCGACATTCCTCCCCAGCGTTCGCGCCGCCGCGATCCGCGCCGCCGCGGCCTCGACCGGCGGCAGATCATTCTCGTCGAGCAGCAGCTTCACCGGCCCCAGCGCATGGCCATCGCCCGCGGGCAAGCCCTCGGTCCCCATGATCACCAGCCGCTGCGGCATCGCGCCTGCCAGCAGCGCCGCTTCCGCCGCGCCGTTCGAAGCGCCAGCGTCGGTCACCCCGGTCACGCCCCAACTCGCCAGTCTCTGGCCCAAAGTCGAGAGCGAAGGCGGCGCCCCGCCGATCCGTTCGCGCAGCCAGGCATCGCCGCGCCAGATGCGGCCATTGGGTCGGCCGTCGGCGCCAAGATCGACGCAGGCAGGCAAGGGCGCTTCGCCGAGTTCGGCGAGCGCCACACTATTGAGGAACCAATAGCCCCCCGTCCGGTCCTGCACGCGCAGCGGCCGGTCAGGCAGCCAGCCGTCCAACAGGGCGCGGTCGGGAAGCCCCGCTACCCGCTCGTCATAGCCAATGGCGCGCACCCATGTCCCCGGCGCCCCGGCTCCGGCGCGCAGCCTCGTGACCACCGCATCGACGCTTCGGCAATCGTTCAGATCGACCGACTCCATCCGCGCGGCCGTCGCCAGCAGATGCAAATGATGATCGTGCAGTCCGCCGCCGAGCGTCAGCCCGCGGGCATCATATTCGGCGCTATGTCCCGCCACCGTCATGCCCATCGCCGCGATCCGTCCATCGCGCACGCCAACCGCCAAGGGCGCGCCATCGGCGCCGCACGCATTGCGGATGATCAGGTCGAACTTTTCGCTCACGCCATCGCTTTTGCGAAAGTCGCGGCGGTCCGTGCAAGCGAAACGTCGATCACCCCGCATTGCTCCGCCGCCAGCGCCTCGAGCGCCAGCGTCGCCGCGGTCAGCCCGGTCAGCGGATCGGCGAGCGCGTCGCCGTCAAACTGTGGCCGATCCTCGTCCCAGCGGACCAGCCCGCCCGCCGCGGCGCAATCGTCGCCGAAACCCACGCGCATTGCCGCCTCGCCCGACCAGCCATGCGCGGTGATCGCGATCCACAACAGGTCGGGATTGATCCGGAACAGATGCTCTTCATCGAGCCCCAGCCGCGTGAGCGCATGCGGCCGCGCCGATGTGATCAGCACCCGCGCCTCGCCGATCATCGCGAGAAGCTCGGCGCCGTCGAGGTCGGCGCGCACCCGCCTCTTGTCGCCGTTTAACCGCGCATCGAGCTTGGGCGTATGGAGCCGGGTCGGGTCGGGCCGCCCGTCGCTCTCGACCTTCACGACCGCATGCCCCGCCTCGGCGAGCAGCGCCCCGCAATAGGGGCCCGCCCACAGCGCCGAAAGGTCGACGACGATCCCGTTGCAGGGTGCGCAGGTGGCGAGTTTGGTCTGTGCCAGCGGTTCGGCCTCGCCGACCCGTGCCACCGGCATGTGCAGTTCGGCCGCCGCCGTCACCATCGCTTCCGCCGGGCGCGCATCAGCCGCGCGCAGGATCGCCCGCCACGGCTCCTCATCGATCGCCGAGCCCGTCCACGCAGGAACCAGCTCGCGGTCCTCTTCTCGCGCCAGCGACACCGCCATCCATCCGTCGCGGCACTTCACCATCCGGCAATGGCGGTTCGGCGACCACTCGCCCGGCTCGGCGAGCGTCAGGTCGTCATGCCGCGACAGCGCGCGACGCGGATCAAAGGCGATGCGTCCGCCCGATGCCGCGACCAGCCGCTCGCCCGCCGCCGCAACCGCATCGAGCAGCGCGGTCAAGGCGCATCCCCGATCGCGTGCACCAGTCCCCAGTCGAGCGCCTGCGACGCGCCGATGCGCTTGCCCGAAAGCAGCATCCACATCGTCCGGTGCCGCCCGATCGCCCGCGCAACGGTCACCGTCCCGCCCGCGCCCGGGATCAGGCCCATCGTCAGTTCCGGAAGCTGGAACCAGGCGTCGGGCGCGGCGATCCTGCGATGCGCGGCGGCGGGAATCTCGATCCCGGATCCAACACAGGCGCCGTGAAGATAGGCGCTCGCCCGCGCGCCCAAGGCATCGAGCGCGCGCGCGCAGCTATGCAGCGTCCGCACCGCATGCGCTTCGGCCAGATCGTGCGCCGTTCCGAACTCCGCCAGCGCGCCGCCGGTCGAAAAGCACCGCCCGGCACCGCGCAGCAGCACGTCGGGCGCGCCCGGGTCGTCGAGCGCATTGGCCAGCGCTTCATAGAGCGCGTCGCGCATCGCCGCTGACATCGCGTTGTGAGTATCGGCGTCGTCCAGCGTTAAAGTGATGCGGTCTTCATTGCGTTCGATCCGCACGGGATCGGCAGGGGCCGGCGGCGGGGAGGCCTCATCGTCGGGGCCACGCCAGCGGGCGAACTCTGATCCGCCGAGCAACGCCGAATAGGCCAGCGATTCGACCGTCAGCGCATCGTCGAACGTGAGCTTTGCCGTCAGCCGAAGCACGCGCGCGGCGATCGTTGCCGCCAGCGCGTTTTCGCGCGCCGCATCGGCAAGGTGGTCGGCCAGGGCGGCGTTGCGGATCGTCACCCAAGGGGCAGGCGCCTCGCGTGCGGTGGTCAGCAACAGGTCGAAATCGTCGGCGACCATAGCAGGCAACAGGCCTTCGCGATCGATACCGATCACCACCGCCTGGATCGGCATATGCGGCCGCACCCAACGCGCGGCGTCGACGACCAGCACCGGCTCGCCGCCCGGCGCGGACAGGCGGTCGGCGCCAAGATGGTCGATATGGCCGGTCATTGCGCCGTCCTACCCGGCGCAGACCTCTTCCGCCAGTTCGGCCTTGAGGATGCGGCGGAGCAGCTTTCCGGTCTCGTTATAAGGAAGCTCATCGCGCACAAACCATTGTTCCGGGGTCTTTGTCGAACGCAGCTTGGCCTTGATCGTTGCCGCCATCGCCCCGGTATCGGGCGCGCCCGATCGCGACACGATCACCGCGACGACCTTCTCACCCCATTTCTCGCAGGGGATGCCGAGCACCGCGCAGTCGGCGATATCGGCAAAGCCGCGCAGCACATCCTCGATCTCGCCGGGCGAGATATTTTCGCCCCCGCGCACGATCACATCGTCGAGCCGCCCCTCAACGAACAGATAGCCGCCCTCGTCGAGCCAGCCGGCGTCGTTGGTCGCGAACCAGCCGTCGTCGGCGATCGCCTTCTTGTGCAGATATTCGCCCGACACCTGCTCGCCGCGGACATGGATCTCGCCATGTTCGCCGATATCGCAGCAGCTGCCGTCCTCGCGGCGGATTTCGAGTTCGAGCGTTGGCAGGGGTTGCCCCACCGATGCGATGCGTCGCCGCACCACCGGATCGTCGGAGGCAAAGGCGGCGCGATGGTCGTCGGCGCCGAGCAGCGCGATCGTCGAACTCGTCTCGGTCAGCCCATAGGCGTTGACGAAGGCGACGTGCGGCAACATCGCAAGCGCGCGCGCGATCACCGGCTCGGGCATCTTGCCGCCGCCATAGGACAGCGCGCGCAGGGCAGGGAGCGCTTCGCCCGTCGCCGCCATGACGTCGAGGATGCGATCGAGCATCGTCGGCACCACCATCGCATGGGTGATGCCTTCGCGCGCCGCCGTCGCAACCCAATCCTCGGCGGTAAAGGCGGGCAAATAGACGATCCGCCGCCCGCCATAGGCCGCGGTCAAAATCGCCGAGATGCCCGCGATATGGTAACTCGGCACGCTCACCAGCGCCGCCTCGTCCTCGTCGGCGCCGAGGAACTCCACCGTCGACATTACATAAGAGGTGAGGTTGCCGTGGCGCAGGACCGCCGCCTTGGGTTCGCCCGTGGTGCCGCTGGTGAACAGCAGCACCGCAATGTCGTTCTCGGCCTCGTCGAGCAGCACGGGTTCGGGCACGTCGCCCTGCAGGAACTCGACCTCGAAGTCGCTGCGTGCGACCAATTCGACGCCATCGACCGGCGCGATCCGCGCGAGCATCTCGTCGTCGGCGACCAGGACCGCGGGCGCGGTCCGCGCGACCAGCTTGCCCAAGTCAGCATCGGCGAGCCGATAGTTGAGCGGTATGAAGGGCGTGCCCGCCATCCCGCTCGCGAACAGCAGCACGGGCAGCGCGTCGCCGTTCATGCCGAGGAAGGCGGTGTTCGCCTTGCCCTTGCCGGCCAGCCAGGCCGCGACGCGGCTGGCGCGCGCGCGATAGGCGGCGAAATCGAGCCCATCCGCGCGGCCGCCGACCGCCGGGCGGTCGCTGCACGCGTCTGCGGCGATGTCGAGGAGCAGCGGCGTGCGCATCGCGGTCAGTCCGAGGCGGGAAGCGGCTTCGCGCCCTTGATCGTCATGGCGACGCCATTGAACGCGAGCGATCCCTTGCCCGCCTTGGCGCCCAGCACCTCGATGCCGCTCGCCTCGTCGGTGTAGCGCTTTCCGATCATCACGCCCTCGGCGAAATCGGCGCTGACGTCGCCGCCCGGCGCGGTTGCATCGTCGATCGGCAGCACCGGCGCCCCGCCGCACTGCAATTCGCCGGCGGCGCTCGGCGGCCGCACCACCACCAGCTGCGCATCGCATACCGCGGATTTCCAGCGCGAACCCGGCTTCAGTTCCATGTCACTCGGTCCTTTCCCGTGGCGCCCGTCTGTCGCCTTTGCTCCGCCAATATGTCAATCGACATAGAAAGTAAACGTAGTTATATAACTCAAAAGAGCAAAGGGAGAGCGATGCATCCACGGCATTTTGCGCAAGCGGCGGCCGATCGCCCGGCGATCGTCATGGCGGCGGACGGAGCGGCGACAAGCTACGCCGAACTCGAAGCCGTCGCAAATCGCGGCGCGCAATTGTTCCGCTCGCTCGGTATCGGCACCGGCGACACCGTGGCCGTCTGGCTCAAGAATGTCCGTGAATATTTCGAGATATACTGGGCGGCTCAGCGCGCCGGGCTGTACCTCTGTCCGATCTCGAGCCGGCTCACGCCCGACGAAGCCGCGTACATCCTGAACGACAGCGGGTCGAAGCTGCTCATCACCCACGCCGATGTGCCGGCCGCCGATCCGCTCGTCGCGGCGCGCGCCGAACTGATCCCCGGTGTCGCGCATATCTTCGACCTCGGCACCGGCCTCGCGCTCTCCTGGCGGGCGGCGGTGGCTGATCAGCCCGCAACCCGCATCGCCGACGAATCGGCGGGCTATCATCTCGTCTATTCGTCGGGCACCACGGGACGGCCCAAGGGCATCCGCCTGCCGCTGTCGGGCGAGCCCGCCGATGCGCCGCATATGCTCGCCGAACGCATGGCGGCGCGTTACGGTATCGGCCCCGACGCCGTCCTCCTCTCGCCCGCGCCGCTCTACCACACCGCACCGCTCGCTTACGGCATGTCGGCGCACCGCCTCGGCGGGACGGTGGTCATCATGGAGAAGTTCGACGCCGAGGAGGCGCTGCGCCTGATCGAGAAGCACCGCGTCACCTTCATGCAAATGGTGCCGACGATGTTCATCCGCCTGCTCGCGCTTCCCGATGCAGTCCGGCTGAAATACGACATTTCGTCGCTTGAAAAGATCGTCCACGCCGCTGCACCATGTCCGGTCGAGGTCAAGCGCCGGATGATCGAATGGCTCGGCCCGATCGTCTATGAATATTATGGCGGGTCGGAGGGCAATGGCTCGACCTTCATCACGCCGCAGGAATGGCTTGAGCACCCCGGTTCGGTCGGCCGCGCCGACTGGGGCACGCTCCACATCTGCGGCGAGGATGGTGCGGAGGTCGGCCCGGGCGTCGATGGACTCGTCTATTTCGAGGGCGGCTGGGATTTCCAGTACCTCAACGACCCCGGCAAGACCCGCGATGCGCGCCATCCTCTGCATTCCGGCTGGAGCACGCTCGGCGACATCGGCCATGTCGATGCCAACGGTTATCTTTATCTCACCGACCGCAAGAGCTTCATGATCATCTCTGGCGGGGTGAACATTTATCCGCAGGAGGCCGAGAACCTCCTCATCCAGCACCCCGAGGTTGCCGACGTCGCGGTGATCGGGGTTCCCCACGCCGAGATGGGCGAGGAGGTGAAAGCGGTGGTCCAGCCCATGGACTGGAACGCCGCCGGTCCCGACCTCGCCGCGCGGCTCATCGCCTATTGCCGCGAGCATCTCAGTCCGATCAAATGCCCGCGCTCGGTCGATTTCGACCCCGCGCTCCCGCGCCACGATACGGGTAAGCTCTACAAACAGGCGGTGCGCAAGCGCTATTGGCCCTAACTTCTTCCGGGACCCCACAGGATCAGCGCCGCGCCGCCGAGGCAGATCAGCCCGCCGAGCAGGTCCCAGCGGTCGGGCGAAACTCCCTCGACCAGCTTGAGCCACACCAGAGAGGCGAGGATATAGACGCCGCCATAGGCCGCGAAGGCGCGCCCCGCCGCCTCGGCCTCGACCCGCGTCAGCGCATAAGCGAAAAACGCGAGGGCGAGTGCGCCCGGTACCAGCCACCACGGCGATTTGTCGAGCCGCAGCACCGCCCAGAAAGCGAAGCAGCCGCCGATCTCGCCCAGCGCCGCGAGTATATACCAGCCGATCGTCGCGAGCGGCGCGGTCATGCGTGTGTCCCTTCGCAATATTTGTGGTCGCCCAGCGCCTCGATCACGCGGCAGTCGCCCGCCAGCCCGCCGCGGCAGCGTCCGATGATCCGCGCCAGCTCATCGCGAAGCAATTCCAGCTGCGCGATCTTTTCTTCGACCTGTTCAAGGTGGCTCGTCGCGATCCGATCGGCCTCGCCGCAGTCGCGTTCGGGATGGTCCGACAGGTCGAGCAGCGAACGGATTTCCTCGATCGTGAAGCCGAGGTCGCGCGAATGGCGCACGAAGGCCAGCCGCGAACGATGCGCCTCGCCATAGCGGCGGTAATTGGCCGCAGTGCGATGCGGCTCGGGAAGCAGCCCGATGCGCTCGTAATAGCGGATCGTCTCGATATTGGCGCCGGTCACCCGCGCAAGTTCGCCGATTTTCATGCCTTGACCCTGTAGTTGCTACAGGGTGCATAGTAGATGTCGACTCGAAACCCCAAGGAGATTCGGCAGATGGCCGACCAATGCTGCGCCGGTAAGAGCGGCAAGACCGCGCTGAACGACCCCAAATGGCGGCGCGTCCTGTGGATCGCGCTGCTCATCAACGCGGCCATGTTCGCGGTCGAAATTGCCGCGGGGGTCGCGGCGGACTCGCGCGCTCTTCAGGCCGACGCGCTCGATTTTCTCGGCGACGCCGCCAATTACGCGATCAGCCTTGGCGTCGCGGGCATGGCGCTCGCGTGGCGCGCGCGTGCCGCGCTGTTCAAGGCCGCGACGATGCTCGCCTTCGGCCTCGGCGTGCTCGGTGCGACGATCTGGGGTTTCATGACCGGAACGACGCCGCATGCCGAGACGATGGGCGTGATCGGTTTCGCCGCGCTCGTCGC
Organism: Sphingopyxis sp. KK2; assembly: GCF_001990265.1. Taxonomy (GTDB): domain Bacteria; phylum Pseudomonadota; class Alphaproteobacteria; order Sphingomonadales; family Sphingomonadaceae; genus Sphingopyxis. The sequence continues at coordinate 18,754 of NZ_LYVN01000001.1, forward strand.
CAATGTCGTCGTCGCGCTGATGCTCTATCGCTGGCGCACCGGCGATGCGAATATGCGCTCGGTGTGGATCTGCTCGCGCAACGACGCGATCGGCAATCTCGCGGTGCTCGGCGCAGCACTCGGGGTGTTCGGCACCGGCCGCGGCTGGCCCGACCTCGTTGTGGCGGGGATCATGGCGGGCCTCGCCATCTGGGGCAGCCTCGAAGTCTTCCGTCAGGCGCGCGGCGAACTCGCCGCCGCCTGACGGGACGAGCGCCTCAACCCGGCTGGTTGTACATCTCGGTCGGCCCCGGATATTCGCGGCCATCGTCGAGCCCGACGCCGATCTCGCGGTCGGCGAGCGCATTGACCATCGCGTTGAGCCGCATCACTTCCTTGCGGTGCTTCGGATCATTGGCGAGGTTGACCATCTCCTTCGGGTCGGCGTGCGTGTCGTAGAGTTCGAGGTCGTTGCGCGCATTGAGCGTCTTCCAGTCCTTGGGCTGGTGATGATGCGCCGGCGCGAAATAGCGCGCGAATTTCCAGCGCCCGTCGTGGACGCCGCGATGCAGGCGGCGCTTTTCGAGGTCGTAGATCGCGCTGTAGTCGGGCACCTTCTCGCCCGGCGGGCGCGGGCCGACGACCTTGGTCGAATTGGGCTCCCACATATGCGCGACGGCATAGTTGAAGAAATGGCCGCGCTTGTCGCGCTCGGTCGGTGCGGTGGGCGAGGACAGCAGGCCCGACACATCGACCCCCGGCAGGTTCGGGAAACGGTTCCTGCCTTCGTCCGCCGACAGGCCGGCGATCGTCATCAGCGTCGGCGCGATGTCGATCGAACCCATCAGGCCCTTGGTGGTCTGCCCGCCCTTCACATCGGGATGCGCGATGATCATCGGGATGTTGGTTTCCTCGCGGTACATCGTGCCCGCCTTCTGGCGCAGCCCGTGCGCGCCGGCGCGCTCGCCATGGTCGCTCGTATACATGATGATCGTGTTGTCGATCTGGCCGCTCTCCTTGAGCGCCCACAGCAATTGCCCGAGCCGCCGGTCGACGTCGCGCAGGCAGTTGTAGTAATAATTGTTGAAGCGGTGCCAGCTGTCGAGGTCATCGAGCGGCATCGGGCCATAGAAAAGATCGTTGAGCCGCTGGATGCCCTTGTGCGCCTCGGGCTTGGTGCTGAGGTCGTCCTTATAGAAGCTCTCGGGCAGGTCGAACTTGTTGTCGACCTCGTAGATCGGATCGCCCGGCTCGCGGCGCAGCGGCGCAAGCAGGTCGGGATGGACGCGATGCTTCGCCTGCTCGCCGGTCGCGTCATAGAACATGATGTCGTGCGGGTTGATCAGCCCGACGACCATGAACCACGGCCTGCCGCCCGCCTTGTCGCGGCGCACGAAGTCGAAGATGCTGCGCGCCGCATCGCCCGCGACATACATGTCGGCGCGGTAACCGTCCCAGGTCAGCCCCAGTTCCTCGCCGTCGAAGCCATAATCGTGAAAGCCGTATTTCTCCATCATCCGCTCGGTGCTCGGATAGACGCCGCCGGGCACGCGGTTCCAGTTGCGTTCGAAATTCATCCGGGCGAGGTGCCACTTGCCCTTGTAGCTCGTGTAATATCCCGCGGCCTGCATCATATGGCCCAGCGTCGGCATATCCTCCGCCGCGACGGGGTTGGGCGCATTGTCGCTGTTCAGGAACAGCCCCGTCTGCTGGGTGTGATGCCCCTGGAAGATCGTCGAGCGCGACGGGGTGCAGGGCGTGGTGTGGACATGGTAATTTTCGACCAGCATCCCGCGTTCCATCAGCTCGCGGTGATGCGGCAGTTTTTCGAGCAGCCCGGCGGGATAGCTCGCAACGCTTTGTTCCTGATCGGTGACGATCATCAGCACGTTCAGCTTCTTGCCGTTCTTCGCGAGCGCGGGCATCGCGAGCCCCGCCGCCGCCATCGCACCCATGCCGCCGACGAAGGTGCGGCGATCGACATTCCAGCTCATCCTAATCTCCCATGATCATGACGGTCGGCCCGCGATGCAACGCCTGCATCGCGGGCGCCAGATGGTCAGAATTTGAACGACAGATCGACCCCGAATTCGCGCGGCGCCTGATAGAATTGACTGATCGGCGTCGCGCCCGCGTTGGTCGCGCCCGAAATCACCTCCTGATCGGTCAGGTTGGTGCCGTAGAGCGTGACTTTCCACTTCTCGTCCTCGCCCGCGACCGCGATGCTCGCGTTGAGCAGCACCACCTCGTCACGATAATAGCCCGGAAGGTTGCTGCGGCCCCAGGTGTTGAAACGCGACGAATAGCGCGCGTCGCTGTGCAGCTTCACTTCGCCGAACGAGGTCGGGATCGCATAGTCGAGCGACAGGCTGCCGCTCCATTTCGGTGCGTTGGCGAGGTCGAGCCCCGACGAGTCGGTCGGCACTGCGAAGGTGCCGTTGGGCACGCCGTTGATCAGGATCGGCACCGCCGGCCCGCACTGGCCCGGCTCGGGCGCGCCATTGGTGAACACCCCGTTGGTGTCGGCGCAGAAGTCGGTGTAGCGCGCGTGCAGATAGGCGAGGTTGGCGCCGATGGTGAAACCCTGCGCCGGGCGCAGCACGCTCTCGATCTCGAACCCATAGATTTCCGCCGCCGCGATATTGGTCGTGATATTCTCGGCGCGGACCGACCCCATCTTGGTCACCGAGCTTTGCAGGTCGGTATATTTGTTGAGGAAGCCCGCGACATTGAGGCGCAGCAGGCGGTCGAACAGGTCGCTCTTCGCGCCGACTTCATAGGCGGTGACGCGCTCGGGGTCGTAGGGGCCGACATTCTCGGGAATCGTGCCGCGCGAATTATAGCCGCCGGCTTTGTAGCCTTGCGAATAGTTGGCATAGACCATGATGTCGGGGGTGACTTCGTAATTGACCGTCAGCCGCGGGGTGAACTCGGCCCAGCTCGCCTCGAGGCTGCTCGCAAAGGACGAGGTCTGGTTGCCGTTCACGCGCACCTGCGATGCGATGTCGTATTTCTTGCGGTCGTGGCTGTAACGGCCGCCCATCGACAAGGTCAGCCCGTCAGCGGGATGCGCGTTGACCAGCGCGAACAGCGCATAGCTTTCGGTGTCCTGGTGCAGCTGCGCGAGCGTCGTGGTCGTCGGCGTCGCCAGCACTGTGTTGAACTGGCGCCATTTATCGGCCTGATAATAGAGGCCGACGACGAAATCGACCGGCTCGCCCGCGGGCGAGACATAGCGCAGTTCGGCGCTCTTCGAATCACCGGCAAAGTCGCGCGTCACGTCGAGCTGCGGCGCCGGGGTGATCAGCCCGTCGAAGTCGCCGCGCGTGATATATTTGAGGTCGCGGTAGCCTAGCACCGCGCTCACCGTGCCCCAGCCCACGTCGAGGTTCGAGTTCCACGATCCGCCCCAGCTCTCGGTGTTGGCAAAGGGATCGAACAGCACCGCCGCCTTGCGCACGTCGGTTTTCACGACATCGGGCAGGAGGTCCCAGTTCGGATCGCCATTATCGAGCACATGCGGCGCGGGGCCGGTCGTCTTCTGCTTCAGCCAGTCGACGATCAGGGTCGAATCGAAGGCACCGCCGGCGTCATATTCGAGCGCCCCGCGCACCGACTTCACATTGGCGCCGTTCAGCCGGTTTCCGGTGATGACGTTCCGCGAATAGCCGTTGTAGTCGCGGAAATTGACCGCGACCTTCGCCGCCAGCGCGTCGTTCGCGAAGCGGCCCGAGTTGACCTTGCCGCGGAATTGCTTGAGCCCATAGGAGCCGAGCGACACCCGCGCCTCGCCGCCGAAATCGTCGGTCGGGCGCGCGGTGATGACGTTGAGCGTGCCGGCGAGGTTGTTCTTGCCGAACAGCACGCCCTGCGGGCCTTTCAGGATTTCGATGCGCTCGACGTCGAACAGATCGAGCATCGTGCTCGACACGAAGGGGATATAGACGCCGTCGATGATCGTGCTGACCTTCGGGTCGGCATTGGGATCGGGGTCCGAGGTGTTCATGCCGCGGATCGAGATCATCGGGACGTTGGCGACCAGGCCCTGCGTCTGCAGCACGACGTTGGGCGCGAGGCCGTTGAGGCTGGTGATATTGGTGCTGCCGCTCGCCTCGACCATGTCGCTGTTGAACGCCGAAATCGCGATCGGCACGTCCTGTACGCTTTCCGAGCGGCGCTGCGCGGTGACGAGGATCTCGCCATAGGTCTCGTCGGTGCCCGTGGTATCGTCGGTCGCGGTATCGGCGGCGGCATCCTGAGCATGCACCGGGGCGGCCGAAAGCGCGATCGCGGCGGTCGAAAGCAATAGCAAAGCGGTCTTCATGTCATCCTCCCGTTCACCGGGGGCGCACCGGGTCCGCTTCCGCACGCGTGATCGCGTTCGGAATTGCGGCGTGCGCATCCGGCTCCATTGTCCAAGGAACGGGTGTGACGGCTTGTGCCGCGTTATCGCCGGTCGGGGATTATCATCCTCGGTTCGTACCGTCGGTCTATCCTCATTCCCGAAGCCCTCATATCACGCCGAAAAAATACTTCAACTACTAAGTATTTCATGATTGTGAAAATCGACATCGGCGGAAAAGCGCTTGATACCGGTGGCAGGCATGCCGTATAAGTTAGATATCTAAGTATTATCGCGCCGCTCTGAACGGCGCCGACGGGGCGAGGCTGCATGACGGATCCGGTGAAGGCACGAACGCTATACGACAAGATCTGGGACGCGCATGTCGTCGCCGACGACGAGGGCGAATCGATCCTCTACATCGACCTGCACCTGCTCCACGAAGTCACCTCGCCGCAGGCCTTCGCCGCGCTCGCCGCCGCCCGCCGTCCGGTCCGTCGCCCCGAACGCGCGCTCGCGCTGTCCGACCATAATGTGCCGACCGAGGGGCAGGCGGCGGGCGCCGCCGCGGTCGCCGACGCACAGGCGCGCGCGCAGCTTTTGGCGCTCGAGGTCAATGCCGACCGTGCAGGCATCGAGCGCTTCGCGATGGGCGATCCGCGGGGTGGCATCGTCCATGTCGTCGGCCCCGAACAGGGGCGCTCGCAGCCCGGCATGACGATCGTCTGCGGCGACAGCCACACCTCGACCCATGGCGCGTTCGGCGCGCTCGCCTTCGGCATCGGGACCAGCGAGGTCGAACATGTGCTCGCGACGCAGACGATCCGCCAGCGCAAGTCGCGGGGCATGCGGATCACCGTCGACGGGACGCTTCCCGATCATGTCTCGGCCAAGGACCTCGCATTGCACCTGCTCCGCGCGGTCGGCGTCGATGGCGCGACGGGCCATGTCATCGAATATGCCGGCCCCGCCATCCGCGCGCTGTCGATGGAGGCGCGGATGACGCTCTGCAATCTCAGCATCGAGATGGGTGCGCGCGCCGGGCTGGTCGCGCCCGACGATGTGACCTTCGCCTATCTCGCGGGCCGGCCCTCGGCGCCGTCGGGCGAGGCGTGGGGCAGGGCGGTGGCCCGCTGGCGCGCGCTCGCGAGCGACGCCGATGCGACGTTCGACCGCGAATTGCGCATCGCCGCCGCCGCCATCCGCCCGATGGTGACCTGGGGCACCAACCCGTCCCAGGCCGTCGCGATCGGTGACCGCGTGCCCGATCCGTCGGACCTGCCCGACCTCGACGCGCGTGCGAGCGCCGAGCGCGCACTCGCTTATATGGACCTCGCGCCGGCTATGCCGATCGCCGGCCTGCGCCTCGACCGCGTCTTCATCGGCAGCTGCACCAACAGCCGGATCGAGGATTTGCGCGTCGCCGCCGCGATCGCGCGGGGCCGCCACGTCGCGCCGCATATCCGCGCGATGGTCGTGCCGGGGTCGGGGCTCGTCAAGCGCCAGGCCGAGGCCGAGGGGCTCGACGTCATTTTTGCCGCCGCCGGTTTCGACTGGCGCGAACCCGGCTGTTCGCTCTGCGTCGGCATGAATCCCGACCGGCTCGCCCCCGGCGAACGCTGCGCCTCGACCTCGAACCGCAATTTCGAAAACCGCCAGGGCCGCGGTGGGCGAACGCATCTGATGAGTCCGGCGCTCGCGGCGGCGAGCGCGATCGCCGGGGCGATCGCCTCGCCCGACATGCTGGACTAGGCCGCCGTCTCGAACCGCGCGATGGCGTCTTCGTGGCGCAGCGTACGCCCGATATCGTCGAGTCCCTCCATCAGCACCCGCCGGTCGTCGGGGTCGACCGCGAAGGCCATCACCTCGCCAGAGGCGAGGCGGATTTCCTGCGCTTCCAAGTCTACCTCGACCGGCGCAAATTGCGCGAGCGCAATCTCGCCCCGCAATCGTTCGCACAGCGCTTCGGGCAGCCGGATCAGCAGCAGGCCGTTCTTGCGCGCATTGTTCGCGAAAATGTCGCCGAAGCTTGGCGCGATCACACAGCGGATGCCGAAATCGTCGAGCGCCCACACCGCATGCTCGCGCGACGATCCGCAACCGAAATTGCGGTCGGCGATCAATATCTGCGCGTCGCGACACGCCGGCCGGTTGAGGATGAAATCGTCGCGCTCGCTGCCGTCGGTCGCGAAGCGAAGCGCCTCGAACAGGTGCGCGCCGAGCCCGTCGCGGGTCAGCGCCTTCATGAAGCTGGCGGGGATGATCATGTCGGTGTCGACATTGGCGAGCGGCAGCGGCGCCGCGACCCCGCGCACCCGGACGAATTGCTGCACCACGGCCTCCGGCTAATAACTTAGTAATCTAAGTAAGTGCGATTGGCCGGCTTGTCCAATCATTTGATCTCCTCATCGTGTCCGGCGACGATAGAGGTTGCCGCCCGATTCTTCGGCCTCTAAGAATTGGGTCAGACACAAGGCCGCGGGGCCGCAGGGGAGCAAGGCATTGGCGAAGACAAGAGAGAGCTTTCGGCATCCCGCCGAATATTACACCGATCCCGAAAACAGTATCGGCTATCTCGCGCGCGTCGTCTTCCGTTCCTTCTCGCGGCTGCTCGAGCGCCGCACGCTGACGCATGATGTCTCGGCGGGCCAATGGCGCTTCCTGCGCCAGTTGTGGCGCGAGGACGGCATTACCCAGCGCGAACTCAGCGAGCGTGTCGGCATGCGCGAACCGACGACAGTCGTTGCCTTGAAGGGCCTCGAAAAGGCGGGTTTCATCACCCGCAAGAAGACCGAGGACGACCGCCGCAAGACCTTCATCTTCCTGACCCCGCACGCACGCAAGCTCGAACTGGTGCTCGCGCCGATGAATGCCGAGATCCACGAGATCGCGACGCGTGGAATGAGCGACGAGGAGGTCGAGGTGCTGCAATCGCTGATGCGCCGCGTGATCGGCAATCTCGCCGACGAAACGCAAAAGCTGTCGGTGCTGTCCGACGTCAAGGCTTGATCCTGCGCATCTAAGTTGCGATGCCCGCCGCGAATCGGTTAGCATTCTAACCATATCGGGCGGGAGAGATTATGACGAAGATTGCGGTGATCGTCGGCAGCACGCGCGACGGCTCGTTCAACCGGGCGCTCGGCGCGCTCGCAGCGGTGCAGCTTGCCGCGCATGGCGCCGAGGTGATCGTCGTCGACCTCGCGGCGCTCGACCTGCCGATCTACACCGCCGCGCTCGAGGCCGATGCCTTTCCGGCCGACGCCTTGAAGCTCAAAAAAGTCCTCGCCGCGCAGGACGGGCTGCTCGTGATCTCGCCCGAGTATAATGGCTCGATTCCGGCGCTGCTTAAAAACGCCATCGACTGGGCCTCGCGCCCGACCGAGGGCGAGGGTCCGCTCGCGCTGACCGCCTTTCGCGGCAAGGCGGCGGCGATCATGGGCGCCTCGGTCAGCCCCTTCGGCGGCATTCGCGCGCTTGCGCATTTGCGCCAGATCCTCGGCACCATCCAGATGCTCGTGATCCCCGACCAGGTGCTTGTCCCCAATGCGCATGCGGCCTTCGACGAGGACGGCCAGCTCAAGGAGGCGCTGCCCGCGTCGCTCGTCGACATGACCGCGGCGCGCCTCGTCGCGGTGGCCAAGGCGCTCGCGGCCTAGGCGCGCTTCTTTTTCGCCGGCGCCGGATCACGCTCGATATTGTCGCCCCAGTCGGCCTCGAGCGAGGCGAGCAGCGCATCGAAGCGGTCCTGCCCCAGCACCTCGGCGATCTGCGCGGTCAGCGCGTCCATCGCGCGCTGGGCGTCCTGCCGCATCCGCGCGCCCGTCTCGGTCAGCGACACGATCATGTGCCGCCGATCGTCGGGATCGGTGTCGAGCTTGACCATGTCGAGCGTGATCATCTGGTTGATCGTGCTGTGAATCGCCTGCCGCGAAACCCCCAGGTTGCGCGCGATGTCCGACGGGCGGACGACACCGCTGACGACATTGGTCATCACCATCGATTGCGGGCGGCTGACGTCGGGCCAGCCGCGATCGTGCAGCCGCGCCTGCAGCCCTTCGTCCATCCAGCAAAAGCGCTGAAAAAGTGCGATGATCAATTGGTTGGTGCGCATATGATGCTGCGGTCGGCCCCCTTTGCCTTTGGTCCGTGCTAGAAGAAGGGCAGGGGGGACGCAAGGCAGCGCGGCGTTGCATATCCGAAATACTTAGTATACTATCCTTTTAACCGGCGCTAGACGCCATGATGATGGGAGCGACAACGGCCATGATGGGATTGATGCAGGATGTTCCGCTGACGGTGGATCGCATCCTCGATCACGCCGCGAACTGGCACGCGGCCCGCGAAATCGTGTCGCGCGATGCCGAGGGCCGGGTCACCCGCTCGAGCTATGCCGATATCCACGCCGATGCGAAGCGCGTCTCGAACGCGCTCGCGGCCGAAGGAATCGTTCCGGGGGACCGCGTTGCGACGATGGGCTGGAACAGCGCGCGGCATCTGTCGGCCTGGTATGGCGCAGCAGGCATGGGCGTCGTGCTCCACACGCTCAACCCGCGCCTGTTTCTCGAACAGATCGCCTATATCGCGAACCACGCCGGCGACCGGCTGCTGATCGCCGACCCCGCGACCGCCGACCTCGTCGAAGAATTGCTGCCGCAGGTGCCGAGCATCGAGAAGGTGATTTTCTTCTGCGACGCAGCTTCGCTGCCCAAGACCAGCTTTCCTGCCATCGCCTTCGACGACTGGATCGCCGGCCAGCCCGCCGACTATGCATGGGGCGGGTTCGACGAGAACGCCGCCTGCGGCCTCTGCTATACCAGCGGGACGACGGGCAATCCAAAGGGCGTGCTCTATTCGCACCGCTCCAACTATATCCACGCGTTGATGACGCTCCAGCGCGATGCGCTGGGCCTGTCGGCGCGCGACACGGTGCTGCTCGTCGTCCCGATGTATCATGCCAATGCCTGGGGCGTCGTCTATTCGGCGCCTGCGGTCGGCGCGAAGCTCGTGCTGCCCGGCCAGCGGATGGACGGCGAATCGATCTACAATCTGATCGAAGAGGAGGGCGTCACCTACTCGGCTGCCGTCCCGACCGTGTGGCAGATGCTGCTGCAATATATGCAGGAAAACGGGAAACGCTTCACCACGCTCGAACGCGTCACCATCGGCGGCTCGGCGTGCCCCGAATCGATCATCCGCACCTTCCGCGATGATTATGGCGTCGACGTCATCCAGGGCTGGGGCATGACCGAAACCTCGCCGCTCGGTACAGTCTCGGTTCCCAACGCCGCGGTCGCGGCGAAATCCGAACCCGAGCAGATGGTCTACAAGCTCAAGCAGGGCCGCCTGCTTTGTGGGCTCGAAATGAAGCTCGTCGACGATGGCGGAAACCGCCTGCCGCACGACGGCAAGACCCCGGGCCGGCTGATGATCAAGGGCCCGACGATCGCCGGCGCCTATTTCGGCAATGAAGGCGGCGATGTGCTCGACGCCGAGGGCTTTTTCGACACCGGCGACGTCAGCACGATCGACGGCGAAGGCTATATGAAGATCACCGACCGCGCCAAGGACGTCGTCAAGTCGGGCGGCGAATGGATCAGCTCGATCGAGATCGAGAATATCGCGATGGGGCATGAAGCGGTGGCCAACGCCGCGGTCGTCGGCGTGTCGCATCCCAAATGGGACGAGCGCCCGATCCTGCTCTGCCAGCTCAAGCCCGGTGCCAGCGCCGAGGCGGCGGACCTCACCGGCTACCTCGACGGCAAGATCGCCAAATGGTGGATGCCCGACGATGTCCTCTTCGTCGACGACATCCCGCTCGGCCCCACAGGCAAGATCGACAAGAAGGCGATCCGCGCCGGGCTGGAGGGCTATACATTGCCCTTCGAGGTCAGCCGCTAGAACAACTGCAACAACAGGAGAGAGACTTATGGATCCCAACGGCATCGAGGGCCTCGACGCGACCTTCATCGGCCGCGCGCCGCCGACCGCGCCGCGCATCCAAGCGGGCGGCCATCCGTGCCAAGGCATCTACTGGACCGAGGCGGGCAAGCGCCCGAAGGTCGCGATCATCGCCACCCACTATAACGTCGATTTCTCCGAACATTATATCGCGCCCTATTTCGCGCGGCAGGGTTTCGGCTTTCTCGGCTGGAACACCCGCTATCGCGGTTTCGAGGACCAGTTCCTGCTCGAACATGCGGTGCTCGACATCGGCGTCGGGATGAAATGGCTCAAGGAAGAGGCCGGGGTCGAGCAGATCGTCATTCTGGGCAATTCGGGCGGCGGTTCGCTGATGGGCGCCTATCAGGCCGAGGCGATCGCGCCGACGCTCACCGACCGCCTGCCGTCGGTCGGCCAGGATGCGCTCGCGCAATTGGTGAAGGGCGATCTCTATATCAGCTTCAACGCGCATCAGGGCCGTCCCGAAGTCCTCACCGACTGGATGGACGCCTCGGTGATCGACGAGAATGATCCGACGCTGACCGACCCCGAACTCGATCCGTTCAACCCCGACAATGGCCCGCCCTATTCGTACGATTTCATCGCCAAATATCGCGCCGGCCAGCGCGCGCGCAACCAGCGGATCACCGACTGGGCGAAGGCCGAACTCGCGCGGCTCAACGCGGCGGGCATTCCCGACCGCATCTTCCCGCTGTTCCGCTGCTGGGGCGATATCCGCTGCGTCGATCCGGCGATCGACCCGTCGGAGCGCAAGCCCAACTGGTGCTACCGCGGCGACCCCGCGATCGCCAACCGCACCCCCAGCATCGGCCGCGCCAACACGCTCAAGACCTGGCTCAACATGTGGAGCCTCGAAACCTCGCCGTGCCAGGGGGAGCCGCATCTCGCGAAGCACGACACCCCCGCGCTGGTCGTGCAGGGTCTCGCCGACACCGGCGTCTTCCCCAGCGACGCGCGCAAGATCTTCGACTTTCTGGGCTCGACCGACAAAAGGATCGAACTGATCCCTGGCGCGCATTATTTCGAGGATTCGATCAAGGAACGGCAGGACGCTGCCGATCTCGTCGGTGCATGGATCCGGGAGAAGCTGTGACGTGACGGCCGACGCCGACATCATCGACGCGCTGCGCGCTGCCGGGCTGGCGGGGGAGGGCGAGGTCGTCCTCCAGCCGCTGACCGGCGGCGTGTCGTGCGATGTTTGGAGGGTCGACAGTCCGGTCGGCCCGATCGTCGTCAAGCGCCCGCTGCCGCAACTGCGTGTCGCCGCCGAATGGCTCGCCCCCGTCGAGCGCGGGACCAGCGAGGTGCGCTGGCTGCGCCGCGCGCGCGGTGTCGATCCACATATCGCGCCCGAGGTTCTCGCCGAGCTGCCGGGCCATTCCTTTGCGATGCGCTTTCTTCCGGGCTGTCCGGTGTGGAAGGACGAGCTGATGGCGGGGCGCGTCGATGCCGATTTCGCCGCACAGGTCGGGAAGGGCATCGCCGCCGTCCACGCCGCCACCGCCCATAACGACGCCGACCGCGCCGACTTCCCCAACGACGACATGTTCCGCGCGCTGCGCGTCGATCCCTTCCTGCTCTATGTTGCGCAGCATGACGCCGAACTCGCGCCCGCGCTCACCGCGCTCGCCGAGGATCTTTCGGGCCGCAAGATCGCGCTCGTCCATGGCGACGTCAGCCCCAAGAATATCCTCGTCAGCGCCGACGGCCCGGTCTTCCTCGACGCCGAATGCGCGGTCTATGGCGACCCAGCGTTCGACCTGGCCTTCTGCACCACGCACTTGCTGCTCAAGGCGGTCTGGTCGGGCGACGCGCGGATGAAGGAAGCCGCTGCGGCGCTGGTCGCCGCTTACCGCGCGGGCATCGACTGGGAGGATGCCGACGGCCTGCTTCTCCGTGCGGGCAGGCTCACCGCAGCGCTGCTGCTCGCGCGCGTCGAGGGCAAATCGCCTGCGCCCTATCTTACCGACCCCGAACATAAGACCATCGTGCGCGATCAGGCGCGCGCGCTGGTCCGCGCGCCTAGGCCGATCGACGCGCTCGTTGCCAATTGGAAAAGGACTTCTGAATGACTTCGCCCATCGCTTCCGTCACCGGCCGCCAGCTCTGGGACTCGCGCGGCCGCCCCACGGTCGAGGCCGAAGTCACGCTTGTCTCGGGCGCGGTTGGCCGCGCCATCGCACCTGCGGGCGCTTCGCGCGGCGCGCATGAGGCGATCGACCTGCGTGACGGCGGTACCGCCTTTGGCGGCTTCGGCGTCGATCGCGCGGTGGCGGGTATCGGGTCGGAGATCGCGCGAGCGATCACCGGCATGGATGCGCATGATCAGGCGGCGGTCGACGCCGCGCTCTGCGCGCTCGACGGCACGCCGAACAAGGCACGCCTCGGCGCGAACGCCGTCGTCGCGGTGTCGATGGCGGTGCTCCACGCCGCCGCCGCCGATGCGGGGCAGCCGCTGTGGCGCTACCTTGCGGGCGATGCGAAAGTCCGCATTCCGCTCCCCGAAATCCAGATCTTCGGCGGCGGTGCGCACGCCGGGCGGCGCACCGATGTGCAGGACTTCATGATCATGTGCCCGACCGCCGGCAGCTTCCGTCGCGCTCTTGAGATCACGGACGATGTCTACCGCGCCGCGGGCAGGCTGATGGAAGCGAAAGGCCCGCTCAGCGGCGTTGCCGACGAGGGCGGCTGGTGGCCCAATTTCGCGTCGAACGAGGATGCCCTCGACACGCTCACGAAAGCGATCGAGGCGAGCGGCCACCGCGCGGGCGAGGATGTCTTCATCTCGCTCGACATCGCCGCCAACGAACTCGGCGACGCTTCGGGCTACCGCCTCGCGCTCGACGATGGGCGGCTGACGAGCGAAGCGATGGCCGCGCGCATCATCGAATGGGCGGGGCGTTATCCGATCCTGTCGATCGAGGACCCCGCGGGGCAGGATGACTGGGCCGCGATGGCCGCCGTCACCGCCGCGATCGGCGACCGCGTCCAGATCATCGGCGACGATGTGCTCGTCACCAATGCCGAGCGCGTCGCGCGCGCCGGCGACGCGGGGGTGTGCAACGCCGCGCTGATCAAGGTCAACCAGGTCGGCACCGTGACCGAGGCCAAGGCCGCGCTCGATGCCGCCAGGGCGCGCGGCTGGGGCGCGATCGTCTCGGCGCGCTCGGGCGAGAGCGAGGACGTCACCATCGCGCATCTCGCGACCGGCTGGAACGCGGGGCAGCTCAAGGTCGGCAGCTTCACCCGCTCCGAGCGCATGGCGAAGTGGAACGAGATGCTGCGCATCGAGGAAGCGATGGGTGATGATGCGGTCTTCGCGGGCTTCTCGGCCTTCGCGGGCAGCATCGGCGCGGTCGCGGCATGATCGTCCTCCACGCGCGTCCCAGCCCCGGCTTTCGCGAAGCCGTGGATGCGATCTTCGGTCCGGGCGTCGTGACGCATGTCGACGAGGCTGCACCGCTCGACGATGTCGCGCCCGACATCACCGCGCTGCTCCATGTGCTGACCCCGGTGACCCCCGGGTTCATCGCATCGGCGCCGAAATTGAAGCTCGTCCAGAAACTCGGCGTCGGGGTGAACACCATCGCGCTCGACGCGGCGCGTGACCATGGCGTTGCGGTGTGCAACATGCCCGGCACCAACAGCCAGGCGGTCGCTGAAATGGCGCTGTCGCTGATGATGGCGGTGCTGCGCCGCACCTGTTTTTTCGACGCGCGTACCCGCGCCGGGCAGGGTTGGACCGCCGACCCGTCCGAACTCGATCAGGTCGGCGAAATCGGCGGGCGCACGATCGGCCTCGTCGGCTTCGGCAATTCGGCGCAGTTGCTCGCGCCCGCGCTCGCGGCGCTCGGCGCGAAGATCGCCTATACGGCGCGCAGCCAGCGCGACGTGCCCTACGAGTTCCTACCTCTCGACGAGTTGCTCGCGACCAGCGACATCGTCTCGCTGCACATCCCGCTGACCGACGAGACGCGCGCCAGCATCGATCCCTTCGCGATGAAGCAGGGCGCGGTGCTGGTGAACACCGCGCGCGGCGAACTCGTCGACGAAGCCAGGCTCGTCGACGCGCTGACCAGCGGCCATCTGCGCGGCGCCGGCCTCGACGTCTTCGCCGAGGAACCGCTGCCGCGCGGCAATCCGCTGCTGGGCCTGCCCAATGCGGTGCTCGCGCCGCATATCGCTTGGCTCACTCCCGAAACGCTCGTGCGCAGCCTGACCGTCGCGCACGAGAATTGCCGCCGCCTCGCCGCCGGCGAACCCTTCGTGCATCAGGTGGTCTAATGTCGCTCCCCATCGTCCTCATCACCGGCCAGCTTTTGACCGACGCCGTCTGGCAACCGCTGCTGGACGCCTGGTCCGACCGCGAGATCATCGTTGCCGACAACCAAAGCGATGACACGATCGAAGGCTTTGCCCAGCGCCTCCTCGACAACGCACCGCCGAAATTTGCGCTTGTCGCCCACGCCATGGGCGGCTTCGTCGCCTTCGAGGTGATGCGCCGCGCCCCCGAACGCGTCGCGAAGCTCGCGCTGATCTCCACGCTCGCTTCGGCCGACGGCCCCGCGCAGACCGCACGGCGGCAGGGCTATATCGACCTCGTCGAAGCCGGAAACTTTGACCAGGTCGTCGAGGAACGCCTCCCGATCCTCTTTCCCGAGGAAAGGCGGAATGACACCCGCCTCCTTGGCATCGCGCGCCGGATGGCCGCCGACACCGGCGCCGACACTTTCCTCGCCCAGCAGCGCGCGATCATGGCGCGCATCGACAGCCGCCCGCGCCTCGGCGAGATCGCGGTTCCGACCTTGCTGATCTGGGGCGAAAAGGACGGCATCACCAGCCGCGCGCATCATGACGAAATATTGGAAGCCATCCCCAGCGCGAAGCTCGAGGTGATCGCGGGGGCCGGGCATCTGCCGACGGTCGAGGCGCCCGAGGTGGTGGTGCCATTGCTTACGGCGTTCGTAGATCAATAACTTACGTCATCCCGCGGAGGGTGTCGGGAGGCACGTGACTCCCGGCACGATCCAGCTTTCTTTTCTTCCTTATTCTTCGAGCCTTCGCGCCTTTGCGTGAAACCAAGAAAATCTCACGCAAAGGCGAAAAGGCCACAAAGAAGGAATAAGCTGGATCCCCGCCTGCGCGGGGATGACGATATGGGTTATTTGAGCTCCGCCCGCACCATCGCCGCCCCATCGACCATCGCCTTCAGCTTGGCCTGGCTATGCTCGCGGCTGTGATATTTCATCCCGCAATCGGGCGCGATCCACAGACGTTCGGCATCGACATAGCGCAAAGCCTCGCGAATGCGTCCCGCGACCACTTCGGGCGTCTCGACCTCGGGGATCGACAGGTCGAGGACCCCGTACATGATTGTCTTGGTCGGCAGTTCGGCGAGGATCGACGGATCGAGCCCGGGCTGCGCCGCCTCGATCGAGATCACGTCGATCGCCGACGCCTCCAGCTCGGCAAGGAAGTCATAGGCCTTGGGCTTCGGCCCCGTCGCGCCCGCACCATGGTGGACCATCGCATAGCCGAAGCAGATGTGCAGCGCGGTCATCCCGCCAACGCCGTCGAGCGCGCGGTTGATCGACTCGATCGCATAGGCATTGGCCTCGGCCGCGCGCGCCTGCAGATAGGGTTCGTCGAGCTGGACGACATCGACCCCCGCCGCGAACAGATCCTTGATCTCGGCATTGACCGCATCGGCATAGTCCATCGCGAGCGACCGCAGGTCCGGATAATAGCCGTTCTCGGCCTGCTGCGTCATCGTGAAGGGGCCGGGTAGGGTGAGCTTCACCGGCTTGGTCGAATGACGCCGGAGGAACGCCGCATCCTGCGCCTCGATCGGTGCCACGCGGCGGATCGGACCCGATACCAGCGGCACCGGATTGGCGTTGCCCGTGCGGTCGATCGCGGTGCCATGCTTTTCGGTGTCGATCCCCGACAGCGCGGTCGCGAGCCGGTTCGAATAGCTTTCGCGCCGCATCTCGCCGTCGCCGACGATGTCGATGCCCAGTTCTTCCTGATCGCGGATCGCCATCAGCGTCGCGGCCTCCTGCGCGTCGGCGAGCCAAGGTTCGGGGATACGCCACAGCGTCTCGGCGCGCACGCGCGGGGGCAAGCTCGCCTTCAATCTTTCGCGGTCGATCAGCCAGTCGGGCTGGGGGTAGCTTCCGACGATTGTTGTCGGCAATATGGGAAGGTTCTGCAACGCTTGTCCTCTCGATTTTTTGCTGGCCAAGCATTTGCTTAGTATTCTATCTAATTCAAGAAAAATTGACCGAAATCGAGTTTGGGGAGAGTGAAATGATCGATCTGGATGCCATCCGGACCCTGGCCCATATCCCGGGCGCGCAGGCGCGCGCGCGCGGCGACGCGATCGCCGTCAAATATGGCGACCGCGAAACGAGTTTCGCCGACCTCGACCGGCAATCCAACCGCGTCGCCAATGCGCTGATCGCCGCGGGCATCCAGCCCGGCGACCGTGTTTCGGCGCTCACCAAGAATCATGACGCCTGGTATCCGCTCTTCTTCGGCACCGCGCTCGCGCGCGCCTGTTTCGCGCCGATCAACAACCGGCTCGTCCCGGCCGAGGTCGGCTTCATCGTCGGCGACGCTGCCCCGGAATATCTGTTCGTCGGCGAGGATTTCTTCGACTGCGCGCTCGCCGCGGTCGCGGGGCTCGCCAACCCGCCGCGCCTCGTCGCGCTCTATGGCGCGCATCCGCAGTTCACGCCGTTCGACGAATGGCTTGGCGACGCCTCCGACGCCGCGCTGTCCGGTCCCGACCTCGCCGACGACGTGCTGCAACTCTACACCAGCGGCACTACGGGTCTGCCCAAGGGCGTCGTGCTGACGCACCGCAATTACCGCACCTTCCTCGAGGCCGCGACCGAGGTCGACGGTTTCGCCTATGGCCAGGACGAGACGGTGATCATCGTCATGCCGCTCTTCCATGTCGCGGGGACCAATGTCAGCTTCTCGGGGCTGGCGCAGGGCGGCCGCCTGTTGCTCGTCAAGGATTTTACCCCCGCCGACGCGATCCGTATGATGCGCGAGGAGAATGTTGCGCACGCCTTCCTCGCCCCCGCGATGATCCAGATGATGCTGATGCAGCCCGCGGCGGGCGAGGGGCCCTATCCGGCGCTGCAATCGATCGCCTATGGCGCCTCGCCGATCGCCGAGGATGTGCTGCGCCGTGCGCGCGCGACCTTCGGCTGCGACTTCGTGCAGTTCTACGGCATGACCGAGTCGGCCGGCGGCGGCTCCTATCTTTCGCCGAGCGCGCACGACATTCCGGGCAAGCTCACCTCGTGCGGCAAGCCTTGGCCGGGGGTTGCGATGGCGATCCTCGACGGCGAAGGCGGCGAACTCGGCGACGGCGAGATCGGCGAGATCGCGATCCGCGGCGGCATCGTGATGAAGGAATATTGGAACCGCGGCCCCGCCACCGAGGAAACGCTTGCGGGCGGCTGGCTCCACACCGGGGACGTCGGTTACCGCGACGCCGACGGCTTCTATTTCGTCCACGACCGGATCAAGGACATGATCGTGTCGGGCGGCGAGAATATCTACCCTGCCGAGGTCGAAAGCGCGATCATGGGCTGCCCCGGCGTCGCCGATGTCGCGGTGATCGGCGTGCCCGATGACAAATGGGGTGAGGCCGCGAAGGCGCTGATCGTCGCGTCGCCCGATGGCGCGCCCGATCCCGCCGCGGTGATCGCCTGGGCGCGCGAACGCATCGCCGCCTACAAGACCCCCAAGAGCGTGGAATTCATCGAGGCGCTGCCGCGCAACCCCTCGGGCAAGGTGCTCCGCCGCGAACTGCGCGCGCCTTATTGGGAGGGCAAGGGTAGGGCGGTCGGGTAAGACGGCCGCGTCGATGTGGAGGCTGATCCCGCTGGCACTGCTCGCGACGCTTGTTGGCGGCTGCGACGACGGTTGCGGCAATGAGATTATCACGCGGAGCGATGCTACGGGCGGAGCGCACAGCGCGGTGATGTTCAATCGCAATTGCGGCGCGACGACCGGCTTCACGACCCAGATATCGATCGTTCCGTCCGGTGAGCAGCCTTCGGGGGCGGGCAATGCGTTTGTGGCCGACGACGATCATGGCGCCGCCACGACGGGCGATTGGGGTGGTCCGTGGGCCGAGATGACATGGCTCGCGCCCGACCATTTGCGAATACGCTACGTTCCGAAATCGCGGTTGTTCAAGCAGGAAGAGAACGTCTCGGACGTCAAGATCAGCTACGAGCCCGTCGCCCGCTGACCGCCCCCAAAAAAACGGCCCGGTGCTCGCACACCGGGCCAAGAGGAGTTCCTGAGGAGGATATGTTATTCGGCGGGCACCGGCGTCCGCCCGGTGATCATGCCCTTGGCGCGCGTGCCATCGGCGCGGGCCGGGTCGTGCGCCACGTCGCTCGCGTCGAATTCCTTGGTCCACGCCGCGAATTCCAGGCACACGCCGTCGGGATCGAAAAAATAGATCGAGCGCACGAACACGCCGGGGTGCATCTTTTCGGCGAGGTTGGTTTCGCTGTCGTCATGGTTCAGCACGCCCGAAACGCGGACGCCCTTTTCCTTGAGCCGGTCGCAATAGGCGTCGAACTTGTCGGCCGCGACGTTGATCGCGATATGGTTCATCGAGCCGTGCGCCGAGGTGAAATTGCCCTCGCCGGGCAGCGCCTCGGGCGCCGAGATGCCGGGGACCGCTTCGGGAGCATCGGCGAACCAGAAAAAGGCGATGCTGTCGCCATTGCCGCAGTCGAAGAAGAAATGCTGGCCGCGTCCGCCGGGCAGGTCGAGCGTCTTGATCAGCGGCATGCCGAGGATGTCGCGGTAAAATTCGACCGTCTTCGCCATGTCCTTGCACACCAGCGCCAGATGATTGACGCCGCGGAATTCGAACTCGCTATTGGTTGCAGCCATTATCCGTCTCCTTGGGCTTATGCGGGATTGGTGCTGGGGCGGCTTTTCATCCGCTCGTACCAGCCGGTGATATTGGTGAAGGCCGGGTCGATCGGCTGGCCGACCCCGGCGCCGAAATCGAGGAAGGCGAACAGCATCAGGTCGGCGAGCGTCAGCCGGTCGCCGACCACGAATTCGCGCCCGCCGATCAATCCGTCGACCCATTTGACGCCGTCCTGCGCAGTCGCCTTCAGCCCCGCCGCCGCTTCGGGCAGGCAGCGCAGCCGCGGCTCGAACAGCGGCAGCCCTTCGGCGAAGCGGAAACCGTTGGTCAGCGGTTCGCAGATCTTGAGGTCGATGCGGCGCACCCACATGCGCGTGATCGCGCGTTCTTCCGCCGTCGATCCGATCAGCGTCGGTTCGGGAAATTTCTCGTCGAGATATTCGCAGATGGGGATGATCTCGGTCAGCACCGACCCGTCGTCGAGCGCGAGCGCGGGGGTCTGCCCCGCCGGATTGACCTCGACATTATAGGGCGCCCGCCGGTTCTCGCCGCCGCGCAGGTCGATCGTGACCTGCGGCAGCTCGATGCCCTTTTCGGCCATGAACATGTTCACGACGCGCGGGTTGGGGCCGATGGAGTTATAATATTTCATGCCCATCCTCTCCTGATCTTTTTATCACGCTTGCCGATAACCGTCAAGTAAGTTGACGGTTATCGGCATCGCGCTCATTGGCCCGCGGGACGCGGTGCGCTGAGGAAGTCGGCGGCGCTGAAGCCCTCGGGTGCCGCGACCTCGACGATCGGGTCTTCGCGCGCGTCATATTCCATGCGCAGCGCGCGGGTGATCACCGCGTGCATGTCGTAAAGGCAGGTGATGTAGGTGAATTCGAAGATCTGCTCGTCGTTCCAGAAGGTCTTCAATTTGTCGAACACCTCGAGCGGCACGCGGCCGCTCGCCTGCGCCAGGCAATCGGCATAGGCGAGCACGGTGCGTTCCTGCTCGTTATAGCAATCGGCGACCTGCCAGTGCGCGATCGCCGCGATCTTTTCGTCGCTGACGCCGAGGCCGCGCAGCGACTTGCAATGCTGCGAGAAGACGAACTGGCTGCCCTTCACCCAGCCGGCGCGCGTCTGGCCGAGTTCGCGCAGCACCGGGTCGATCGTGCGCGCGGGGTTGCGGTACACGGCAAAGCCCTTGACGGCATGTTCGAAGATGTCGGGCGACAGCGCGAACACCGTCCACCAGTCGCCCGGCGTGCCGGTCGCGGTGCCGGGTTCGGCGACGGGATCGCGGTCGCCGAACAGGCGGTTGTAATAGGCAAGGACGGTTTCGTCGGTGACTTCGGACCGGGGAACCTGGCGCAGGACGGGCATGATTTACTCCTCAGGCGTTCGCAAATTTGCGGAATTCGGCGACATGGGCGCTGTCGAAATATTCGTCGAGGCGCGTGATCTTGCCGCCCTCCACCTTGCACACGATCGCGCAGGGCAGGCGCACGGCGCCCTCGTCATGGGTGCGCACGCCCTTCAGGACGTGCTGCTGGACGAAGCCGCCGGGAAAGACGGTCAGCTGGCGGTCGGCATATTCACGGTCCTTGATCCGCGTCACCATGCCGCTCAGCGTCGTCGCGGTCTGGTCGCGGGTGACGATCAGCTCATCGGTATTGTGCCAGATCTCGGCATCGGGGGTGAAGCTGTTCTTCATCGTCTCGATGTCGCCCGCCTCGATCGCGTCGAAGAAACGCGTCGCCATCGCGCGGATGTCGTCCTGTTCTGCCATGTCGGTCTCCTCAAATCCTGGCGCCGAACATACGGCCGCCATTGGCCGCGATCAGCCCGTCGATATCGTCGCCCCGGTACTCGGGATCGGCCGAGGTGCCGAACGCGCCGAGCATATCGGCGGTGACCAGTTCGGCCATCTTCTTCCACTCGGGGTGAGTGAAGATCCAATAGTCGCCATTCTCGATCGCCTGCACGACGCGCGCGCCGATCTTGTCGGGCGACATGCCACCGGCGAGCACGCCCTGCATCGCCTGGCTCGTCGCCGCGGCCTTGCCGACCTCGACTTCTACCGGGCGCAGCTCGCGCGTTGTCTCGACGATCCGCGTCGCCGACATGCCGGGCATCAGCACCGAAATGCCCACCCTGGTTTCGGCCAGCTCGTTGCGCAGCGCCATCGCGATACCCAGCGTCGCATATTTGGAACTGATATAGGCGACCGAGATCGGCGGCGGCACGATCGCGACCATCGACGAGGTGATGACGAGGTGCGATGCCTCGCCCGATGCCTTCATCTCGGCGAGGAAGGTGCGGCAGGCATAGAGATGCGCATGCGCGTTGACCGCATAGTTCCAGCGCCACACCTCGGTGTCATATTCTTCGAACGGCCCCGATCCGCCGCCGACCCCGGCGTTGCTGAAGAGGATACGCACCGGCCCGAATTCGCGCGCCTTTGCGCCCGCCGCGGCCCAGCTGTCTTCGCTGGTGACGTCGAGCTGCAGCGCCAGCGCCTTCGCGCCATCGCTGCGCAGCAATTCGGCGGCGGCTTCGGCGCCATCGCCGTCGACATCGGCCAGGATCACCGCCGCCCCCTTGGCGACGAGCGCCTTGGCGGTGGCGAGTCCGAGCCCGCTCGCACCGCCGGTGATGAAGGCGGTCTTGCCGGCGACGTCGGTCATTCGGCGAAATCCTTTTCGAGGTGGCGGGTCATCGCGAACTGCGCAACCCCGGCGGCGGCGGCAAAGGGCATCAGTGCCATCAGCGCCCAGCGCAGGCTTTCGTCGGCATATTCGGGTTTCAGATAATCGCTGACCATGCCGGCGAATACCGGGCCGAGGCCGAGGCCGACGATGTTGAACATCAGCATCAGCACAGCAGCCGCGGTCGCGCGGCTTCGCGGCGGCGTCAAATTCTGGACGAGTGCGAGGGCCGGCGCGACATAGGCGGTACACGCCGCCATCGGGATCAGCAGCAGCCCGAGCGAAAGCTGCCAGCTGTCGACCAGCAGCGCGGCGATGAAGGTCGGAATCAGCACCAGGGTCGCGAGCGCCGGGATCATGCCATAGGCGCGTGCCGACACCTTCGCGCGATGACTGACCAGCCAGCCGCCGCCGAGGATGCCGATACCGAAGGTGATGCCGGCGGCGGGACCGAAATAGGCGGCCATCGCGTCGAGCGGCATCTTCTGCGTCCGCATCAGGAAGGCGGGAATCCAGTTCAGCATGCCATAGCTGGTGAAGGCGGCGAGACCGCTGCCGATCATCACCATGCGCAGCGACGGGCGCCGCCAGAACATCGCCAGGCTTTGCGCAAAGGGCAGGGCTTCGTCGGCGGGTTTGTTGGTGTCCATCTGCCCGCGCGCGGGTTCGCGGACCAGCCAGATCAGCAGCGGCACGACCAATATGCCGACGAGGCCGATGACGATGAAGGCGTTGCGCCAGCCGATGTTCGCCGCCGCCCAGGCGCCGAAGGTCGCGCCGACGAACACGCCGAATGGACCGTTGAGCGTGAACAGCCCGATCGCCAGCGGGCGCTGCGCGGGCGGATAATAGTCGGCGAGCACCGACAGCGACGGCGCTGTACCGCCGGACTCGCCCGCACCGACGCCAAAGCGCATCAGCGCCAGTTGCCAGAAGTTCGACACCATGCCGCAGGCGGCGGTGAAACCGCTCCACACGACGCAGGCGATGCCGATCAGCTTCACGCGGTTCCAGCGGTCGGCGATCATCGCGACCGGCACGCCCGCTGCGGCATAGAAGAGCGCGAAGGCGAAGCCGGTGAGCAGCCCGAACTGTGTGTCGGTGAAATCCATTTCGGCACGGATCGGCTCGACGAGAACGGACAGGAGCTGGCGGTCGACGAAGTTGATCGTGCCGACCACGAACAGCATCGCGAGCGCGACGTTTCGGCGCAGCGCAAGGCCGCTGTCGGATGCTGTGGCGCCGCCGTTGAGCGTGGTGGCCTCGGTCATAACTCTCCCCAGAAAATGGCGAGTCTTCTCGCTCAAAAAATACTTAGGTATTTAAGTTTATCTGTCAATGTGCTTTACGGTAGACCGAGAAGAGACGGGAGAGAAGCCATGGATATCACGGGCAAGCGTGCGATCGTCACCGGATCGGCCAGCGGCATCGGCCGCGCGACCGCGATCATGCTCGCGGTGCGCGGCGCGGCGGATGTCGCGCTCGTCGACGTCAATGGAGCGGGTCTTGCCGAAACCGCGCGGCTGGTCGAGGGGCAGGGCGCGCGTGCGACCGTCCACCGTCTCGACCTGTCCGATATCCCCGCGACCGAGGCCTGGTTCCTGGCGCATGGCGATGTCGACATCCTGCACAATAATGCCGGCGTCGTCGCGGGGCTTCCCGCCTTTCCCGACGTCGATGCGAAGCGCATCCAGTGGATCGTCGACATCAATGTCACCTCACTCGTCGCCGCGACGCAGATCGTCGTGCAGAAGATGAAGGCGCGCGGCGGCGGGGTGATCGTCAACACGGTCTCGACTGTCGCGCTCGGCACCGGTTTCTACGATGCGATGTATGCGACGACCAAGGCGGCGGTGATGATGTTCACCCGTTGCTGCGCGCCGCTGAAGGAAGAGTGCAATGTCCGCGTCGCGGGGATGCTGCCGGGCCTCGTCGACACCCCGATCCTCGACACCACGGGGGCGGGCGAAAAGTCTGAATGGATGAAGACCGTGCTCGCCAACAATGAAGCCTGCCTGCCGGAAGATATCGCGGGCGGGGTGATCGCGCTGATCGAGGACGATGGCCTCGCCGGTGGCGACTGGCTCGCGGTGCGCCGTCTGGACGGCCAGGTCGCATATCAGTGGGGGCATGCCGACACGCTGTGACCCGCTACCCTTTCGGCGCGTCCAGCATATTCCGGCCGAACAGGTTCGACCATTGCTCCTCGGTCAGTACCGGGCGCGCGCTCGACAGGTTCGCCGCGTTCTTGACGTCGGTCCCCGCGATCACCGCCGGCCGCTCGCCGATCCGCGCGAACCAGTCGGCAACCGCCGGATAATCGTCGAGCGTCAGACCGATCGCGCGGATCGCGCGCGTCCATGGCCAAGTCGCGATGTCGGCGATGCTATATTCGCCGGCCAGATAGTCCGCTTCCGACAAACGCCCGTTGAGGACATGAAGCAGCCGCAACGTCTCGTTGCGATAGCGTTCGACCGGATAGGTCTGGCCCTCGGGCGCATAGCGGATGAAATGATGCGCCTGTCCCTGCATCGGGCCAAAGCTCGCCATCTGCCACATCAGCCATTGCTGCGCCTGGCTCCGCCGTCGCGGGTCGGTGGGCAGCAACTGGCCGGACTTTTCGGCGAGGTAGAGCAGGATCGCTCCGCTCTCGAACACGGGCAGCGGCGCGCCGCCGCCGACGGGCTCATGGTCGACGATCGCCGGCAGGCGACCATTGGGGTTGATGCGGCGATATTCGGGGGTCAGATGGTCGCCCTCGAGCATGTTCATCGCGATCAGCTGGTACGCCAGCCCGACTTCCTCGAGCATGATCGATATCTTGTGTCCGTTCGGCGTCGGGGTGAAATAGACATCGATCATCACGCGTTCCCTTTTGCAAATATCGCCCGCGCCGCGGCAAAGGCGGCGTCGAACGCGTCCTTGCCTGCGGGATAGCCGACGACCGTCAGCGTTACCCCGGCAATCCTCCACCCGTCGGCCCGAACCAGATGGTGGGTGTAGCGGCCGATGAGGTCGCCCAGCAGCACAGCGTCGTTCACGGTCACGAAGTGCGCCGCATCGACGATGCTCGTCACCGTCGCGTTGTCGCCATCAATCGCAACTGAAATATTGCTGAGCCGATGCGCCGTGGCGTCGAAGCCTTCGAGCGCCCGGCAGCGGTCGGTCCATTTGTCTGCCGCGACCACCCCGACCAGCGAGCCGATCGCGCCATAGTCGATCGCGATATCGTCGGTGAACAGCGCGCGATACGCCGCCCAGTCGCGCGCATCGAGCGCGGCCGCGTAACAGCTCACGGCCGCCGCCGCCGCTTCCCGGTCGAGGAAAGCGTCGACGACGGCCGATCGCTGGGACATCGTTGCTAGAACTTCACGCCCGCTTCGATCGCCAGGCTGCGCGCGGGTTCCAGATAGTGGATCGAACGCGTGACGTTGGTGATCGGGAAGGGCAGGCGGAACACGCTGCCGGCGGTCAGCTTGTTGGTCAGATTGCGACCGACGAAGGCAAGGTGCCAGCGGTCGTCGGGATCGCCAAGCTGGACGCGCAGGTCGACCTTCGCATAGCCGCTCTGGTGGCCGAAGACCGGATCCTGCGTATCCGAGTTGAAGTAACCCGAGCGGAACGACACCACGCCGGTGACGTCGAGTTCGAGCGCCGACGAGATCGGAACCCAGCTGTGCGCCTGCACGCTGCCCGAGAAATCGGACACATAGGGCAGGGGCGATCCGGCGATGTTGTTCGCCGCGATGCTTGCCGGGCTCGCCGGGTTGCATTCGCTCAGCGGCTGGCTCGCGAGGCACGCCGCACCCGGATAGTCGAGATAGCGGATGTCCTGATAGGCGAGCGAGGTGGTGACGTCGAAGTTGCGCGACGGCTTCAGCGTGAAGGTGCTCTCGATGCCGGTCGAGGCCGCGCTCGCGGCGTTGCCCGTCTGGTACGTCGAGGTCGTCGGGTTATAGACCGACACCTGCAGATTGCTGAACTTCGTGTCATAGACCGACACGTTCGCGGTGATCGCGCCGAAGGATGCGCGCACGCCAGCCTCGATATTGCGTGACTTTTCAGGCTCATACTGGAAGGTCGCGTCGGTGGTGCCATAGGTGTTCGACACGAAGCCGCCCGACTTCGACCCGCGGCCATAGGTCGCATAGACCATGATATCGTCGCTGACGTCATACTGCGCAGTGATCGACGGATCGATATTGTCTTCGCTGCGCTTGCCCTGTGCCTGCGTCAGCGGACGCAGGTTGTACGGGCCATAGATGCGCTCGCCGTCGAAGGTCGCTTCCTTCTTGGTGTGCGTATAGCGCAGGCTGCCGATGAAGCGCAGCGAGTCGGTCGCATTCCACGTCGACTGGCCGAACACCGAGAAGGATTCGGTCTTCTGGTCGAAGAAGGTGTGGAGCAGGCCGAAATAGGTCAGCGTCGGGTTGGAAATGTTGAACCCGCCAAACTGGTCGAGGTGATAGTCGGACGTGTCATAATAGGCGCCGACGATGAATTCGATCGGCTGACCGACCGGCGACGACAGGCGGATTTCCTGCGAGAACTGGTCGAAATTCTCGGGATAGCTGTTGTAGGTCGAATTGGACGTCACCCCACCCGGCGGATTGGGCAGCGTCTGGTCGAAGCCGTTGATCATCGCGCTGTCGAACCAGCTGTAGCCGGTGATCGAGGTCAGCGTATAATCGCCGAGCTGCAGGTTCGCGGTACCCGACGCGATCAGCGTCTCGCCGCGAATGCCCTCTTCGCCGAGCGCCGAGGTTTCAAGGAAGCGCGATTGGCGCAGTTTCGGCGCGAGCAGCACCGCATCCGCGACGGTGACGCCGCCCTTGATATCCTGGTTGCCATATTCGATGCGCGCGGTGAAATCGAAGTCGGGGCTCGGCTCCCAAAGCGCGGTGAAGCGAACCAGCTGCTGCTTGGTCTGCGGGTTTTTCTGCCCCGTCGCGCGGTTCATGATATAGCCGTCATTGTCGACGATGCGGCCCGCGAGGCGCACGCTCAGCGTGTCCGAAATCGGCCCCGAAACATGGCCCGACAGCTGGAAGCCGTCATATTCGAAATCATAGCTGCCGGTCAGCGATGCTTCGAAATCCTTGGTCGGTGCGGCCGACACGACACTGATCGCGCCCGCGGCAGTGTTCTTGCCGAACAGCGCGCCCTGCGGACCGCGCAGCACTTCGACGCGGCCGAGGTCGAAGAAGGGCGCCTGCGTCTGGCGGCTCTTCCCGGCATAGACGCCGTCGATATAGAGGCTGACCGCCTGGTCGAACGAGAAGTTGGCCGGCGGCGAGCCGAAACCGCGGATATAGATGACGTCATTGCCCGCGGTGGTCTGGACCGCGACGTTGGGAACGTACGACGCCATGTCGGCAAAGTCGTTGACGCCCATTTCCTCGATCGTGTCGCCGGTGACGACCTCCATCGAGATCGGCACGTCCTGCAGGCTCTGTTCGCGCTTTTGTGCGGTGACGATGATTTCGTCATTGCCCGCGTCGTCGGCGGGAACCGCATCCTGCGCCATCGCCGGTGCGGCGCAGCCGATCATCGCGGCAGCCGCAACACCCGACAGCAGAAACTGATTGAAACCCTTCATGCGCACCCTCCCTTGAGTGATTATGCCGACAGTTGACGGGCGCGCGTTTTTGCGGCCCGATCCGTCAATCTGATTGACCCTTAGTATACTAATGGTCTTATGCTTGTCCAGAGCCTCAGCAGAAGGAGTGGCACTATGGAGCAGGATTTTTCAGCCGACGGTCCGAACGGCCTTTCGAGCCGCTTTTTATGCACCGTCGAATTCGAAGTCGGGGGTGGAATCTTCGGCATCGGCGCCTCGCCATTCGGCGACCAGCGCATCGGATATATCAGTGGCGGGCGCTTTTTCGGACCCCGAATCAACGGTATCGTCCTCCCCGGCGGCGGCAATTGGTCGCGCGGCGGCCGCCTCGCATCGGGCGCCGCGGTCGGCACTTTCGATGCCCGTGCGGTGTGGCAGGCCGATGACGGCGCGCTCATCCAGCTGAGCTACAGCGGGCGCAGTGTCGTCCCCGACGATGTCCGCGCGCTGTTCGCCGACCCCGCCGCACCGCCCGTCGACCCGTCGCGTTATTATCTGCGAATCGCCCCCGTTTTCGAAACTGCGAGCCCGAAATATGATTGGCTCAACGGCCTGCTCGCGGTCGGTGTCGGCACCCGCACCGATTTCGGCGTTCGTCACCAGATATACGAGGTGCTGTGATGATCGACCTTCATTATTCGGCGACCCCGAACGGACAGAAGATCGCGATCATGCTCGAGGAGATTGGTGCCGACTATCGCGTCATCCCCTATGACATCTTCAACGGCGACCAGCTCACCGCCGAATTCGGCCGGATCAACCCCAACCACCGGCTCCCCGCGATCGTCGACCAGGCGCCGGCGGGAGGCGGCGATCCGGTCACCGTCTTCGAATCGGGCGCGATCCTCCAATATCTTGCCGAAAAGAGCGGGCGCTTCCTCGCCCCCTCGGGCGCGGCGCGCGCTGCGACGCTGTCGTGGCTGGCATGGCAGGTCGCCGGCCTCGGGCCGATGGGCGGGCAGGCGAGCCATTTCCTGCGCTATGCTCCGCCGGGGCAGGAATATGCGATCGAGCGCTACACCAGCGAGCTTAACCGCCTGCTCACCGTGCTCGAAAAGCGGCTCGAGAAAAGCCCCTATGTCGCGGGCGACGACTATAGCATCGCCGACATGGCGATCTGGCCCGGCCGCGCGTCGGCCTTTGTCATGGGCATGGGCCTCGACGACTGGCCCGCGATGCACGGCTGGTTCGAACGCATCCGCGAGCGGCCTGCGGTCGCCCGCGCGATGACGCGCGAAGACCTCAAGGCCCCCGCCAAATATGTCGGTCGCCACCAGAAACTCGACGAGAAGGAATGGTCGAACATGTTCGGCGACGCCAACCGGGGTGCCGTAAGACGGAGCTAGCCTTCGACCGTTACATGCAACGCGACGGTCCAGCCCCAAGCGTTTATTTCGGCGAAGCGTGCCGACAGCGGCCATCCCGAGCGTTGCACCAGTTTTAGCGAGCGCAGTCGATCGTCATCTTCGCTCCACGGCATCGCCGTGCAGGCGCGGGCAAGCGCTATCAGCCGCTTCTCCTGTCGTTTCGTCAATCCGCCTGCAGTTTCCAATGCATCGAACATGAGGCTCCCCTTTTCGCGAATCCCCTGATTCGCGGCACGGGATATGCTGCCAAGTCCAGCCGGCGCCGTGGCCCCCAAAACTTGTTGGGGGGCACGGCTTTAGCGCTTCACATGCTGCCGATCGCCCCACAGGATCGCCCGATGCTCGTCGGTGAAGCCCGTCAGCCCGCCCTCGATCGTTTCGGCGCGCGCGACGCCGACGGTCATGCCTTCGGCGACCGAAGGCCGTTCGAGCATCGCGGCGCCCCAGCGGTCAACGTTCGGAAAGCGCCCCGCTTTGTCGATCAGCTGGCGCCGCAGATAGGGCAGGGTGGCCATGTCGGCGATCGTATAATCGTCGCCGGCAAGCCACGCCGCTTCGCCCAGCCGCTTGTCGAGCACCATCATCAGCCGGTCGACCTCGCGCGAATAGCGCTCGATCGCATAATCGTGCCGGTCCTTGGCATAATGGGTGAAATGCGCCTCCTGCCCGAACATCGGGCCGACCCCCGACACCTGGAACATCAGCCATTGCCAGCAGGTTGCGCGGCCCACCGGGTCGGTGGGCACAAAGCGGCCGGTCTTTTCGGCGAGATAGAGCAGGATCGCGCCGGTCTCCCACAAGACGAAGCGCTCGCCTTCCGGGCCGTGCTCGTCGACGATCACCGGGGTCTTGTTGTTCGGGTTGAGCGCGAGGAACTCGGGGGTCAGCTGGTCGCCCGCGAGGATGTCGATATATTCCAGCCGCCACTCCAACCCCATTTCGAGCAGTGCGATCGCGATCTTGCGCGCATTGGGGGTCGGGCCGCCATAGAGGGTGATCATCGGCCTAGCCCTCCCGGCCGAGCCAGCGTTTCAGCACCTCGTCGCTGTCCTGCCCGACCACCAGCGGGGCGGGGCGGCGGACGGTGCCCGGCGTGTCCGACAGTTTCGGGAAGATGCCCTGCATGCGGATTTCGCCCAGCTCGGCGTCGGGGACCGTGACCAGCGCGTCGCGCGCCGCGAAATGCGGGTCGGCCATCATGTCCTCGGCGTCGAAGACGCGGCCGGCGGGGACCGCCGCCTCGACCATCTTCGCCTCGAGTTCGTCGATCGTCAGCGTCCTGGTCCATTCGCCGATCAGCGCGTCGAGTTCCTCCTGCCGCACCCCGCGCGCGCGGTGCGTCGCATAGCGCTCGTCGGTCGCCAGTTCGGGGCGCCCCATCGCCGCTGCGAGCCGTGCGAAGACGCCGTCCTGGTTCGCGCCGATCAGATATTCGCCGTCCTTGCACGGGTAAACGTTCGACGGCGCGATCGCGGGCAGCGTCGATCCGGTGCGGCGGCGCTTGGTGCCGCTCGCCGAATAGTCCGACACCGTCGATTCCATCACCTGCAGCACTGCCTCATACAGCGCCGAATCGACGATCTGGCCCTCGCCGGTCTTGCTGCGGTGATGCAGCGCCGCGAGCGCGCCCATGCAGCCGTAGGTGGCGGCGAGCGTGTCGCCGATCGACACCCCCATGCGCGCGGGCGGCAGGTCGGGGTAGCCGACGATGCCGCGCCACCCGCCCATCGCCTCGCCGATGCCGCCAAAGCCGGCGCGCGACGAATAGGGGCCGGTCTGGCCGTAGCCTGATACGCGCACGACGATCAGCCCGGGGTTGGTCTTGCGCAATATCTTCGGATCGAGATTCCATTTCTCGAGCGTGCCGGGACGGAAATTCTCGATCAGGATATCGGCTTTGGCGATCAGCTCTCGCGCCAGCTGCTGGCCTTCTTCGCTGCGCAGGTCGACCGCGACCGAATATTTGTTGCGCGCGATGACGCGCCACCAGCTGGGCTTGTCGCCCTGGCCCCAGTTGCGCATCTGGTCGCCGCCGCCGGGAGGCTCGAGCTTGACGATCTCGGCGCCCATGTCGCCGAGCAACTGGCCGCAAAAGGGGCCGGCGATCAGCTGCCCCATCTCGACGACCTTCAACCCCTCCAGCGCGCCCGCGCTGTTCGCTTCCGTCATATCATTCCCTTCGGGCGTCTATCTGGCCTAGGAAGGGGCCGCGCGCGGCCCGACATCCTCATCCCTGTGGCCATGATATACTTAGAATGCTATGCAATTATCAACTCGAATCTCGGATGTGCGTGAAGATAGGCAAGATCGTGAACCAAAAGACCATCGAAATCGTCGAAGTCGGCCCGCGCGACGGCCTGCAAAATGAAGGGCTTGCCGTCTCCACGGCCGACAAACTCGGGCTGATCCAACGCGCGATCGCCTATGGTGCACGCCGCATCGAGGTGACGAGCTTCGTGAACCCGAAGAAAGTCCCGCAGCTCGCCGATGCGGAAGAACTGGTCGCTTTGCTTCCGCACCGCGGCGACGTCACCTACATCGGTCTCGTCCTCAACCGCCGCGGCGCCGAGCGCGCCATCGCGACCGGCCGCATCGACGAACTCGGGGCGGTGTGCGTGACGAGTGACAGCTTCGGCATCCGCAACCAGGGCCAGACCTCGGACGAATCGCTCGCCGCCGCGATGGAGATCGTCGCGCTCGCGAAATCGGCGGGTCGCAGCGGCCAGATCACCATCGCCACCGCCTTCGGCTGCCCGTTCGAGGGAGAAGTCGCGATCGACCGCGTCGTCGACATGGCAAAGCGCGCCGCCGACGCGTCTCCCCGCGAAATCGCGCTCGCCGACACGATCGGCGTTGGCGTCCCGTCGCAGGTCAGCGAAATGGTTGGCCGCGTAAGCGAAGCCGTCGCCGGCCTCCCGGTTCGCGTCCATTTCCACAACACCCGCAACACCGGCCTCGCCAATGTCTGGGCGGCGGTCGCCGAAGGCGCGACGACGATAGACGCGTCGCTCGGCGGCCTCGGCGGCTGCCCCTTCGCGCCGGGCGCCGCGGGCAATGTCCCGACCGAGGATGTCGTCTATATGCTCGAGCGCGGCGGCATGGCGACCGGGCTGGACCTGCCCGCCATCGTTGACGCCGCGACCTGGTTCACCGGCGTCATGGGCCGCGCTTTGCCGGCAATGGTCAGCAAGGCGCCGGCGTTTCCGAACTGAGCGCAAAAACAAAGAGGCGACCCCGAAAGGCCGCCAGTTTGTCTGAAAGGAGACGACTCTCCCCCCTGGGTCGTCCGGACTGGATATCGCGCGTTTTCGCCGCCCGCATTGATGCAGGTTAGTCGGCGCGATATTTTCCGGAAGTCGAAATATGGTGAGCCCTGCTGGGTTCGAACCAGCGACCTACTGATTAAAAGTCAGTTGCTCTACCGACTGAGCTAAGGGCCCCAGCGCGGTGCCGCATAGGGGCGCCGCGAAGTGAGCCGCCGCCCTAGTGCGCCGATGCGCCCCGGTCAACCGGCTTTGCCCGCACCAGTTTCGCGGCGAGCTGGCGGACGCTGCGGCCGAGCAACGGGTGGTGCCAGTCGGGGGCGACCGCGCGCAGCGGGCCGAGGACGAAGGCGCGGCTGGTCATCGCGGGGTGCGGGATGGTCAGCGCGGCGTCGCTCCACGCGCCGCCCGACCAGAGCAATATGTCGAGGTCGAGCGTCCGCGCGCTCCAGCGCTGGCCGGTGCGGCGACCGAAATCGGCCTCGATCGCCTGCAGCCGTTCGAGCATCTCCGGCGGGCTCAGCGCAGAGGCGACCAGCGCGACGGCATTGGCATAGCGCCGCCGCGATGGGCCGAGCGGCTCGCTCGCGATGATCGGGCTGACATCGACGGGTTCGATATCGTCGCTTTCGAGCGCCGCGAGCGCCGCCATCAATACGCCGCGCGGATCGCCGAAGCGGGCGTGGCGCCGGTTCGAGCCGAGGCCGATGGCATAAAGAGGCAGGGGCGTTGCGTGGGCCATGGCCGAGCGACTAACGCAGTGGCTTGGAGATTGTAAGCCCCTTGCCCGGTACCGAGCCGCCGCGCGACTGCCCACGCTGCCCGCGCCTCGTCGCCTTTCGCGAACAATGCCGGGCCGACTATCCCGACTGGTGGAACGCGCCGGTCTATGCGTTCGGCGACCCCGATGCCTGGCTGGCCTTCGCCGGACTCGCCCCGGGCAAGCATGGCGCCAACCGCACCGGGCGACCCTTCACCGGCGATTATGCCGGCGACCTGCTCTTCGCGACGCTGGCGCAATTCGGGCTGAGCCGCGGCGCTTATGAGGCGCGCGTCGACGACGGGCTGACGCTCGACGGTGCGATCATCGTCAACAGCGTCAAATGCCTGCCGCCGCAGAACAAGCCGAACCCGCAGGAAATCGCCGCCTGCCGCCCCTTCTTCGATACCCAGATGGCGGCGCTGCCCAAGGTCCGCGTGGTGATCGCGCTCGGCAAGATCGCCCATGACGCCGCGGTGCGCGCCGCCAGCGGCCGTCTCGCCGCCTTTCCTTTCGCGCATGGCGCCGTCCACCTGCTCCCAAATGACCGCCATCTCGTCGATAGCTATCATTGCTCGCGCTACAACACGAACACCGGTCGGCTCACGCCCGCGATGTTCGCCGACGTCTTCCGGACCGCGCTCGCGCTCGGCGATCAGACCAGGGGCCCGAATTCCTCGACCAGCCCGCGATAAAGCGCGCGCTTGAACGGCACGATCAGCTTCTCGATCTCGTTCAGCTCGGACCAGCGCCAGGCGCGAAATTCCTGGTGTTTGGTTGCGATATCGATGTCGCTGTCCTCGCCCATGAAGCGCATCAGGAACCAGTGCTGACGCTGCCCGCGATATTTGCCGCCCCACATCTTGCCGATCAGATGGTCGGGCAGGTCATAGAAATATTCCTCGCGGCTGCGCGCGATGATCTCGACCAGCCCGCCATGGACGCCGGTTTCCTCGCCCAGTTCGCGGATCGCCGCCTCTTCGGCATCCTCGCCGGGGTCGATCCCGCCCTGCGGCATCTGCCAGGCCTCGCTCGACGTGTCGAGCCGCTGGCCGACGAAGACACGGCCCTCACGGTTCGCGAGCATCACCCCGGCGCAGGGGCGATAGGGAAGTTTGCTATGGTCGATCATGCCGCGCCGGTAGCTTCGGCGACCAGCGCTTTCAAGACGGTCAGCGCGCCCCGAATGTCATCCTTCGCGCTCGGGATCGCCTGCGATAGGTTGATATAGCCGTGGATCGTGCCCGCGCCCTCGCGATAGACCGTCGTCACCCCCGCTTCGACCAGCTTCACGGCATAGGCGCGGCCCTGGTCGCGCAGTGGATCGAGCCCTGCGGTGGTCAGCACCGTCGGCGGCAGCCCTTCGGCCGGGAAATCGAGCGGCGATGCGCGATAATCGGCCGGATCGGCGGCATAGCTGTTGCCGAACCATGTCATGCTGCCCTGCGTCAGCAGATAGCCTTCGCCGAAATCGCGATAGCTTTGCCAGTCGTCGTGCGTCGTCACCGCAGGGTAAATGGGGTGGATCGCCAGCACCGGCTTCGACGCCGGCCGGTCGCGCAGCGTCAGCGCGGTCGCGATGGTCAGATTGCCGCCGGCGCTTTCGCCCGCGAGCACCAGCCCGGTGCAGGGGATATTGTCGGCCACCCAGCGCGTTGCGGCCTCGCAATCCTCGGGCGCGGCGGGGAAGGGATGTTCGGGTGCGAGCCGGTAGTCGACCGCGATCACCGGTATGTCGAGCTGGCGCGCGGCCTCGGCGCACCAGCCGTCATGCGTGTCGAGGTCGCCGATCACCCAGCCGCCGCCATGATAGAAGACCAGCACCGGGCCGGTGTCGCGGTCGGGGCGGCTGTCGTAAAGGCGGATCGGAATGTCGCCGGCCGGGCCGGGGATCGTGCGATCCTCCACCTTCGCGATCTCGCCGCGCGGGCTGTCGGCCATCTGCGTCATCGCCCGGAACATCTCGCGCGCGGCGTCGGCCGGCAATTCTTCCATCTTCGGGCCTTCCTGCGCATTCAGAAAGGCAAGGAAGCCCGCCACGTCGGGGCGGGTGAAATGGGTCGTGCCGTCGGTCATCCTGATCATCCCTCGCTTATGTTGTTCGGCGCAGCTATTCGGCATCGCCGCCGATAATTCAATGGCAATTGGCAACTGATTGGACGGGCGGACGCGCGCATTCGCTTTGCAGCGCACAATTTTTTCTGAATTGCGGCTTGCCGCCGACGGGCCTAGGCCAAAGTCACAGGTTCGCAAGATTCAAAGGCAGACAAGAAAAATGGCGACAGCGGTAGAGGACAAGCCCGGCGAGCGGCAGTCCCCCCTTTCCGACGCAGTGGTGGTTCGATTTGCAGGCGATAGCGGCGACGGGATGCAGCTGACCGGTGGTCAGTTCACCCTCTCGTCGGCGCTCGCGGGCAACGACTTCGCGACCTTCCCCGACTTCCCCGCCGAAATCCGTGCGCCGCAGGGCACACTGTTCGGTGTGTCGGCCTTCCAGATCAACTTCGGTTCCTCGGCGATCGAGACCGCGGGCGACGCGCCCGACGTGCTCGTCGCGATGAACCCCGCGGCGCTCAAGACCAATGTCCCGCAGCTGAAGCAGGGCGGCCTGATCATCGCCGACGAGGGCGAGTTCAACGACCGCAACCTCGCCAAGGCGAAATATGACGCCAACCCGCTCGAGGACGGCAGCCTCGCCAAATGGCAGCTCTTGAAGCTCAACATCAGCCAGCTCACGATGGATGCGGTCAAGCCCTTCGGCCTCGGCAACAAGGAAGCGTTGCGCTGCAAGAATATGTGGACGCTGGGGCTTTCGCTCTGGATGTTCGACCGCGACCGCCAGCCACTGATCGACTGGCTCAACGGCAAGTTCGCCAAGGATCCGAACCTCGCCGCCGCCAACGTCGCGGCGCTCAACGCCGGCCACGCCTATGGCGAGACCGCCGAGCTCGCGGGGCCGCTCAAACAGCATCATGTCGATCCCGCGCCGGTCGCGCCGGGGCTTTATCGCACGCTGACCGGCGCGGAAGGCATCGCGCTCGGGCTCGTCGCGGGCGCGCAGCTTGCCAAGCTGCCGATGTTCTTCGGCGGCTATCCGATCACGCCTGCTTCGGCAATTTTGCATCACCTGTCGCGGCTCAAGGAATATGACGTCACGACCTTCCAGGCCGAGGACGAGATTGCCGCCATCTGCTCGGCGATCGGCGCAAGCTATGGCGGCTCGCTCGGCGTGACCAGCTCGTCGGGACCCGGCATCGCCTTGAAAGGCGAGGCGATGGGCCTCGCGATCATGACCGAACTGCCGCTCGTCATCGTCAATTCGCAGCGCGGCGGCCCCTCGACCGGCCTGCCGACCAAGACCGAGCAGTCGGACCTCTATCAGGCGGTCTATGGTCGCAACGGCGACGCCCCGATGCCCGTCATCTCGGCGCGCTCGCCCGGCGACGCGTTCGAATGCGCGATCGAGGCGGTGCGCATCGCGGTGCAATATATGACCCCGGTGATGCTGCTCACCGACGGCTATATCGCCAACGCGGCCGAACCTTGGGCGGTGCCCGACCTCACCAGCTATGAGGATTTCCCGGTCGAGTTCCTGACCGAAGTGCCCGAGGGCGGTTTCAAGCCCTATGGCCGCGACGAAAAGCTCGCGCGCCCGTGGGTCAAGCCCGGCACGCCCGGCCTGCTCCACCGCATCGGCGGGATCGAGAAGGAAGTCGATACCGGCCATATCAACTATGCGCCGGCGAACCATCAGGCGATGACCGACATCCGCAAGGACAAGATCGACGGCATCAAGGTGCCCGGTCAGGTCGTCGAACTGGGCGCAGAGGGCGGCAAGCTCGCGGTCGTCGGCTGGGGCTCGACCTTCGGTCCGATCCACCAGGCGGTGCGCCGCAAGCGCGCCGAGGGCAAGGACGTCAGCCATGTCCACATCCGCCATATCTGGCCGCTGCCCGCCAATCTCGGCGAATTGCTCAAGAGCTATGACAAGGTGATCGTGCCCGAAATGAACACCGGCCAGCTCAAGACCGTGCTGCGCGACCAATATCTGGTCGATGCGAAGCCCGTGAACAAGGTGTCGGGCCAGCCCTTCACCATCGCCGAAATCGAAGCCGCCATCGAGGAGGCACTCAAGTGAACGAGATGACCACCATCGCCAAGCCGACGACGACGCTCAAGGATTGGGAAACCGATCAGGAAGTCCGCTGGTGCCCCGGCTGCGGCGACTATGCGATCCTGAAGGCGGTGCAGCGCACGATGCCCGAAATCGGCACGGCGCCTGAAAACACCGTGTTCATCAGCGGCATCGGCTGCTCTTCGCGCTTTCCCTATTATATGGAAACCTATGGCTTCCACACGATCCACGGCCGCGCGCCGGCCTTCGCGACCGGGCTGAAGCTCGCCAATCCGGGGCTCGACATCTGGATCGTCACCGGCGACGGCGACGGCCTGTCGATCGGCGGCAACCACACGATGCACCTGATCCGCCGCAATCTCGATTGCCAGATCATGCTGTTCAACAACGAGATTTATGGCCTCACCAAGGGCCAGTACTCGCCGACGAGCCGTGTCGGAACCTCGAGCCCCTCGACGCCCTATGGCTCGGTCGATCGCCCCGCACAGCCCGCGGCCTTCGCGCTCGGCGCCG
This sequence comes from Sphingopyxis sp. KK2, assembly GCF_001990265.1. Classification (GTDB taxonomy): domain Bacteria; phylum Pseudomonadota; class Alphaproteobacteria; order Sphingomonadales; family Sphingomonadaceae; genus Sphingopyxis. The sequence goes on from NZ_LYVN01000001.1 coordinate 56,310, forward strand.
GCGCGCGCTTCGTTGCGCGCGGTTTCGACGTGTCGAAGAAGCTGCCCGAAGTGCTCAAGGCGGCGCACGCCCACAAGGGCGCGGCGTTCATCGAGATTTTCCAGAACTGCATCGTGTACAACAAGGATGTGTTCGAGGATTTCGCCGCCCCGAAGGGCGCCGAGGACCGCCAGCTCTGGCTCGAGAACGGCGAACCGATGCTGTTTGCGAAAGGCACCAAGGGCATCGCGCTCGATAGCGAAGAACTGCACCTCAAGGTCGTCGACGTCGTCGATGGCGACTGGCAGTCGGCGGGGGTGATCGTCCACGACGTCACCAACCGCAGCGTCGCGCACATGCTCGTCGAAATGCGCTTCGGCGAATTCCCGATGGCGCTCGGCGTCCTCTACGACGACCCGCGCCCGACCTTCGAGGCCGACGTCTGGCGTCAGAACAAGGCGGCATCCGAAGGCAAGACCGCCGACCTGCAAGGCCTGCTCAAAAAGGGCCAGACCTGGACGGTAACCGAGGGCGGCCCGGAGCTTTAATTTAACTCACACAAAGGCACAAAGGCACCAAGAATGTGGCAATGGACATCGAGATCGTTGCGCGCACTGCCATCGATTGCGGATTCCATCTGCACAAAGATCTTGGGCCGGGCCTGCTCGAAGGCGTTTATGAGATTCTGATGGCCGAGGCCTTGCGCGACGCCGGATTGCAAGTCGCAAAGCAAGTTCCTGTGCCGATCGAATATAAGGGCGTAACGATCGATAACGCCTTTCGGATCGACCTTCTCGTTGAGAATCGGCTGGTCATCGAACTCAAATCCGTCGAGCGGATGGCGCCGGTGCATGGCAAGCAGGTGTTGACCTATCTACGCCTTATGAAATTGCCCTTGGGGTTACTCATCAACTTCGGCCAGGAAACATTCCGCGATGGCGTAAAACGCGTCGCCAACGACTATTATCGGCCCTCTCGATAGAACTGTTTGTGCCTTTGTGCCTTCGTGTGAGATCACTCTAAAATGGACAACCTGACTCACAGCCTCGTCGGCGCCGTGCTCGGCCAGATGGGGCTCAAGAAGAAGACCGGGCTCGCGATGCCCACGCTGGTGATCGCGGCGAATATTCCCGATATCGACGCCGCCTGCACCGTTTACGGCCAGCTTTCGCTGTCGATGCGCCGCGGCATCACCCACGGCCCGATCGCGCTTGTCCTGCTGCCGATCCTGCTCTGGGCCGCGATGATCGCGTTCGACAACTGGCAGACCAAGCGCGGCAGGCGACCCGCAAACCGCCTGCCGATCCATAGGGGCTGGCTGCTCGCGCTCGCCTATATCGGGTGCCTCAGCCACCCCGCGCTCGACTGGCTCAACAACTACGGCATCCGTCTGCTCGAACCCTTCAGCCATCGCTGGTTCTATGGCGACAGCATCTTCATCATCGACCTGTGGATATGGATCGCGCTCGGTCTGTCGGTGTGGCTGTCGCTACGCCGCGAGCGCGCCAAGGTCGCCGGCTGGACGCGCCCCGCGTGGGTCGGTTTCACCGGGGTCTGCGCCTATATCCTGTTCAACGGTGCGATCACCGGCACCGCCGAGCGCGAGATTTCGGCGGTTTTGAAGGGGGCAGGGCGACCGGGCGCTTTGGTCGTCGCGAGCCCGCCGCCGCTGATGTTCTGGAAACGCGACGTCTTTTGGCGCAGCGGCGACCTTTACGGCAGCGCCAGCTTCGATCTCGGCTCGGGCGGCGATGTCGACATCAGCGGCACCTCGACCGGCATGGACGACCCACGCGTCGCGCCGATGGTGGCGACCAGCGCGGTCGCGCAGGCCTTCCTCTTCTGGTCACGCATGCCCGTCGCGAAATTCGACGCCAAGGGCCGCCTGATCCTCTCGGACCAGCGTTTCGGGAACCCGCTGAGCCGCGGGCAGTTTGAGGTTGTCGTAGACCCTCAACCGGAACCCAAGCCCTGACCGCTCCCTCGATCGTCTGGTTTCGCCGCGACCTCCGCCTCTCGGACCAGGCGGCGCTGCTCGCTGCCGCGTCGGCGGGGCCGGTGATCCCCGTCTACATCCTCGACGACGAGACGCCCAAGCATCGCAAAATGGGCGGTGCGTCGCGCTGGTGGCTTCACCGCAGCCTTGCCAGCCTCGATGCGGCACTGCGCGAAAAAGGCTCACGCCTGATTTTGCGCCGCGGCAAGAGCGACGAACAACTTGCTCAAATCGCCGAGGAAAGTGGGGCAGGTCAGGTCCATTGCCTGCGCCATTACGAGCCCTGGTGGCGCAACGCCGAACGCGCGGTGGCCAAGCATCTCGACCTGATCTGCCACGACGGCAATTATCTCGCACCCCCAGGTTCGGTGACCACAGGCACCGGCGGCCTCTACAAGATCTACACCCCCTTCTGGCGCGCGCTCAAGGAGCGCATGCCGCCCCCGCCGCCGGCAAACCGACCGCGCGACATCGCGGCGCCGCCGAAGTGGCCGGCGTCGGACGAACTCGCCGACTGGGAGCTCCTGCCGACCGAGCCCGATTGGGCAACGGGCTTTGCAAGAGAATGGACGCCGGGCGAGGAGGGCGCGCGTGCGCGCGTCGCCGATTTCATCGACGAAGCCGCCGATTACGACCGCCGCCGCAATCTGCCTTCGGAGGAGGGGAGCTCGCGCCTCTCGCCGCATCTCCACTTCGGCGAGGTGTCCCCGGCCTATGTCTGGCACCGGCTTGCCGATGCGGGCGGTTCGGTCGATGTCTTCCTCTCCGAGGTCGGCTGGCGCGATTATGCGCAGAATGTGATCTTGCAGTTCCCGGACTATGGCGGTCGCAACGCCCGCGAGGCCTTCGACGATTTTCCCTGGCGCACTGGAAAAGCTGCCGATGCCGACCTCAAGGCCTGGCAGCAGGGGCGCACCGGCTATCCGATCGTCGATGCCGGGATGCGGCAGCTTTGGACGACCGGCTGGATGCACAACCGCGTCCGCATGATCGCCGCCAGCTTCCTCATCAAGCATCTGCTCATCGACTGGCGCCGCGGCGAACAATGGTTCTGGGACACGCTGGTCGATGCCGATTACGGCAACAACAGCGTAAACTGGCAATGGACTGCCGGCACCGGCGTCGACTCCAACATGTTCCCCCGGATCATGGCGCCGCTGACGCAGTCGGAAAAGTTCGACGCGGCGGGCTATATTCGCGAGTGGGTGCCGGAATTGGCCGATCTTCGCGCACATCTTGTCCATGACCCCGATGACCATGGGGTGCGGCCGCGCGATTATCCGGCGAAGATCATCGGGCATCGCGAGGCGCGGGCACGGGCACTGGCAGCGTATGACGTCATGAAGGCGCACGACATTTGATTGTCAGGCGCGCCGCTTTGCGGCAGTGATGGCCTTATGAACACGCATGTCAGGACGGGGCGGGGCCGACAATTGCTGCAGGCGGATCGCGCCTTTCGGTCGGGCGGGCTGGTCGCCTGGGCGATGGCGCGCGCGCCGGCGGCCTTTTTCCACGGCCGGCTCGACAAGATCGACGCGGGGCTCGAGCATGGGACGCTCGAGGGACATCTGCCCGACGGCAGCGTGCGCATCCTCGGCGGGCGCGGCAGCGGCCCGGTCGCGGTCGTCCACCTGCACAGCTGGGCGGCGCTGGTGCGCCTCGCGCTGTCGGGATCGGTCGGCTGGTATCGCGCCTGGGACAAGGGCGAATGGTCGTCGCCCGACCCGGTGCCGCTGTTCGACCTGTTCATGCGCAACGGCGAGTCGCTGGGCAATGCCGCGCGATCGCGTGGGCCATGGCGCTGGATCAACCGGCTGGCACATTTCTTCAACCGCAACAGCCGCAGCGGGTCGAAGCGCAACATTCACGCCCACTATGATTTAGGCAATGATTTCTATCGCTTGTGGCTCGATGCTAGGATGAACTATTCGAGCGCGCTGTTCACCGACACATCGCAGTCGCTCGAGGAAGCACAGGCGGAAAAGCTCGACGCGATCCTCGATCGGCTCGATCTGCGCTCGGGCAGCCGGCTGCTCGAGATCGGCTGCGGCTGGGGCGCGCTCGCCGAGCGCGCGGTCGAGCGGCACGACGTGCTCTATACGGGCATCACCTTGTCGCCCGCGCAGGCCGAGATCGCCGACGCGCGGCTCGCTGCGATCGACCTGTCGGGACGCAGCACGGTCGAATTATGCGATTATCGCGATGCCAAGGGGCCTTATGACGCGATCGCCAGCGTCGAGATGGTCGAGGCGGTCGGGCAGGCTTATTGGCCCGCCTATCTCGACGCGATCGCCCGGCTGCTGCGCCCGGGCGGCCGCGCGGCGATCCAGTATATCCTGATCAGCGACGCGCTGTTCGAACGCTATGCGGCGAGCAGCGACTTCATCCAGGCCTATGTCTTCCCGGGCGGCTGCCTGATGTCCGAAAGCCGGTTCCGCGCACTCGCCGAAGAGCGCGGGCTCGTCTGGCGCGACGTGCGGCGGTTCGGGCGCGACTATGCCGAGACGCTGCGCCAGTGGCGCGAACGGTTCGACACTGCGGTCGACGAAGGGCGACTGCCGCCCGGCTTCGACGAGCGCTTCGTCCGTCTGTGGCGCTATTATCTGCAATATTGCGAGGGCGGCTTTCGTGGCGGCGGGATCGACGTCGCGCAGGTCACGCTCGAAAAAACGGCCTGAAAACAGGTCTGAAAATAGTGAGGGAGGACAGGATGCGAAGATTTCTGGCGGCGGCACTGCTGTGTACGGTGGCCGGGGGCACGGCCCTTGCCCAAAACACGACCGAAACTCTGCCAAAGGATCTGAATGTGCTGTTCTGGACCCAGGATCAACGCGACACCGCCTTCCGCACGATGGAGACGGTGCCCAAGGTTGTTGTCAATACGGTTCAGGCGGGCGGCAAGGTCTATCCGCTTCCGCAGGGCGCGCCGCTCGACGTCGGCACCGACGTCGACGTCTATATGGCAAAGCAGCGCAACGCCGGGCTGATCATCGTGCAGGACGGCAAGATTCGGCTCGAAAAATATGCGCTTGGCTATGACGCCGCGGGCCGCTGGACGAGCTTCTCGGTCGCCAAGAGCTTCACCTCGACGCTCGTCGGCGCGGCGGTGAAGGACGGCTATATCAAGAGCCTAGACGACAAGGTGACGACCTATATCCCGACGCTCAAGGGCTCGGCCTATGATGATGTGTCGGTGCGCCAGTTGCTCACCATGACCTCGGGCGTCAAATGGAACGAAGATTATACCGACCCCAAATCCGACGTGGCGCAGTTCAACCTGCAGCAGCCGGTCGCGGGCGAGGACATCACCGTCAGCTATATGAAGAAGCTGCCGCGCGAGGCGCCGGCGGGGTCGAAATGGGTTTACAAGACCGGCGAGACCAATTTGATCGGCGTGCTGGTGTCGAGCGCGACGGGCAAGACGCTGTCGGCCTATCTGTCGGAGAAGGTATGGAAGCCCTTCGGCATGGAGCAGGATGCGGTGTGGATGCTCGGCGCGACGGGGCATGAGATCAGCGGTTGCTGCATATCGGCGAGCCTCAAGGATTATGCGCGTTTCGGTCAGTTCATCCTGAACGGCGGCGTTGCGGGCGGCGCGAAGGTCCTGCCCGACGACTGGCTGGCGGCGGGCACGACGAAGCAGGCCGACATCGATTTTCCCGGTCGCGGCTACGGCTATCAATGGTGGACCAACGATGACGGCAGTTTCGCGGCGCAGGGCATCTTTGGGCAGGGGATTTTCATCGATCCCAAGCGCAAGCTGGTGATCGCGTCGAACGGCAACTGGCCGACCGCGACCGATCCCGAAGGCGTCGGCGCCGCGCGCCAGGCGTTTTACATGGCGGTACAGGACGCGGTTGATCGCGAAGCCGGCCAAAAATGATCGTGGCCCCCGCCCGCGCGGGGGCGGCGGTTACGCGGTGGCCGGTGCAGCGAAGCCCGTGGCACGCTGTGCGAGCCATGCGGCGGCGGCGGGGACGAGGACGGCCAGTGCAAAGATCCACCATTCGTCGACGGGCGACGAGGCGCGATAGATGGCGGCGCCCATGACCGCGCCCGCGACGACCCAGCCGGCGCCGCTGCCGCCCGAGGCGCGCATCGCGAGCCAGCCGCCGGCGAAGGTGCCGACAAACCAGCCGATGATCAGCGCGATGGTGGTGCCGAGCGGTGCCTCGATCTCTTCGGCCGCGACGTCATAGACCGCGGCGTCATAGCCTGCGGGAAACAGGTTCGCGCTGGCATATTGGAACAGGAGGATCAGGCCGAATGCCACGACGATGCCGACGATCGTCGCCACCACCGATCGAATAAGTCCGCTGGTCATTCCAAAGCCCTCAATCAAAATCCGTATCGAACGGACCGTCTAGGGCAGGAAAGCAAAGATCGCGTTAAGCCTCTGCCATCACCTTGGGCAGCGCGTGGAAGGCGGTGCTGTCGAAGCCTTCGACCATCAACTGCGCGACGAAGGCGCCGACCGCCGCCGGGTCCTTGATGCTCTGCGGGTCTTCGCCAGGATAGGCGCGCGCGCGCATCTGGGTGCGGGTGCCGCCCGGATCGAGGATCGCGGTGCGCACGGTCGAGATATTGCGCATTTCGGCGCCATAGCTGGTGACCAGCGTCTCGAGCGCCGCCTTGGTCGCGGCATAGGCGCCCCAATAGGCGCGCGGCTCGCGCGCGACGCTGCTCGACAGCGCGACCAGCCGGCCGCTCGCGGCGCGGCGCAGCAGCGGATCGAAATTGGCGATCAGCGCCTGCTGCGCGATCAGGTTCAGCGTCAGCAGCTTGTTGAATTCCTTGCCGTCGATCGCGCCGACCGGGGTCAGCGTACCGAGCATGGCCGCATTCAAAACAAGCATGTCGAGCTTCTGCCAGCGTTCGGCCATTGCGCTGGCGAGACGGGCGATGCTGTCGCCGTCGGTGAGGTCGAGCGGCGCGATCGTCGCGCTGCCGCCGGCATTGTGGATGCGGTCCTCAAGCTCTTCGAGCCCGCCCGCGGTGCGCGCGGTGATGACGACATGCGCACCGCGCGCCGCAAGCGCCTCGGCAATCGCTTCGCCGATGCCGCGGCTCGCGCCGGTGACGAGCGCGACCTGCCCCGCCAGTTCTTCAGACTGTTTGTACATGGTGTCAGACAACTCGTTCGGCGAGCAGGGAAAATTGATCTTCCAGCCCATGCTCGTCGAAGTCGGTGAGCGTGGTCGGATAGTCGCCGGTGAAACAGGCATCGCAATATTGCGGCGCACCGTCGCTGCGCTCCGCCTCGCCCAGCGCGCGGTACAGGCCGTCGATGGTCAGGAAAGCGAGGCTGTCGGCGTTGATGAAATTCGCCATCTGACCGACCGTCATCTGCGCGGCGAGCAGCTTGGCGCGTTCGGGCGTGTCGACGCCATAGAAGCAGCTGTGCTGGGTTGGCGGGCTGGCGATGCGCATATGCACCTCGGCGGCGCCGGCATCGCGCATCATCTGCACGATCTTGAGGCTCGTCGTACCGCGCACGATCGAATCGTCGATCAGCACGACGCGCTTGCCCGCGATCAGCGCCTTATTGGCATTGTGCTTCAGCTTGACGCCGAGGTGTCGGACCTTGTCGCCCGGCTGGATGAAGGTGCGCCCGACATAGTGCGAGCGGATGATCCCGAGTTCGAAGGGGATGCCCGATTCCTGCGCATAGCCGAGCGCCGCCGGGGTCCCCGAATCGGGAACGGGAATGACGAGGTCGGCATCGACCTGGTTTTCGCGCGCCAGTTCGGCGCCGATCGCCTTGCGCACCGAATAGACGCTGGTGCCGTCGACGATCGAATCGGGGCGCGAGAAATAGACATATTCGAAGATGCACGGGCGCGCGGGGCGCTCGGCAAAGGGGCGATGCGAGGTCAACTGGCCGTCGCGGATGATCACAAGTTCGCCCGGATCGACCGAGCGCACGAATTCGGCGCCGACGACATCGAGCGCGACGGTTTCGGATGCGAGAATGAAGGCGTCGCCGAGCTTGCCGATGACGAGCGGACGGATGCCGAGCGGGTCGCGGCAGCCGATCATGCCCTCTGCGGTCAGGCAGATCAGCGAATAGGCGCCCTCGACCTGTTTCAGCGCGTCGATGAAGCGGTCGAGCAGGGTGCGATAGTTCGACGTCGCGACGAGGTGGATGATAACCTCGGTATCGCTGGTCGACTGGAAGATCGAACCGCGGCGCACGAGAATCTTCTTCAGCGCGGTCGCATTGGAAATATTGCCGTTATGCGCGACCGCGAAACCGCCCGTCGACAAATCGGCATAGAGAGGCTGGACGTTGCGCAGCGCGGTTTCGCCGGTCGTCGAATAGCGGACATGGCCGACCGCCGAGGCACCCGCGAGCTGGCGCATGATGTCGTCGCGGTCGAAATTGCCTGCGACATGGCCCATCGCGCGGTGGGTGTGGAATTCCTTGCCGTCGAAGCCGGTGATGCCCGCCGCCTCCTGGCCGCGATGCTGGAGCGCGTGGAGGCCGAGCGCGACCACGGCGGCGGCGCTTTCGGCGCCATGAATACCAAAGACGCCGCACTCCTCGCGGAGTTTGTCGTCATCGAACGGGTGGGTGGTGAGCATTTTTGTCCAGCTGTGCGGGGCAGTGACTGCGGCGCATATAGGGAGCGGAATCGATATTGTCGCCCCCCCAATTTGGACTCTTGCGTGACAGCGGCATTTGTCCTGCTCTAAGGCGGCTTTCATGACCGATATTCGTGACAGCATCGACCGTTTCGACCCCCGTTTCGACGCCGCCGGGCTGGTGACCGCCATCGTCACCGACGCGGGCAGCGGCGTCCTGCTGATGGTCGCGCATATGAATGCCGAGGCGATCCGGCTGACGCAGGAGACGGGGCAGGCGCATTTCTGGTCGCGGTCGCGGCACGCGTTGTGGCGCAAGGGCGAGACGTCGGGCAACGGGCTGACGATGGTCGAGATGCGCGTCGATTGCGACCAGGACGCGCTGCTGCTGCGCGTCACCCCGGCGGGTCCCGCGTGCCACACCGGGCGGCGGTCGTGCTTCTATCGCCGCGTCGAGGCCGATGGGCGGCTGATTTTCCTCGATGACGATGCGTAAATTCGTCTGCGTCCTGTTGCTGCTGCTCGCGGCGTGCAGCCGCCCGGCGCCCGACGCGGGCGAGGGGGTGGACAGCGGCAATCCGCTCGAGGTCGCGGCGCGCGAGCGCGGCATCGTGCGCGCCGAGGCTGCCGAGCTGACCGGGGCGTTCGAGCGTCGCCATGACCTCGGCCGCGATGCGATGTGCGTCGTGCCCGACGGCACCGATCGCTGGCGCTTCGCGCTCACCGCATCCTACGGCCCCGGCCTGTCGTGCGCGGCGCGGGGGACGGTGGTGCGCGACGGCGAGCGTTGGCGGCTCGATTTCGCCGGTGTGGAAGGGTGCAGCGCGCTCGTCCATGAGGAAGAAGACGAGCTGCGTCTGCCCGGCAGCCTTCCGCCGCAGTGCGACAGTCTTTGCCCCGCGCGCGCCTCCTTGTCGGGATTGCGGCTGCCGCGTGCGAGCTGGGCCGCGGAGGACGCGAAACGCTTGCAGATGAAGGACGAACGCGGCAATATCGTTGCACCGTGCGGCGCCTGATCCACCGGTTTCCTTCGCCGCCGCCAGCCTTGACGTTCACGTCAACGGAAACTATTCTGCTCCGATGACCGACGACTACGGCCACGCCCATATCGATACGCCCGACCACCTTGGTCGCGAACAGTTCAGCATCACCGACCTGTCGTCGGAGTTCGGCGTCACTGCGCGTGCGCTGCGCTTCTACGAGGATGAAGGGTTGATCAGCCCGTCGCGCAAGGGATTGTCGCGCATCTATTCGAAGCGCGACCGTGCGCGGCTCGCCTGGATATTGCGCGCCAAGCGCACGGGGTTCAGCCTGGCCGACATCCGCGAGATGATCGACCTCTACGACGTCGGCGACGGACGCAAGACCCAGCGCCAGGTGACGATCGAAAAATGCCAGGAGCGCATCGCGTTGCTCCGCGGCCAGCGCGACGACATCGACAGCGCCGTCGACGAACTGTCACGCTTCATCGACATGGTGAAAAAGGTCGACGCCCGCCAGAAGGCGAACTGACCCTCGACATCCCTGCCTCCCCGGGCAAGACACCGTATCAAACCCTGTTTTTCAGAGAGATTTCGCATGCCCGCTTATCGCGCTCCCGTCCAAGACACGCTGTTCCTGATCAACGAGGTGCTCGGCATCGAGCGTTATGCGAACCTGCCGGGCTTTGCCAACGCCAGCCCCGACATGATCGAGGCGGTGCTGACCGAGGCGGGGAAGTTCTGCGAGGAAGTGCTGTTCCCGATCAACCTGTCGGGCGACCAGGAAGGTTGCACGCGCCATGACGACGGCAGCGTCACCACGCCGAAAGGGTTCAAGGAAGCCTATAAGGCCTATTGCGACGCGGGCTGGACCTTGTTGACCCAGCCCGAGCAATTCGGCGGGCAGGGGCTGCCGCACGTCGTCGGCTTTTCGGTCGAGGAGTTTCGTAACGCCGCCAACCAGGCGTTCGCGATGTATCCCGGCCTGTCGCAGGGCGCGACCGCCGCGATCCTCGTCAAGGGATCGCCCGAGCTGCAGGCGACCTATCTGCCCAAGATGGTGTCGGGCGAATGGACCGGCACGATGAATCTGACCGAACCGCATTGCGGCACCGACCTTGGCCTCATCCGCACGCGTGCGGTGCCGAACGGGGACGGCAGCCACGCGATTACCGGCACCAAGATCTTCATCTCGTCGGGCGAGCATGACCTCGCCGAGAATATCATTCACCTCGTGCTCGCGAAGACCCCCGACGCGCCCGACAGCGTCAAGGGCATTTCGCTGTTCATCGTGCCGAAGTTCATACTCAACGACGACGGCACGCCCGGGACACGCAACACGCTGTCGTGCGGGTCGATCGAGCACAAGATGGGCATCCACGCCAATGCGACCTGCGTGATGAATTACGACGGCGCGAAGGGCTGGATGGTCGGCGAGGAGAATAAGGGCCTCGCCGCAATGTTCATCATGATGAACGCCGCGCGGCTCGGCGTCGGCATCCAGGGGCTGGGGCAGGCCGATGTCGCTTTCCAGAACGCCGTGCAATATGCGCAGGACCGCCGTCAGGGCCGCGCGCTGACCGGGCCGCAGGACCCGCAGGAAAAGGCCGATCCGCTGTTCGTCCACCCCGACGTGCGCCGCATGCTGATGGATGCCAAGGCGACGGTCGAGGGGCTGCGCGCACTGTGCCTGTGGGGCGCGCTGCAGGTCGACTTGACGCACGCCGCCGAGAGCGAGGAGGAGCGGCAGATGGCCGACGACCTCGTCAGTCTGCTGACCCCGGTGATCAAGGGCTATGGCACCGACAAGGGCTATGACGTCGCGACCAATGCGCAGCAGGTGTTCGGTGGCCATGGCTACATCGAGGAACATGGCATGAGCCAATATGTCCGCGATGCCCGCATCACGATGATCTATGAAGGCGCCAATGGCGTGCAGGCGATGGACCTTGTCGGGCGCAAGCTGGCGCAGAACGGCGGCCGTGCGATCCAGGCCTTTTTTGCGGTCGTCGACGGCGAAGCCGCGGCGGCGAAGGACAAGCCGGCGTTCGCCGATCTCGCCGGGCGCCTTGAAAAGGCGAATGGCGAACTCAAGGCTGCGACGATGTGGTTCATGGCGAACGGCATGTCCAATCCGAACAATGTCGGCGCGGGCGCGCATCATTATATGCACCTGACCGGGATCGTCGCGCTGGGGCTGATGTGGCTGCGCATGGCCGAAGCCGCGCAAAAGGCGCTCGACGAGGGCCGCGGCAACAAGGCTTTCCTCGAAGCTAAGCTGGTGACCGCGCGTCATTTCGGCGAGCGTTTCCTGCCCGACGCCGGCGCGCTGCGCCGCAAGATCGAGGCGGGCAGCGAGACGATGATGGCGCTGACCCCCGAGCAGTTTCACGCGGCCTGATACGGACCGTCGATACGTCGGCCTTGGCGTGGGAAGCTTCCATTATGTGTACCCCGGCGAAGGCCGGGGTCCAGAGCGCAACAGTGCAACGCCGGCTTTCTATCGGTCTGGCCCCCGGCCGTCGCCGGGGTACAGATTGCGTATGTCCGCAGACGCCGGAAACCCTCCGTTCGACTGCTTCGCAAAAACTTCTTTCCTAATAAATCTCACCATGATCTACCCTGCGAGATGACAACGTCGCCAACCTCGCAGAATCGCGGTTCGAGAAGGCCTCAACGCCCCCGCCTTAAAGCGACAAAGGAGACATTTCGGACGCGTTCATCCGTATCCTTTGTCGCTTTAAGGGCATTTTTCGATCCTGCCCCGGGCACCCGCAACCAATTGACCCGCAGCGCGTCTGTGCCGTCATGAGCGAGGGTGCGCTTTCCCCGATTGTCGTCGAAGGCCGCAATTGCTGGCGGATCGAACGCGCCGACAAGGCGCGGATGATCGTCGATGCCGCCGACTATTATGCGTTGCTCAAAGAGCTGATGGCGGGGGCGAAGGAGCGCATCCTGCTGATCGGATGGGACTTCGACCCGCGCATCGCCCTGTGTCCCGACGAGAAGGGCGAGGGCGAGGCGCTCGGCCATTATCTGCTGCGGCTCGCGCACGAGGCGCCTGACCGCGATATCGACATCCTGCGCTGGAACTTCGGCGGGCTGAAGCAATATTTCTCGCCCGCGATCATGACGATGATCGCACGCTGGAAACTGACGCGCTCGATCAGCTTTCGCATGGACAGCGCGCATCCCTTCGGGTGCAGCCATCACCAGAAGGTCGCGGTGTTCGACGACCATCTGGCGGTCTGCGGCGGCATCGACGTCGCGGCGCGGCGCTGGGACACGCGCGACCATCCCGACGAGGATGCGCGTCGCACCGATCCCGACAACAAGCCCTATATGCCCTGGCACGACTCGACGATGATCCTCGCGGGGCCGGTGGGCAATGCGCTGGCCGAACTCGGCAACGAACGCTGGCAGCGTGCGACCAAGAAGCCGCTGCGCGAGGTCAAGGGCGACGGGGAGAACTGGCCCGAGACGCTCGACGCCGATTTCTTCGGGGTCGATGTCGCCATCTCGCGCACCCGCGCCGAATATGACGGCTATGAGGAAATCCGCGAGATCGAGCAGCTCTATCTCGACATGATCGCGGCCGCGAAGCGCTTCATCTATTTCGAGAATCAATATTTCACGAGCGCCAAGATCGCCGCGGCGATCGCCGAGCGGCTGAACGAGGACGATCCGCCCGAATTCGTGATGGTGATGCCCAAGACCGCCGACGGCTTGCTCGAGCAGATGGCGATGGATGCGGCGCGGGTGCAGTTGGTGCGCGAAATCGCCAAGGCGAAGCATGGCGACCGGCTGCGCGTTTATGTCCCGCATACCAAGGGCGGCGACCCCATTTATGTCCATGCCAAGACGGCGATCGTCGACGACCGGATGATCCGCGTCGGGTCGGCGAACATGAACAATCGTTCAATGGGACTCGACAGCGAGTGCGACGTGACGATCGACGCCGCGCTGCCCGCTAACATCGGGGTCGAGCCGACGATCCGGCGCCTGCGCGAATCCCTGATCGCCGAGCATCTGGGCGTCGAACCGGCGGAGGTGGCTCGCCAGTTCGAAGCCAGCGGGTCGCTCGTCGCGACGATCGAGGCGCTACGCGCGAACGAAGGCCGGACGCTCGAACTGCTCGACCTGACGAAGCCGGGGCCGTTCGACCAATATATCGCCGAACATGAACTTCTCGACCCCGAAAGTCCCGACGCGATGTTCGACGCCATCCCCGAACGCGGGATGCGCAAGAACTGGCACAAGGGCAAGGCGTGGATCCGGCGGATGCGCGGTCGCTGAACTCGTTCATTTTGCCTGTGACCATAGGCACTTGCGATGACAGCGGTCCGTCATATGATGGCCGGCGATGAACGAAGACCCGATCACGCCCGACCAAGGAAAGCGGCTTTCCGCCTTCATCAGCCATCACAGCTCGCAGGTCGCGACTGCCCGCCAGATAAAGACGCTGCTCGCAGCGCGCGGTATCGACGGCTGGCTGGCCCCGGACGATATCGCGGCGGGCACGGCTTTCGACCAGGCAATCCTCGACCAGATCGCAAAGTCGGACGCCATCGTCCTGCTTTTCTGCGCCCAATCCGATCAGTCGCGCCATGTGAAGCGCGAACTGATGCTGGGCGAGGACGGCAACAAGGTGATCCTGCCGGTGCGGCTGGAGGATGTGCCGGCGCAAGGGCTGGCCTATTGGCTCAAGGATTATCAGTGGATCGACTGGTTCGCGGGCGAGGAGCAGGCGATCGAGCGGATCGTCGCCGCGATGACGGGCGCGCCGGCCGCATCGCCCGCAAGGCCGATCCAGGCGACATCGACGCCCGTCGTGAAACCATCGCTGCGACGCCCCCTGCTGGTCGGGGTCGGCGCTCTCGCGATCGCGGGCCTGTTTGCCGGCGGCATCTGGTGGACCGGCAGCACGGGGAAGGCGGCTGGGGATCCCGATGCAGCGGTCGCCGACAATCCGATCGAACCGGGGATATGGACGAGCAAGCGCGAGGTCGTGAAGATCCTGTTTCCGGAGGAAATCGCCCCCGAATATGAAAAGCAGTTCAAGACGCTGATGGAGACCGATCCCGATCCCGAGGATTGCATTACCGAAAAGGTCGCGGCGAAGCCCGATGTCGAACTCTTCGACCCGGGCAAGCAGTCGGCGTGCACCATCGGATCGTTCAAGATGAACGGTGGACGGATCAGCGGCTACCTCAATTGCAAGATCGCCGGCGATCCCAATGGCAATCTGCAGGTCACCGTGCGCGGAACCTATACGCGGACGAGCATGGAGTATGACAATGTCGTCACCATGCAGACCAGCCAGGGCATGGTGCGTTTCCGCAGCCACGAAACCCAGAACTGGGTTCGCGGCCCGTCGTGCAGCGCGTGATCAGTCGGCGAGCGACAGGATATGCCGCGCCTGCTTCAGATGCGGGGCATCGACCATCTTGCCGTCGACCTGGAGCACGCCGACGTCGGGATTGGCGGCAAAGGCGTCGACGATCGCCTGCGCCCGCGCGACCTCTTCGGCGGCGGGGGTGAAGGCTGCGTTGATCGGGCCGACCTGCGACGGGTGGATCGCCATCATGCCCGTGAATCCGTCGCGCCGCGCGCGCGCGGCATAGGCCGCGAGCCCGCTTTCGTCCTTGATCGCGGGGAAGACGGTGTCGATGGCGGCGGTGGCCGCGGCATGCGCCGCGAACAATGTCATCGCGCGCGCGACTTCATAGGGCGACGTATAGCTGCCGTCGGCTTCGCGGCTGGTCGTCGCGCCAATCGCGGCGGGCAGGTCTTCGGCGCCCCAGGTCAGCCCGACGAGCCGGTCCTTCACTTCGCGATAGCTGCCGAGGGTGAAGATCGCCGCGGGGGTTTCGGTCGCAATCGGCAGGATCGCGGGAAGCGACGCGTCGTCGTCGGATTCGCTGCGCAGGATCGTATCGAGCTGCAGGATGCTCGGCGCGCCCTCCGCCTTGGGCAGCATGATCGCATCGGGGCGCGCAGCGACGATTGCGGCGACGTCGGCGGCGGTCAGATGGCCGTCGAGCGGGTTGACGCGGACGAGCGTGATGACCTCGCGCGACCCCGCCAGATAATCGGCGATCGCGTGGCGCGCGGCGTCCTTGTTCGCGAGGCTGACCGAATCTTCGAGGTCGAGGATGATCGCATCAGCGCCAGACGCGGCGGCCTTGGCGAAGCGTTCGGGGCGGTCGCCGGGGACGAAAAGGAGGGAGCGAAGGCGCATGTCTGTTTTCCGTTGTGCTGAGCTAGTCGATGCAGGCTTATCGACCGGGAGGCGCGCTTCGACAAGCGCAGCGCTCCCGTAAAGCCGTCAGGCGGTGCTTTTCTTGAGCAGCGCCGACCGTTCGCACTGGCACACCGTCTCGCCGCGCTGGTTGATCGCCTTGTGCAGGAAGGTCACGATTCCGGCATTGGGCCGCGACTTGCTTTCCTTCAGCCCCACGACCTCGCTCGTCGCGTAGAGCGTGTCGCCGATGAACACCGGCTTGGGCATGACGAGCTTGTCGTAACCGAGGTTCGCGACCAGCGTGCCGAGCGTGGTGTCGCCGACCGACAGCCCGACCATCAGGCTGAAAGTGAAGGTGCCGTTGACGAGAATTTGGCCGAATTCCGATGCCTTCGCCGCCTCGATGTCGAGGTGCAGCGGCTGCGGATTATGCGTCATCGTCGTGAAAAGCAGATTGTCGGTCTCGGTCACCGTACGGCGGATATCGTGGGTCAGCGTGTCGCCGACCTGCCATTCGTCGAAATATTTGCCGGCCATCAGCCTTCTTCCTTCTCGATCCGCACCAGCAGCGCCTCGACCTGCACTTGGCCGCCCGCAACCGCGTTGAGTTCGGCGACGACGCCGTCGAAGGGCGCGGTCAGGCTATGCTCCATCTTCATCGCTTCGAGCGTCAGCAGTTTCTGGCCCTTGGTCACCGTGTCGCCCGCAGCGACATCGACCGCGATGACCTTGCCCGGCATCGGCGACAGGATCGCGCCGTCACCTGCCGCACCGCCAGTGCTTCCCGCCGCGCGCCATGGCGTGAGTTGCCAAACCGAGCCGCTTTCGGCGACGAGCATCGCGGGTGCTGGCTCTTCGGCGCCGGGGCCGTGGAGCGCCACTTCGACGCGCTTGCCGTCGAGCAGGAAGGGCGCGGTTCGGACATCGGGGGCGTTTAGGCGGAAGCCCGCCTGTAACGAGCGCGGCGTCATCGCCATTGCGGCGTTGGTCAGCGCCTGCGCCGAGGGTTTGGGCTCGGCGGTCATGCTGTCGCCATCGCGGCCGATCAGCCCGGTGTCGACGCTGCCCGCGACGAAATCGGGGTGGTCGAGCGCGGCGATCAGGAAGGCCGAATTGGTCTTCACCGGCCAGATCGCACTGTCCTCAAGCATCTCCGACAAAAGCTCGCGCGCCTCCTCGCGGTCCTCGCCCCACGCGATGACCTTGGCGATCATCGGATCATAGAAGGGCGAGACTTCGGCGCCCTCGTAAACGCCTGTGTCGACGCGCCCGCTATGCTCGGGCAGCTGGAACAGCTCGAGCGTGCCGATCGAGGGCAGGAAGCCCTTCGCCGGATCCTCGGCGTAGAGCCGCGCTTCCATCGCCCAGCCGTTGATCGCCAGCTCGTCCTGCGCCAGCGGGATCGGCTCGCCCGACGCGACGCGCAGTTGCCATTCGACGAGGTCAACCCCGGTGATTTCCTCGGTCACCGGATGCTCGACCTGCAGCCGCGTGTTCATTTCCATGAACCAGATGCGGTCGGCGCGCAGGCCTTCGCTGGCGTCGGCGATGAACTCGATCGTCCCCGCGCCGACATAATCGACCGCCTTCGCAGCGCGCACCGCGGCGGCGCACAGGTCGGCGCGCGTCGCTTCGTCCATGCCGGGGGCGGGGGCTTCCTCGATCACCTTCTGGTGGCGGCGCTGGAGCGAGCAGTCGCGCTCGAACAGGTGGACGACATTGCCGTGGGTGTCGCCGAACACCTGCACCTCGATATGGCGCGGGGTCAGGATATATTTCTCGATCAGCACATGGTCGTTGCCGAACGACGCCGCGGCCTCGCGCTGGCACGACGCGAGCGCGTCGGCGAAGTCGGCCGCTGCATCGACCTTGCGCATCCCCTTGCCGCCGCCACCCGCGACCGCCTTGATCAGTACGGGGTAGCCGATCTCGGCCGCCTGTTCGGCGAGGAAGGCGGGGTCCTGATTCTCCCCCATATAGCCCGGCGTCACGGGCACACCTGCCTCGGCCATCAGCTTCTTGGCGGCGTCCTTCAGGCCCATCGCGGTGATCGACGACGGCTTG
This sequence comes from Sphingopyxis sp. KK2, assembly GCF_001990265.1. GTDB lineage: Bacteria > Pseudomonadota > Alphaproteobacteria > Sphingomonadales > Sphingomonadaceae > Sphingopyxis. The sequence continues at coordinate 74,158 of NZ_LYVN01000001.1, forward strand.
GGCCCGACCCAGACGAGTCCGGCATCGGCGACCGCCTGCGCGAACGCGGCATTCTCCGAGAGGAAGCCGTAACCCGGATGGATTGCTTCGGCCCCGGTCGCTTTGGCGGCGGCGATGATCTTCTCGCCGATCAGATAGGATTCGCGCGCCGGCGACGGCCCGATATGCACCGCCTCGTCGGCCTCGCGCACATGCAGCGCCTTGGCGTCGGCATCCGAATAGACCGCGACGGTCCGGATGCCCATCTCGCGCGCGGTGCGAATGATGCGGCAGGCGATTTCGCCGCGATTGGCGATGAGGAGGGAGTGGATCATTCCTGTTTTCCATCAATCAGTTGGCCTTCTTGGCCAATTAGCTTGGAGAGTTGGGCCTTCATCGCATCTTTAAGAAGGAGGGCGATAGGAGGCTTCCATCCCTCTCTCATCTGTTCGAGGGTTTCCGGAGAATATCGAGGAATATCAATTCCGATAATTTCCCAAGAATATTCCCCTATTCCCAATATGTCGCCCGCCCGGCAGTTGCGAGCATCGGTCTGAACGGTGACGACGCACCCGCGCCCGCTGATCTCGAAAACGTCGGAGAGCGTCGCTTTGCAGCTCATCTTTACATCCTGAACACGCCAAACCCGCGGTCCTCGACCGGCGCATTCAGCGTCGCTGCAAGAGCCAGCCCCAGCACATCCCGCGTCTGCGCCGGATCGATGATCCCATCGTCCCACAACCGTGCGGTCGCGTGATAGGGATTGCCCTCATCCTCATATTTCTGGCGGATCGGCGCCTTGAACGCTTCGGCTTCCTCTGCCGTCCATTTCTCCGCGTCGCGGTGCACCGTCGCCAGCACCGACGCCGCCTGTTCGCCGCCCATCACGCTGATCCGCGCATTTGGCCAGGTGAACAAAAACCGTGGCGAATAGGCGCGCCCGCACATGCCGTAATTGCCCGCGCCGAAGCTGCCGCCGATCAGCACCGTGATCTTCGGCACCGTCGCGGTCGCGACCGCGGTCACCAGCTTGGCGCCATGTTTCGCAATGCCTTCGGCCTCATATTTCCCACCGACCATGAAGCCGCTGATATTCTGGAGGAAGAGCAGGGGGATGCGCCGCTGCTGCGCCAGTTCGATGAAATGCGCGCCCTTGACCGCGCTTTCGCTGAACAGCACGCCGTTGTTGGCGAGGATCGCGACCGGGATGCCCCAGATATGCGCGAAACCGCAGACCAAAGTCGCGCCGTAGTTCGCCTTGAACTCGTGGAACTCGCTGCCGTCGACGATCCGCGCGATGACTTCGTGAACGTCGTAGGGGGCGCGGACATCCTGCGGGATGACGCCGTACAGCTCTTCGCCGTCATATTTGGGCGGGCGCGGGGCCTTGATCGCGACCTCGAAACCCTTATCCTCGCCCAGATGGCTGACGATGTCGCGGACGATCGTCAGCGCATGCTCGTCATTCTCGGCGAGATGATCGACGACGCCCGATTTCTTGGCGTGCAGGTCGCCGCCGCCGAGATCCTCGGCGCTGATTTCCTCGCCCGTCGCGGCTTTCACCAGCGGCGGGCCGGCGAGGAAGATCGTACCTTGGTTGCGCACAATGACGGTCTCGTCGCTCATCGCGGGGACATAGGCACCGCCCGCAGTGCAGCTTCCCATCACGCAGGCGATCTGCGGGATGCGCTTCGCCGACATCGTCGCCTGATTGAAGAAGATGCGCCCGAAATGGTCCCGGTCGGGAAAGACCTGGTCCTGGTGCGGCAGGTTCGCGCCGCCGCTGTCGACGAGATAGATGCACGGCAGGCGGTTCGCCTCGGCAATCTCCTGCGCGCGGAGATGCTTCTTCACCGTCATCGGATAGTAAGTGCCGCCCTTAACGGTCGCGTCGTTGCACACGATCATGCACTGCCGCCCCGACACGCGCCCGATGCCACAGATCAGCCCTGCGCCGGGCACTTCGCCCTCATAGAGGTCGTTCGCCGCGAGCTGGCCGATTTCGAGGAAGGGCGCACCCGGATCGAGCAGCCGCTCGACGCGCTCGCGCGGGAGCAATTTGCCGCGGCTCGTGTGGCGCTCGCGCGACTTTTCGTTGCCGCCGAGTGCCGCCTCGGCGACGCGGGCGCGCAGTTCGTCCTTCAGCGCGACATTATGCGCGACGTTGACGCGATAGGCGTCGCTATCGGCGTTGATCATGGTTCCGAGGACCGGTGCGCTCACGTCGATTACTCTCCCGTTCAGAAAGGGGGAGTTAGCCGGTCGCTCGTCGATTGGAAAGCGCCGCACGCCGAAATCCCATGGCGTTGAAAGCCCCTGCACACAGGCGTATCGCTTCGGCATATTCTGAAACAACAAGGTCGTTCGTTATGAAACATCGCTTCCTCGCCATCCTCCTGTCCAGCGCCGCGATCGTCGGCGGTACCGCCGCCTGCACCGGCGGCAAGGAAGAAAGCAGCGCTGCCTACACCGTCGGGACCGAACTCGGCATCAGCAAGACGGCGATGGACATGAACGCCAAGCCGGGCGACGATTTCTTCGCCTATGCCAACGGCAATTGGGCCAAAACGACCGAGATCCCCGCCGACCGGTCGAGCATCGGCGCCTTCACCATCGCGCAACTCGAAACCGAAAAGCGCAACCGCGAGCTGATCGACGCGATCGCCAAGGGTAACGCGGCGGCCGACACCGATGAAGGGCGGATCGCCGCCTTCTACAGGGCCTATACGGACACGAAGGCGATCGACGCCGCCGGCATGAAGCCGATGGCTGCCGATCTCGCGCGATTCAACGCGATCGCCGACAAGGCGGCGTTGTCGAAAGTGCTGGGCGAGCAGACCCGCGTCGATGTCGATCCGCTCAATGCGACCAACTTCTACACCGAGAATCTGTTCGGCCTGTTCGTGACGCAGGGGCTCGCGACTCCCGGCGACGTGATCCCCTATGTGCTGCAAGGCGGCCTCGGTTTGCCCGAACGCGAATATTATCTCTCGGCCGATCCGAAAATGGCGAAGATTCGCAGCGAGTATCAGGCCTATATCGCCAAACTGCTGACCGCCGCCGGCCAGCCCGATGCGGCGGCGAAGGCCAAACGCGTCTATGACCTCGAGCTCAAGATCGCCAAGGCGCATGTGTCGCGCGAGGACAGTGAGGATTTCGCCAAGTCGGCGGGCGTGTGGACCAAGGACGATTTCGCGAAAAAGGCGCCGGGCATCGACTGGCCGGCCTATATTAGTGCCGCGGGCCTCGATGGCGCGAAGAAATTCGGTGCCTATCATGCCGGCGCGATCACCGGCCTGTCGGCGCTCGTCGCGTCCGAGCCGATCGACGCCTGGAAGGACTGGCTCGTCTTCCACCAGATCAACAGCCACAGCGACGTGCTGCCGACCGCGGTCGATAATGCGCATTTCGCTTTCTACGGCACGACGCTCGCGGGCACGCCGCAGCAGCGCGCGCGCGACAAGCGGGCGCTCGACGCGCTCGACACCTATCTCGGCGACTCAGTGGGCAAGGCCTATGCCGACAAATATTTCCCTGCTTCGGCGAAGGCCGAGGTCGGCGACATGGTGACCAACATCAAGGCGGCCTTTGCGACGCGCGTAGAGGGCATCGACTGGATGGCGCCCGAGACGAAGAAGGAAGCGATCAAGAAGGTCGAAACGATCGTCGTCGGTGTCGGTTATCCCGACACATGGCGCGATTATGGCGGCTACACCGTCGGTGCCGATGCCTATGCCAATGAGGTCGCGGGGCAGAAGGCCGAGACCGCGCACCAGCTCGCGAAGATCGGCAAGCCGATGGACAAGGGCGAATGGTGGATGGTGCCGCAGACGGTCAATGCGGTGAATTTGCCGGTGCAGAATGCCCTGAACTTCCCCGCCGCGATCCTCCAGCCGCCCTTCTTCAATCCCAAGGCCGACCCCGCCTATAATTATGGGGCGATCGGCGCGGTGATCGGCCACGAGATCAGCCACAGCTTCGACAACAATGGCGCGGCCTTCGATTCGACCGGCGCGCTGCGCAACTGGTGGACCCCGGCCGACCTGTCGAAGTTCAACGCCTCCGGTGCGGCGCTTGCGGCACAGTTCGACACATACAAGCCGTTTCCCGACCTTGCGATCAACGGCAAGCTGACGCTGGGCGAGAATATCGCCGACGTCGCGGGGCTGCAGGCCGCTTATGACGCCTATCGCGCGTCGTTGAAGGGCAAGGAAGCGCCGGTGATCGATGGCTTCACCGGCGATCAGCGCTTCTTCATCGCCTATGCGCAGACCTGGGCCACCAAGATGCGCGACGAGGCGCTTCGCGCGCGGGTGGCGACCGATGGCCATGCGCCGGGCATGTATCGCGCGCTGACGGTACGTAACCTCGATGCCTGGTATAAGGCTTTTGACGTCAAGGAAGGCGACAAGCTGTACCTCGCGCCCGACAAGCGCGTGCGCGTCTGGGGGTAAAAGCCGCCGTCGTTGCGATCCCGGCTTCTGCCGGGGTCGCGGCGAAGGCTATTCGGAAGGCTGTTCGTCCCCGGGCTTTTCCTTCAGGATCAGGTAGCGATAGACGCCGATCGCGTTGATGACGAGCAGCGCGATATTCTGCCAGCCGATGCCTTCGCTGTCGGGTTGCAGAAAACCCCAGGCGACCAGCGCGATGCTGCTGGTGACGAATATGACAAAGGCCCAGCCGGTCCAGCGCCGGCCGAGATTGAGCGACACGACGAGCGCCGCCAATGTCGCGGCGCCCGCGCCATAATATTGCAGTCCGGTCAGTATCGCTTCGTTCAAACCCAGGCTCCGATCAGCGCCAGCACCCCCGACCCGGCGAGAAAGGGCCAGATGATGTGCCGTCCACCGGTACAAGCCGCATTAACGAGTCCGGTTCCCAGCCACCCCAATCCGATGACGAGGATCAGTCCGCGTGGCGTCCCCGGCCATGCGACGGTGACGGCCGAGAGCAGCATCAGCACCGCCATCGCGTGCCAGGCGAAGCGGAAGACCTTTCGCGGCAGGTCGGCGAGCAAAATGCCGCGCTTGATGCGCAGCAATGGCTGGATCAGCCGTTTTTCGCCGAGGATCGAATGGGTAAGGGCGGACAGCGTCATCGCCGCCGCGGCGAGCCACAGCCAGTTCATGCGCGGATCGCTCCGTCGCCGATAGTCCCCATTCAGCCCCCCTCTGGCTTGGTTCAGCCGGCCCCTGTCTTTTTGCGGCCGATCAGCATGCAACGAACGTCCCTCGGTCCGGCGCCGATGTCGAGCGACTTCGCATCAGGATTGGCTTAGCATGGCGTCGTCGGCGGCGCTGCGCAAATCGTCGGGTATCGCCGTCCCCTCAAGCCAGCGGCCCTTCATCCATTCGCGGGTGGCGGCGCGGGTGCGCGCGGCATAACCGGGCGTGTCCAATCCCACCAGCGGCAGGTCGAATTCGGCGGCGGTCGCCGCCAGCCCGGCGTCGTCGAGCGGGCGATTCAGGCGCGCCGCGTGGCGCGCCAGCTCGAGCTCCTGCCCCCAGAAATAAACCATGTCGGCGCCGACATTGGCCTGCATGTCATGCACTTCCTCGGCGCGTCCCCAACTGACCAACTCGACCCAGATGTCGGGCATCAGCAAATCGACGGGACCGTCGGGCTTCCACTCCAGCGCATCGGCGTGGACGATGTTCACCTTGTCGCCAGCGCCGTCGGGCAGCCGTTCGAACAATTTGATCTGTTCATGCATTTCCAGCACATTGGCGTCCATTTCGACGACGGTGACCCGCTCGACCTCGGGCTTGAGGGCGCTCGTCGCCGTCGACCAGCCGAGACCGAGCCCGAAGACGACGACATGCCCGCGCGCGAAATCGACCCCGATCTGCTGACTCTCCAACTCCATCGGAGCGGTCGACATCCACACTTTTTGCCGCCGCGCCAGCACGATCAGATTCTGTGCGAGCTGGACCTCGCCCCAATAGCCCGTGCAGACGGCCGCCGGTACGCTACGCAGCGCCCAGGCGCCGACGTCCATCGGCTGAAAATATTCGCGGATGGGGTCGGGCGGCGTGACCGGAAGCGCGTTGACGTCGATCGTCGACCAATCGGGTCCCCCGCTCGGCGGACCCGCATTTCCCATGAACTGACCGACCATCGCTGCCCCTTTGCGAATCCTAGCTTGCTGCGCCGATCAGTTCGCGGCCGATCAGCATGCGTCTGATTTCGTTGGTTCCGGCGCCGATGTCGAGCAATTTGGCGTCGCGCCAATAGCGTTCGACCGGCCAGTCCTTGGTATAGCCCGCGCCGCCGAGCGCCTGGATCGCTTCGCCGGCGACTTTCACCGCATTTTCGCTGGCAAGGAGGATGCAGCCCGCGGCGTCGAAGCGCGTCGTCTGGCCGGCGTCGCAGGCCTTGGCGACGTTATAGACGTATGAGCGCGCCGACTGGAGCATGACATACATGTCGGCGACCTTGGCCTGCATCAGCTGGAACGAGCCGATCGGCTTGCCGAACTGCTTGCGGTCGCGCACGTACGGAATGACGGTATCGAGGCACGCCTGCATGATGCCGAGCTGGAGCCCGGCGAGCACGACGCGTTCATAGTCGAGCCCCGACATCAGCACGCCGACACCGCCATTTTCAGGTCCCATCACCTGGCTTTCGGGAATCTCGCAATCGTCGAACACCAGTTCGGCGGTCGGCGAGCCGCGCATGCCGACTTTGTCGATCTTTTGTCCAATCGAAAAGCCCGGCATGTCCTTTTCGATCAGGAAGGCGGTGATCCCGCGCGATCCCGCCTCGGGGCTGGTCTTGGCATAGACGACGAGCGTGTCGGCACAGGTCGCGTTGGTGATCCAGAATTTGGTGCCGTTGAGGACGTAACCGCCCTGAACCTTCTCGGCCTTGAGCTTCATCGATACGACGTCGCTGCCCGCGCCGGCTTCGGACATCGCGAGGCTGCCGACATGCTCGCCCGAGATGAGCTTGGGCAGATATTTCGCCTTTTGCTCTTCATTGCCCCAGCGGCGGATCTGGTTGACGCAGAGGTTCGAGTGCGCGCCATAGCTGAGCCCGATCGCGCCCGAGGCGCGGCTGACTTCCTCGACCGCGATGACATGCTCGAGATAGCCGAGGCCGAGACCGCCATACTCCTCTTCGACGGTGATGCAGTGCAGGCCAAGGTCGCCCATCGCGGTCCACAATTCGTCGCGCGGGAACCAGTCCTCGGCATCGGCCCTGGCGGCGAGCGGAGCGATTTTTTCGTCGGCGAAGCGGGCGGCGCTTTCGCGGATCATCTCGGCATTTTCGCCGAGCGCGAAATCGAAGTCGGGGGTGGCGCGCATAATATCCTCTGTTCAGCTTGTCGTTGCGACTAGCAGGAAGGTGCCGCAAACAGAAGGGGATGCACAAGACAGACTATTATGCCGAAAAGCCCATACTGCTTGCCTGTCGCCCTGTGCGGCGGCATTGGGCGTCGCCATGACGGAGACGATGAACCATCTCGACAGGCTCGAGGCTGAGAGCCTTCATATCATGCGCGAAGTGATGGCCGATGCAGCCAAGCCGGTAATGCTGTACAGCGTCGGCAAGGACAGCGCGGTGATGCTGCACCTCGCGCGCAAGGCCTTTTACCCTTCGCCGCCGCCGTTTCCGCTGCTGCACGTCGACACGACGTGGAAGTTCAAGGCGATGTATGAACTGCGCGACCGGATGGCTGCGGAATCCGGCATGGAGTTGTTGGTCTATCAGAACCCCGAAGCGAAGGAACGCGGGATCAACCCGTTCGACCATGGCCCGCTGCACACCGACATGTGGAAGACCGAGGGGCTGAAGCAGGCGCTCGACCTCCACGGGTTCGACGTCGCCTTCGGCGGCGCGCGGCGCGACGAGGAGAAGAGCCGCGCGAAGGAGCGCATCTTCTCGTTCCGCACCGCGAGCCATGGCTGGGACCCGAAGCGCCAGCGGCCCGAGCTGTGGAACCTCTACAACGCCAGGAAAGCGAAGGGTGAGAGCATCCGCGTCTTCCCGATCTCGAACTGGACCGAGCTCGACATCTGGCAGTATATCGCGCGCGAGAATATCCCGATCGTGCCGCTCTACTTCGCGGTGCCGCGCCCGACCGTCGAGCGCGACGGCCTGCTGCTGATGGTCGACGACGAGCGTTTCCCGCTGCGCGAGGGCGAGGTCCCGGTCGAGCGCTCGATCCGCTTCCGCACCTTGGGCTGCTACCCGCTCACCGGCGCGGTCGAGAGCGAGGCGACCACCCTCAGCGAAGTGATCCAGGAGATGCTGCTGACGACGACCAGCGAGCGTCAGGGGCGGGCGATCGACAAGGATGGCGGCGACGCCAGCATGGAGAAGAAGAAGCAGGAGGGGTATTTCTGAGATGACCGATCCTGTTTACGTCACCGACGCCCTCATCGCCGAGGATATCGACGCCTATCTTGCGCAGCATCAGCAGAAGTCGCTCTTGCGCTTCATCACCTGCGGCTCGGTCGACGACGGCAAGTCGACGCTGATCGGGCGGCTGCTCTATGACTCGAAGATGATCTTCGAGGATCAGTTGGCGGCGCTCGAGGCCGACAGCAAGCGCGTCGGCACGCAGGGGCAGGAGATCGACTTCGCGCTGCTCGTCGACGGCCTCGCCGCCGAGCGCGAGCAGGGGATCACGATCGACGTCGCCTATCGCTTCTTCACGACGGAAAAGCGCAAGTTCATCGTCGCCGACACCCCGGGGCATGAGCAGTATACGCGCAACATGGTCACCGGCGCGTCGACCGCCGACCTCGCGGTGATCCTGATCGACGCGCGCAAGGGCGTGCTGACGCAGACGCGGCGGCACTCCTATCTCGCGCATCTGATCGGGGTGCGGCATATCGTGCTCGCGGTGAACAAGATGGACCTCGTCGGGTACGATAAGGCGGTGTTCGAGCGCATCCTGCTCTCCTACCGCGCCTTTGCGACCGAGATCGGGATCACGCGCTTTACTGCGATCCCGATTTCGGGGTTCAAGGGCGACAACATCACGACGCTGTCGGACAACACGCCCTGGTACAAGGGGCCGACGTTGGTCGAGCATCTGGAAGGTGTCGAAGTTGCCGCGCAGCGTGAGGTCGAAAAGCCTTTTCGCATGCCGGTTCAATGGGTTAACCGGCCGAACCTTGATTTCAGGGGCTTTTCCGGGCTGATCGCGGGCGGATCGGTGAAGCCGGGCGATGCGGTGCGCGTGTTGCCGAGTGGCAAGACGACGACGATCAGCCGGATTGTCACGCTCGATCAGGACCTTGACGAGGCGGTCGCGGGGCAGTCGGTGACTTTGTGCTTTGCCGACGAGGTCGATTGTTCGCGCGGCGATGTGATCGCGGCGGCCGATACGCCGCCCGAAGTGGCCGACCAGTTTGAGGCGACGCTGGTGTGGATGGCCGACGAGGCGATGATCCCGGGGCGCTCCTATTGGCTGAAGCTCGCGACGCAGAGCGTCTCGGCGACGGTCCAGCCGCCCAAATATGAAGTCAATGTCAACACGATGGAGCATCTGGCGGCGAAGACGCTCGAGCTCAACGGCATCGGGGTGGTCGAGCTGACCACCGACAAGCCGCTCGTGTTCGAGGCCTATGAGGGCAACCGGACCTTGGGCGGTTTCATCCTCATCGACAAGCTGACCAATGCGACGGTCGCGGCGGGCATGCTGCACTTCAGCCTGCGCCGCGCGCAGAATGTCCATTGGCAGGCGCTCGACATCAGCCGCGAGGCGCATGCGGGGCTGAAGAACCAGAAGCCCGCGGTGCTGTGGTTCACCGGATTGTCGGGATCGGGCAAGTCGACGATCGCCAACCTCGTCGAGAAGAAGCTGCACCGGATGAACCGGCACACCTTCCTGCTCGACGGCGACAATGTGCGCCACGGGCTCAACAAGGACCTGGGGTTCACAGAGACCGACCGGATCGAGAATATCCGCCGCGTCGGCGAGGTCGCGAAGCTGATGACCGACGCCGGGCTGATCGTGATCACCGCGTTCATCAGCCCGTTCAAGGCCGAACGCGACATGGTGCGCGCGATGCTGCCCGAGGGCGAGTTCGTCGAGATCTTCATCGACACCCCGCTCGCCGAGGCCGAGAAGCGCGACGTCAAGGGCCTCTACAAAAAGGCGCGCAGCGGCCAGCTCAAGAATTTCACCGGCATCGACAGCCCCTATGAGGCGCCCGAGGATGCCGAGATTCGGATAGACACGACTGCGATGACCCCCGAAGACGCCGCAAACCTGATCGTGGAGCGGCTGCTGGGATGACTATAGCGACGAGTGAAAGCGACGAAGCGCTGGCCGAACGGCTGGCAACCGCGGCGGGGCTGATCCTGCTCGAGTTGCAGAAGTCGGGCGAGTTCGTCGACAAGGCACTGGGTAAGGCCGGCGACGCGCGCGCCAACGCGATGCTGATGCACGAATTGCGCGCGGCGCGGCCCGACGACGCGATCCTTTCCGAAGAGGAAAAGGACAATGTCGTGCGTTGCGAGAGCAGCCGGGCGTGGATCGTCGATCCGCTCGACGGTACGCGCGAATATAGCGAGGGGCGCAGCGACTGGGCCGTGCATGTGGCGCTCGCGGTCGACGGCGTGCCGACGGTGGGTGCGGTGGCGCTGCCGGGCCTCGGGCTGACGCTGACGTCGGGCGCGCCGAAGCCGCTCGAGCCAGCGAATGTGCCGCCGAAAATGCTCGTCAGCCGCACCCGGCCCGCCGCCGAAGCGGTGTTCGTCGCCGAGAAGATCGGCGCCGAACTGCTCGGCATGGGGTCGGCGGGTGCGAAGGCGATGGCGGTGGTGCGCGGCGAGGCCGACATCTACCTCCACACCGGCGGCCAATATGAGTGGGACAATTGCGCGCCCGCCGCGGTCGCGATGGCGGCGGGGCTGCATGTCAGCCGCGTCGACGGGTCGCCGCTCGTCTATAATTGCGCGAACCCGTATCTGCCCGATTTGCTGATCTGCCGGAAGGAACTGGCCGAGCCGGCACTGCGCTATGCGGCGGAGTTTGTGGCGGAGTAGGACGCGGGGCTGGTTTCGGGCGTTAGCTGCCGTTGAGTGGTGCTCTGATTACCCCTTCCGCTTGCGGGAGGGGCAGCGA
>NZ_LYVN01000002.1 GCF_001990265.1 Sphingopyxis sp. KK2
CGCGGGCGGCAAGCCGATGGCCGACGTGCTGCGCGCGCGGCTGGAGAAATTGAGCTGCGATTTCGACCTCAAGGACAATTATTTCGCCTGGCAGGCGTTCGGGCGCGGCTATGGGCGCGGTGCCGACGCGCCGCTGCCGCCCTATCTGCAAGCCGCCAATTATGCGGCGGTCCAGACGCGCGCCGGGCGGGTGACGATGCTCCATGCGAATATGACCGACATGCTCGCCGCGGCCGGGGATGAAAGCTTCGATCGCTATATCTTCCTCGACGCGCAGGATTGGATGACCGACGCGCAATTGCTCGCGCTGTGGACCGAGGTTACACGCACCGCGCGGCCGGATGCGCGCGTGCTGTTTCGTACCGCCGCCGAGCCGAGCCTGCTGCCCGGGCGCCTGCCGGCGGCGTTGCTCGATCGCTGGGACTATCGCGCGGTGGATTCGCTCGGCTTCACCCGGCGCGACCGCTCGGCGATCTATGGCGGGGTCCATCTCTATGTCCTGAAGCGCTGAGCCATGGCCGGGGGGGAGGGCCATGCCGCGCTGATGGACGGGGTGTATCGCGGCCAGCGGCACATCTATGACCTGACGCGCAAATATTATCTACTGGGGCGCGACCGCATGATCGACGAGCTGCAGCCGCCGGTCGGCGGCCATGTGCTCGAGGTCGGATGCGGGACCGGGCGCAACCTGATCGCGGCGGCGCGCAGCTGGCCAGGCGCGCATTTCTATGGGATCGACATCTCGAACGAGATGCTCAAGAGCGCGCGCGCGGCGATCGCCAAGGCGGGTCTTTCGCGGCGGGTGACGGTGGCGCAAGGCGATGCGACCGATTTCGATGCGCAGGCGCTGTTCCGCGTCGGCAATTTCGATCGCATTTTTCAAAGCTATACCTTGTCGATGATTCCCGACTGGCAGGGCGCGATGCGCGAGGCGGTGCGCCATTTGGCGAGTAACGGCGCGCTGCATATCGTCGATTTCGGTCAGCAGGAGGCGATGCCCGACTGGTTCCGTGCGGGGCTGTTCGGCTGGCTCGCGCGCTTCCATGTCGCGCCGCGCGCGATGCTGCCCGAGGCGGCGCGCGAGATTGCGAGCGATATCGGTGCGCGCATGACCTTGGTGCGCCTTTATCGCGGCTATGCCTGGTCGGTGCGGATCGACAAGGGGCTGCGCCGCTAAGCCGCTTGCCAAGCGGCCTCGCACCTGCTCCCTTGGCTGCGGAGGGGCTGATGAACGAGACGATCGTGGCGGCGACGCGCGCCGACAGGCCGGAAATTGTCGAAACGCTGGCGCAGGCGTTCCAGACCGATCCGGCGCTGTCGTGGATATTGCCCGATCCCGACCATCGCGCGCGGGCGCTGCGCGGGCTGTTTCGGGTGCTGGTGCCCGCCGACATGCGCGCGGGTGTCGCGCTGCGCTCGGCAAGCGATGCGTCGGCGGCGCTGTGGCGCGCGCCCGGGCAGGCGCATAGCGGGACGCTGGAATTCCTGCGGACGGTCGTGCCGCTCGTCGCGACCTTCGGCACCGCGCTGCCGCGCGGACTCAAGGTGCAGGACGGCATCGACCGGCACCGGCCCAAGGGGCGCTTCTGGTATCTCCATTATGTCGGCGTGCGGCCCGGGCATCAGGGGAAGGGCCATGGCGGACGGATCATCCGGGCGCAGACGGCGGTCGCCGATAACCAAGGGCTGCCGTGCTGGCTCGAAACCGCGACGCCCGAGAATGTGCCGCTTTACGAGCGGCTGGGCTTCGTCACCCAGGTCGAATGGGACGTGCCGGGCGGCGGCCCGCATTTCTGGGGGATGATGCGGCCGGCGGCCTAGTCGTCGAAGCCGACGAAACGCACCGCTTCGGCGACGCTCTTGCGGTTCGACACCACGGCGTTGGCGGGGAAGTCGTCTTCGGGCCAGCCCAGCGCGACGCAGATCATGATGACCTGGTCGTCGGGGATCTGCGCATGTTCGCGCACCACCGGCGACTGCATGATGCCCTGGCTGTTGATGACGCAGCCGAGGCCGCGCGACCAGGCGGCGTTGACCAGCGCATTAGTCACCGCCCCGCAGTCGAAGGGCGCGATGTCGCTGCCGAGCAGCACGCGGTCATAGGTGACGACGATGCTGACCGGCGCGTCGAACTGGCGAAAACCGCGCAGCACCCAGTCCTGCCGCGCGTCCTTGTCGTCGCGCGCGATGCCCATCGCGCCAAACAATTGCTTGGCGATCTCGATCTGGCGCGCGCGATGGTCGTCGGCGATGCCGTCGAAGCGGCGGAACTCGCGGCTGTCGGGCTTGCCGGCAAGAATGCCCTCGGTATTGCCGCGGCGGATCGCGTCGAGCGCATCGCCGGTGACGACCGAGAAATTCCAGCACTGGTTGTTGAACGACGAGGGTGCGCGCATCGCGACCTCGAGGATCTCGGCGATCAGTGCTTTGGGAACGGGCTTGTCGAGGAAGCCGCGAATGCTGCGGCGTCCCCGGACAACCTCGTCGAAACCCGGTGCGCTGCTCACGCCGCCTTGCGCAGCTCGAGACGGTCCCAGATTTCGGCCAGCGCCTCGGTCAGCTCGCGCATCATCGCTTCGTCATGCGCCGGGCCCGGGGTGAAGCGCAGGCGTTCGGTGCCGCGCGGCACGGTCGGGAAATTGATCGGCTGCACATAGACGCCATATTCGGCGAGCAGGATGTCGCTGATCTTCTTCGCGCGCACCGGATCGCCGACCATCAGCGGCACGATGTGCGTCGTCGAGTCCATGACCGGCAGGCCGGCGTCGCGGAAGCTCTGCTTCAGATAGGCGGCCGCGGCCTGCTGCGCGTCGCGCTCGACGCTCGATTCCTTCAGGTGGCGCACGCTGGCGAGCACGCCCGCGACGAGCACCGGCGACAGGCTGGTCGTGAAGATGAAGCCCGGCGCGTAAGAGCGGATCACGTCGATGATGTTCTTGTCGGCGGCGATATAGCCGCCCATCACGCCGAACGCCTTGCCGAGCGTGCCTTCGATGATCGTCACGCGGCTCGCGGCTTCGTCGCGGTCGGTGATGCCGCCGCCGCGCGGGCCGTACATCCCGACGGCATGGACTTCGTCACAATAGGTCAGCGCGTTATATTTGTCGGCAAGGTCGCAGATCGCGTGGATCGGGGCGACGTCGCCGTCCATCGAATAGACGCTTTCGAATGCGATCAGCTTGGCGGCTTCGGGGTCGTCCTGCGCCATCAATTCTTCGAGATGCGCGAGGTCGTTGTGGCGCCACACGCGCTTTTCGCAGCCCGAATTGCGGATGCCCGCGATCATCGACGCGTGGTTGAGTTCGTCCGAATAGATGATGCAGTTCGGAAGCAGCTTGCCGAGCGTGCCGAGCGTCGCTTCGTTCGAGATATAGCCCGAGGTGAAGAGCAGCGCGCCTTCCTTGCCGTGGAGGTCGGCGAGTTCGGCTTCGAGGTCGACATGGTAATGCGTATTGCCGCCGATGTTGCGCGTGCCGCCCGAGCCGGCGCCGACGTCGTGCAGCGCCTCTTCCATCGCGGCGACGACCTTGGGGTGCTGGCCCATGGCGAGATAGTCGTTCGAGCACCAGACGGTGATCGGCTTTGGCCCGTTGTGGCCGGCAAAGCAGCGCGCGTTCGGGAAAGCGCCCTTGTTGCGCAGGATATCGATGAAGACGCGGTAGCGCCCCTCTTCGTGCAGCCGATCGATGGCGCGTGCGAAAATATCGTTATAGTTCACGTCTCAGCCCCGCAGTCAGGTGCCAATCCAGGCTTGTGGCGCCGCTCCCTCCAGCGGCTATTAACAGCGGGGCCAATAACGCCGAAAGTCCCCGAAAGCCAGTGCGAACGATTCGCAACTTGTGCGGAAAATCAGTGTGATCGAGGCGTCAGATCAGTTCGATGCGATCGAGGCCATAGGGGGCCAGGATCGCCAGCGGCGGCGGCGGGCGATCGTCGCTGCGCGTGAACACTGCGATGCCCGGCGCTGCCGCTTGTGGCCAAGGTTGACCATCGGTGAGGTAAGCGATGCGGCGCGCGATGCCCTCGGCGCCGTCGATCAGGCGGACTTCGGGACCCACTTCGGCCTGCAATTCGTCGGCGAGCAGCGGGAAGTGGGTGCAGGCGAGGACGACGACGTCGAGCCGGTCGCCGCCCGGCTGGTCGCGTAGCCCGGCGATGGCGCGCGCGATCACCGCCGGATCGACGGGCTCGCCGCGCAGCTTGGCCTCGGCGCCGGTGACGAGACCGGGGCTGCCGTGGCGCAGCACGGTCTTGCCTGCGGCGAAGCGTGCGGAGAGGTCGTCGACATAGGGCTGGCGCACCGTCGCCTCGGTGCCGAGCACGCCGATGACGCCGGTCCTGGTGAGTTCGGCGGCGGGTTTGATCGCCGGCACAGTGCCGACGATCGGCAGGTCGAGCGCGGCGCGGACGTGCGTCAGGGCGATCGTCGAGGCGGTGTTGCACGCGATCACCGCGAGCCGCGGCTGGTAACGCTCGACGAGCCGGCCGAGCAGCGCGGGCACGCGTGCGGCCAGTTCGGCCTCGCTCTTCTGGCCATAGGGCAGGCCCGCATAGTCGGCGGCATAGACAATCGGCGCGGTCGGCAGCAGCGCGCGGGTCGGCCCGAGTACGGTGAGCCCGCCGAGGCCGGAGTCGAAGAAAAGGATCGGGGCGTCGGCGTTCGGGGTTGGCATGGTGGCGCCGTAGCAGCGGCGGCGGGGCCGCTCAATGGGCGCCACGAGTTTGTCCGATTTGGCAGTCACCATGCGCGAATGCGTTGATTGCCGCGCTTAATGCCGCCACATAGGCGCAAAGGGAGCAGGGAGCCACATGACGACATATTTGCTGATCGCGGCGGGGTATCTGCTCGGATCGATCCCGTTCGGGGTGATCCTGACGCGCGCCTTTGGCGCGGGCGACCTGCGCCAGATCGGATCGGGCAATATCGGCGCGACCAATGTGCTGCGCACCGGGCGCAAGGGCCTTGCGGCGGCGACGCTGATCCTCGACGGCGCGAAGGGCGCGGCCGCGGTGCTGCTCGCGCGGCATTTCTTCCCCGAAACGGGCGATCATGGCGCGATGGTCGCGGGCGCGGCGGCGATGATCGGCCATTGCTATCCGGTCTGGCTGAAGTTCAAGGGCGGCAAGGGCGTCGCGACCTTGCTCGGCCTGTCGATCGCGCTCGCCTGGCCGATCGGGGCGATTTTCGCGGCGGTGTGGCTCGCTGCGGTGCTGTTGCTGCGCATCTCGTCGCTCGGCGGGATGCTGGGGGCGATCGCGGCGCCGGTTGCGGCGCTGGCGCTCGGCTATCCCGTTTATGCGATCGGCCTTGCGGGGCTCGCGATCATCGTGTTGTGGCGCCACCGCGAGAATATCGCGCGGCTGCGCGCCGGCACCGAGCCGCGCGTCGGCGCCAAGAAGGCGCCTGAATGACCGATGCCGAAAGGCTGGCGCGGCTGCGGCTCATCCGCACGCCGCATGTCGGCCCGGTCAGCTGGCACCAGCTGATGGCGCGTTTCGGGTCGGGCGAGGCGGCGCTTGCGGCACTTCCCGACCTCGTGCTGCGCGGCGGTGCGGGCCGCGCCCGCATCGCGCCGGCCGAAATCGCCGAGCGCGAGATCGAACGCGTCGCGGCGCTCGGCGCGCGGCACGTCTTCAGTGACGAGCCGGACTATTCGCCGCTGATGCGCGAGGTCGAGGGGGCGCCGCCGGTGGTCATCGTTCGCGGCGACACCGCGATGCTCCGGCGGCCGTGCGTCGCGATCGTCGGCGCGCGCAATGCCTCGGCCGTCGCGTGCCGCTTTGCGCGCCAGATGGCGGCAGACCTTGCGGCGCGCGATGTAACGGTGGTCAGCGGGCTGGCGCGCGGGGTCGACACCGCCGCGCATGTCGGAGCGCTCGGCGGGCGCACCGCCGCGGTGATCGCGAGTGGGATCGACATCGCCTTTCCGCCCGAAAATGCCGCCTTGCAGGAAAAGCTCGGGGCCGACCAGTTGCTGATCGCCGAGCAGCCGCCGGGCACCGAACCGCTCGCGCGTCATTTCCCGTCGCGCAACCGGATCATCGCCGGGCTGTCGCACGGGACATTGGTGATCGAGGCGGCGCCCAAATCGGGGTCGCTGATCACCGCGCGCCGCGCCGGCGACTATGGGCGCGAGGTGATGGCGGTGCCCGGATCGCCGCTCGATCCGCGCGCGCAGGGTTGCAACCTGCTGATCCGCGAGGGCGCGACCCTGATCCAGACCGTCGACGATGTGCTCGAGGCGCTCGGCCCGATCGACGCGCGCATGGTCCGCGAACCGGCACGCGCCTATGTCCCGACGCCCGCAGTGCCCGATGCGGGGGAGGGCGAACGGCGCCATATCGTCGAACTGCTTGGCCCGACCCCGGTCGCGATCGACGAACTGGTGCGCCAGTCGGGGTGCACCGCCGCAACGGTGCAGCTGGTGTTGCTCGAACTCGAGCTGGCGGGGCGGGTCGAGCGCCATGCGGGGGCAAAGATTTCGCGGCTGTGACGCGGCGCATAGCGGCTAACCCCAAATAAATTCACGATTCATCGCGGTTCAGCCACGGTTCAGCGGTTGGTCGTGAATCTAATGATATTGTATCACATGGCGGGGAGTTCGATGATGCGAAGCCGATTTCTGACAGGCGCGACGATGATGGCCGTAGTTGCGGGCGGCCTTGCCCCCGCGCCGCTGACCATCGCTTATGCCAAGCCCGGGACCTCGCAGCTGGGCTTTTGCCGCAACGCCGACCCGTTGCCGCGCCTCGACAATGAAGCGCCTGCGCCGAAGCCGCAGGTGAACGTCAGCACCAAGACCAAGGGCGGAGAGCGTGTGAGTAAACGTTCGGGGGCCGTTCGAGAGGAGGCGATATCGGTCGACGCTGCAGCGCCGATCTATGCGCCCGAACCGCCGATGCCGCCTCCGCCGCCACCCCCGCCGCCGATGGCTCCGCCGCCGCCTTCCTACGAGCCGCCGCCGGTGGGGTCGACGTCGGAGGTTGTGGTGACAGGGTCGGCCCGTGCCGCATCCGATGCCGGGTCGTCGAGGATCGCCGCACCGCCGGTGCCGGGCTCGTCGAGCGACTATACCGGGCGCCCACCGGTGCCGCCGCGCCCCTATCCGCAGCCGCAGCCGCAATCGGGGCAACTGACCGCTGGCGAGCATGACGACCTGCTCAATCCCGAACTCTACGCCGCCTATGTCAATCGCACCGATCTGGGTCAGGCGATCCGCACCTTGCCGCGCGTCGACACGATGCGCGTCGTGACGGTGAAGGTGAACGACCGCAACGGCCAGCCGATCCCCTTCGCCGACGTCGTCGTGACCTGCAGCGACGGCAACAGCATCACCATGGCGACGCAGGCCGACGGCAGTGCGGTCTTTTTCCCCGGACTCGACCGGCTGAGCGAGCGCATCACCGTGTCGGCGAAAAAGGCAGGGCGCAGCATCGCCGATGCGCGGCCGGTGCTCGTGTCCGATGCGCCGGGCGGGCAGGTCGTCGGGCTGACCGCCAGCCAGACGGCGACGAAGGCGACCAAGCTCGACCTGATGCTCGTCGTCGACACTACGGGCAGCATGGGCGACGAGATCCGTTATCTCCAGTCGGAGATGCGCGCGATCATCGCGTCGATCACCGCGAAGCATCGCGACCTCGATATCCGCGTCGGCTTTGTCTTCTATCGCGACATCGGCGACGAATATATCACGCGCACGGTGGTGTTCGATCGCGACATCGGCCGTGCACAAGGCACGCTGGCAGCGCAATATGCGACCGGCGGCGGCGATTATCCCGAGGCGATGGACCAGGCGCTGATCCGCGCGGTCGGGCAGGAATGGCGCCCCGACGCGGTGAAATCGCTGCTGCTCGTCGCCGACGCGCCGCCGCATAACGATCTGTTCGGACGCACCTGGCAGGCGGCCGAGGCGGCGCGCGCCAAGCGCATCCATATCACCCCGGTTGCCGCTTCGGGCGTCGCCGACGAGGCGGAATATGCGATGCGCGCGATGGCCGCAGCGACCCAGTCGCGCTATCTGTTCCTGACCGACGACAGCGGCATCGGCAATGCGCATGCGGCGCCGGCGATCGACTGCTATCTCGTCACGCGGCTCGACGCGCTCGTCCGCCGGGTGGTCGACAGCCAGATCAGCGGCCGCCGCATCGAGCCCGAGGACAGCGAGGTCATCCGCAGCGTGGGCAATTACGATGCGGGCAAATGCATATTGCCCGCCGACTTCAAATGGCAGGATTCATAAGCCGTTGACTTGCCCCCGCATCTGTTCGATGCGGGGGCCATGGGTCGCTTCGGGGATCCCCAGCCGCCGGTTTTATCCGGCCGCCGGGGTCGGAGGAAAGATCCATGAAGAAACTGCTGTCGGCCGTCGCCATCGCGGCGATGCTGTTCCAGCCTGTCGCCGTCATCGCCAAGGAAAAGGAGCCGGTAAAGATTGCCGGCCCCGCCAATGCCAAGGGCGTCACCACTGTCGCGGTCGGCGCATTCAACATCGGCTTCATCTTTGAATCGACCGACCAGAGCGCGGCCAGCGGCGGCCTGATCGGCGCGTTCGGCGGCACCACCAAGGCCAAGAGCGAATTGGTCGGGGTGACGCCAGAGATGATGCAAGCGGTCACCGACGCCGCCTATGCCGACTTCGTGACCCAGTTGACGGCCAATGGCTACACGGTCCAGGCACCGACCGACCTGTTCGGTCATGCCGCGCTGGCGAAGACCAAGCCGCAGGAGGCGCCGCTCGACATCAACATCGCGCTCGAAAAGGGCAGCAAGGGCAAGGCGACCTACTACAAGCCGACTGCGCTGCCCGGGCTGCACATGATCCCGGGCGACTTCACGGGATCGGGGATGAGCAGCATCGGCATCAACATGGCCGCCGGACAGGCAAGCATGGCATTCAACAATTACGCCAAACAGTCGGGCGTCGGAGTCATCGACGTCGTCTATCTGATCGACTTTTCGCAGCTCAAGCGCCCCGGCGCGTTCAGCTTCGGCGGGTTGCAGGTGAACAGCGCCTTGTCGGTGAGCGCCGATTATTCGCGCATCACGCTGATCGCGCCGAGCGGCAAGCAGTCGGTGATCACGGTCAAGGCTCCCGTCGCGGTCGAGGGCGAGTTCGTCGAGAAGAGCGACGCGTCGAGCGGCGCCGACAAGGCGATGCAGTCGGCGGGTAACGTCGTCGGCGGGCTCGCGGCGGTTGCGGGCTTCGGCGGGCTGCGCCTGGGCAAGACGCGCAAATTCGCTTTCACCGCCAAGCCCGGCAATTACGAAGAGGGCGCGGCGAAGGCGGCCAATCTCGCGAGCACGTTGCTGATCGGGAGGCTGACGCCGCTGCGTTGATCCTGGTGCGGGCGCTCTCTAAATCCTCTTGACGGGATAGCGGGGCGCCCGCCACCCTCGCGCGTACGTACGTGAGAGACAGCAGGACAAGCTTTTTACATGCAATTGGTTATTGTGGAATCGCCCGCCAAGGCGAAGACGATCGAAAAATATCTCGGCCGCGATTTCAAGGTGTTGGCCAGCTATGGCCATGTTCGCGACCTGCCGCCCAAGGACGGGTCTGTCGATCCCGACGACGGGTTCGCGATGCAGTGGCAGCTCTATCCCGACAAGGCGAAGCGGCTGAAGGAAATCCAGGACGCGGCGAAACAGGCCGATCGCCTGATCCTCGCGACCGACCCCGATCGCGAGGGCGAGGCGATCAGCTGGCACGTCCAGGAATTGCTGCGCCAGAAAAAGGCGCTGCCGCAGACGGTCGACCGCGTGACCTTCAACGCGATTACCAAGCAGGCGGTGACCGATGCGATGGCGGCGCCGCGTGCGCTCGATACCGACCTGATCGACGCCTATCGCGCGCGCCGTGCGCTCGACTATCTGGTCGGCTTCACCCTGTCGCCGGTGCTGTGGCGCAAGCTGCCCGGTGCCAAGTCGGCGGGACGCGTCCAGTCGGTCTCGCTGCGCCTGATCGTCGAGCGCGAGCGCGAGATTGAGGCGTTCAAGGCGCTGCAATATTGGTCGATCACCGGGCTGTTCGAAATGTCGGGGACGCCGTTCAAGGCGCGGCTGGCGCGCTGGCGCGGCGACAAGATCGAGCGGCTGTCGATCACCAGCGAGGCCGATGCGCGCGCCGCCGAGGCCGATGTGAAGGCGGGGCATTTCACCGTCGAGACGGTCGAGACCAAGCCGCTGACGCGCAACCCGCCGCCGCCCTTCACGACCTCGACGCTGCAACAGGAGGCTGCGCGCAAGCTCGGTTTCTCGGCGAGCCACACGATGCGCATCGCGCAGGGCCTCTATGAGGATGGCGCGATCACCTATATGCGTACCGACGGCGTCCAGATGGACGGCAGCGCGATCAGCGCCGCACGCAAGGCGATCGCGACGCGCTACGACGGCGGCTATGTCCCCGACCAGCCGCGCCAGTATCAGACCAAGGCGAAAAATGCGCAGGAAGCGCATGAGGCGATCCGTCCGACCGATTTTTCGAAGGACAAGGCCGGCAGCGGCGACCATGGCCGGCTCTATGAGCTGATCTGGAAGCGTGCGATGGCGAGCCAGATGGCGTCGGCGCGGCTCGAACGCACGAGCATCGATTTGAGCGACGGCACCGGCAAGACGATGCTGCGCGCGACCGGGCAGGTGGTGAAATTCCCCGGCTTCCTCGCGCTCTATGACGAGAGCCGCGATGATGCGGGCGACGATGACGATGCGCGCCTGCTGCCCGCGATGTCCAAGGGCGATGCGCCGGCAAAGACCGGGGTCGAGGTCGAAAGCCACGAAACCCAGCCGCCGCCGCGCTATTCGGAAGCGAGCCTCGTTAAAAAGATGGAGGAGCTCGGCATCGGGCGCCCGTCGACCTATGCGTCGATCCTCCAGGTGCTCAAGGACCGCGCTTATGTGACGGTCGAGAAGAACCGCTTCATTCCCGAAGAGAGCGGGCGGCTGCTCACCGCCTTCCTTGAGCGCTATTTCACCCGTTATGTCGAATATGACTATACGGCGGGGCTCGAGGAAGAGCTCGACGACGTGTCGGGCGGCCGCGCGCAGTGGCAGGCGGTGCTCGAAGCTTTCTGGCGCGATTTCAAGCCGCGCACCGGCGAGGTGATGGAACTCAAGCCGTCGGAGATCACCGCGGCGCTCGACGAATTCCTCGGCCCCTATCTCTTTCCCGACAAGGGTGACGGCAGCGATCCGCGCCTCTGCCCCAATTGCGGCACCGGGCGGCTGGCGCTGCGTGGCGGCAAGTTCGGGCCGTTCATCGCGTGCAGCAATTATCCCGACTGCAAGTTCACGCGCAAATTCGCCCAGCCGGGCGGCAGCGACGGTGGCGATACCGGGCCCGAGGCGATGGGCAATGATCCCGAATCCGGGCTGGAAGTGACGAAGCGCAGCGGGCGGTTCGGACCCTATATCCAGCTTGGCGACGGCAAGGAGGCGAAGCGTTCGTCGATCCCCAAGGATATTCCGGGCGAGGATTTCGACCTCGATTATGCGCTGCGGCTCTTGAGCCTGCCGCGCGAGGTCGGTGTGCATCCCGAAAGCGGCAAGCCGATCATGGCGGGGCTGGGGCGTTACGGCCCCTATCTGCTCCACGACGGCAAATATGCGAAGCTGACCGGCACCACCGAAATCTTCGAGATCGGCATGAACGCCGCGGTGGCGCGGATCGCCGATGCCGCCAATGGCGGCGGACGCGGCCGGACCAAGGCCGAACCGCTCAAGACCTTCGGCGCGCACCCGACCAGCGGCGGCGACATGAAGCTGATGGCGGGACGCTTTGGCCCTTATGTCACCGACGGCACGACCAATGCGACGCTGCCTAAGTCGATGGAGCCTGACGAGCTGACCGAAGAGGAAGCGATCGCGCTGATCGACGCGCGCGCCGCGAAGGGGCCGGCGAAGGGCAAGAAGAAAGCGGCGCCGAAGAAGGCCGCCGCCAAGAAGGCGCCTGCAAAGAAGAAGGCGCCCGCGAAAAAGGCGGCGGCGAAGGACGCCGAATAGCGTTGTGAACAAGCCCTATTCCCCGATGCGGCAGCCGTGATAGGCTGCCGCATCGGGAGAATGCCCATGCGCCGCTTGCTTGCCGCTCTACTCACCGCTTTTTCGATCCCTGCATGCCCTGCGGCTGCGCAGCAGGCCGGGAGCCTGATCACCGCCGAGCCGATGGTCGATACGCCGCCGGGGGTGCAGGCGTGGCGCGTCCAATATTGGACGACCAACGCAAAGAACGAGCCGTTGCGTGTCACGGGCATCGTCGCGGCGCCGCGCGAGGCGGTGCCGCCGCGCCCGCGCCGTGTCATCGCCTGGACGCATGGGGCATGGGGCGTGGCTGAGAAATGCGCGCCCTCGCTCAGCAGCAATTTCTTCGGCGCCTCGGCGGGTGTCGAGCCGTCGGTGCGTGCAGGCTATGTCGTCGTCGCGCCCGATTATATCGGGCTGAACAGCCCGATGATGCATCCCTTCCTGATCGGCGACGAGACTTCGCGCGCGGTGCTTGACGGGGTTCGCGCGGCGCGCGCGATCCCGGGTGCGGCGGCGGGGACCAGTTTCGCGGTATGGGGGGAATCGCAGGGCGGCCATGCCGCGCTGTGGACTGCCACCAACGCGCGGCGCTATGCGTCCGAACTGACGCTCGTCGGCGCCGCTGCGGCCGCGCCGCCGACCGACCTCGCCGCCAATCTGCGCGAAGGCAGCGACAAGAATGCCCGCGCGCTGCTGCTGTCCTTTGCGCTGCACAGCTGGTCGACCTTGTACGGCTATTCGATGGACGGGATCGTCAACAAGTCGAATGCGGGGATCATCCACCGGCTGGCCGAAAATAATTGCGTCAGCTTCGAGCGGAAGCCGAAGCTCGGCACGATCCTCGGCATCTTGACCGTCGCGCGCGTGACCAAGAAGAAGGACATCGGCGCGATCGAACCTTGGAAATCGCTCGCGAGCGCCAACAGCGTCGATCCGGCGCGCGTGCCGGGGCCGCTGCTGATCGCACAGGGCGACAAGGATGTGATCGTCGCGCCCGCCGTCACGCGCCGCTTTGCGCAGGCGGTGTGCCGCAACCGCACCAAGGTCCGTTATGTCGAAATGCCCGGCACCGAGCATGGCGCGAGCGCGAAGGACAGCGTCGCCGAAACGCTGGCATGGATCGGCGCGCGCTTCGACGGGCAGCCGCCGCCGGACGATTGCCGGCGGATTTAGCGGAATGATCTATCTAGCCGAAGGTCGTCGGATCGAGGCGATGAGAATTTGTTAACCAGCGGGTGGCATTCGGTTGATAGGCGCAAATGATCGACAGGAAGGCTAACAGATCGGCACCTACGGAGCCAATCATAATGCTGGGCGGGAGGTCTGCTAATAATAGCCCCGTAAAGCTCGCCAAGATTCCTACGCTCGCAAGGACGGCATATGCTCTTCGTGCAGCGCTGCTCCGGCGCCTGGTGATGGCATGAAAGAATAGCGATGCTAGACCAAAGCCTCCCAACCCGGCGATGATCAAGATGGTGTTCAGCGTTGCTGGGGCGGACATCCACTGAGGGCGGCCCTCGACAAGCAGGATGGTCGTCCATCCCAAAAGGCATACTTGCATAAATACCAAAGCCGAAGTCCACACGAGCCATTCGAAGGCGATGATCGATGGCGGCCGGTGCATATTTTCTCCCCCAATTCACGCAATTGGGGTCGATGTATAGGCAAATGCCGTGGTGCGCTACCGGCTCGTCAACTGGTGCATGCCACCAACGCGGTATGAAAAGTGCGCCCTGCGGCATTGTCACGCTGGATCAGCCGAACGGTCGATCCGGTTCGGCAATTTGTCTTGCCGGGCAGAAAGACCGCCGTTTCAGTCCCATTGAGCAGGCGGACGTGCGCGCGCGTCTTCAGGCTCTTGGCGCCGTCCTGCTCGATGCGGATGATCGTACCGGATATAATGGTTTCGGTCCCGGTCGACGAAACATAGCCCCAGCCCGCGATCAGGAGCACCGCGAGAACTGCAATGGCTATGGCCGACCAGTTCCTCAATATCGACCGAAGACGATGACGCGGCGTATCGAGCGGATCGACGGGCATCGGTTTGCCTAGTCGACCCAGTCGAGGCCCATGTCGCGATAAACGCCGCGGTCCTCGTCCCAGTTCGCCTTGACCTTCACATGCAGGAACAGATGGACCTTGCGGCCCAGCAACTCGGCGAGTTCGGCGCGTGCGCGGCTGCCGATTTCCTTGATGCGTTCGCCCTTGTGGCCGAGGATGATCGCGCGCTGGTTGTCGCGCGCGACGAGGATCTGCTGGTGGATCTCGGCGCTGCCGTCCTTGCGGTTGGTGAACTTCTCGGTCTCGACGGTCGACTGGTACGGCAGTTCCTCGTGGAGCTGGCGATAGAGCTGCTCGCGCGTGATTTCGGCGGCGAGCATGCGTTCGGGGGCGTCGCTGACCTCGTCCTCGGGAAAATGCCAGGGGCCTTCGGGCATCAGCTTTGCCAGATGCGCCTTGAGTTCGGGCACACCGTCGCCGCTGCTCGCCGAGATGAAGAAGGTTTCGTCGAAGGCGAGCCGGCTATTGAGCTCGGTCGCGATGGTTAGCAATTTGTCCTTCTTGGTCAGGTCGACCTTGTTGAGGACCAGATATTTCTTCTCGGGCCGGTTCGCGACGCCCTCGAGCACGCGCTCGACGCGGCCGGTCAGCTTGGCGGCGGCGTCGACCATCACGAGGATCGCCTCGGCTTCCTCGATGCTGCCCCACGCGGCGGCGACCATCGCGCGGTCGAGGCGGCGGGTCGGCGCGAAGATGCCGGGAGTGTCGATCAGCACGATCTGCGTCTCGCCCTCCATCGCGACGCCCATCAGCCGCGTGCGCGTGGTCTGCGCCTTGGGGCTGACGATTGCGACCTTCTGGCCGACGAGCGCGTTGACGATGGTCGATTTGCCCGCATTGGGCGCGCCGACGACGGCGACGAAACCGCAACGATGGGTCATTCCTTCAGTCCTTCCAGAATCGCGAGCATCGCGATTGCGGCGGCCTTTTCGGCCGCCTGTTTCGAGGCGCCTTCGCCCTCGGCCTGGGCGAGCTTGCCGACCGTCACGCCGACGCGGAAGCGCGGGGCATGGTCGGGCCCGTCGCGGCGGATCAGCCGATATTCGGGGGGCTTGCGGCCCTTGGCGGCGGCCCATTCCTGCAGCGCGGCCTTGGGGTGTTTCGGCGCCGCGACCTGCCCGTCGATCATCGCACCCCATTGTTTGACGATGAAGGCGCGCGCGGGTTCTTCGCCGAGGTCGAGCCACAGCGCGCCGATCAGCGCCTCGAGCACGTCGGCGGCGATATTGTCGCTGTGGCGGCCGCCGTCGCCGATCGCTTGGCTGCCAAAGCGGACATGCGCGTTGAGGTCGAGACCCTGTGCGATGCGCGCGCAGGTTTCGCCTGAGGCGAGCGCGTGGAGGCGCGACGAGAGCTCGCCCTCGGCGGCCTTCGGAAAGCGGCGGAACAGTTCGGATGCGATGACGAGGCCGAGCACGCGGTCGCCAAGGAACTCGAGCCGCTGATAATCGCCGGCGCCGCTGCTGCCATGGGTCAGCGCCTCATGGTACAGGCCGATGTCGCGCGGCGCGGCACCGGTGATGGCTGCGATCGTGTCGGCGGTGGCGCCGCCCGTCAAAAGCCATCCCCGATGCGGTCCCAGCGCGCCGCGGTGAACCAGCTGATCGGGTTGATCCAGCTCGCCGACCCGTCGGTCGAGAACATGCCGACCATCGCCTTGCCGACCAGATTCTCCTGCGGAACCCCGCCGCCAAGCCCGCCTTCTTCCATCGGTACGCGGCTGTCGGCGCTGCGGTCGCGGTTGTCGCCCATCAGGAACACCTTGCCATCGGGCACGGTGTAGAGCGTCGTGTTGTCGACGGGCAGATCGACGATATCGAGCACCGCATAGCTCTTGCCGTTGGGCAGCGTTTCCTTGAAGCGCGGGAAGCGGCACTGGCGCGTGCCGTCGGTCGCCTTGATCTCGAAGGCGACGCTGTAACAGGTGTTGAGCAGGCTGTCGTCCTTCGGCACCGGCAGGCCGCGGTTGCGCAGTTCGACGCGCGCCGCCTCCAGCATATTGTCGGTCACCGGGATGACGAGGTCGGGCATCGCTTCGCGCGGCAGCGTCTTGCCGTTGAGCCAGACGATGCCGTCAACGACCTGCACTGTGTCGCCGGGAACGCCGATCACGCGCTTGATCCAGTCGTCGCGGTTCTGCGGCGGCGCCTTGAACACGACGACGTCGCCGCGCTCGGGGGTCTTGGCAAAGATCCGACCGGGGATCAGCGGCACGCTGAACGGCAGGCTGTATTTCGAATAGCCATAGGCCATCTTGTTCACGAGCAGATAGTCACCGATCAGCAGCCGGGGCTGCATTGATTCCGACGGAATATTGAAAGGCGACAGGAAAAAGCTGCGGAAAATCAGCACCGCGATCGCCAGCCAGGCGAGGAAGCGGACGGTGTCGATCGCCTCTTCCTTGGCACTCATCGGGGCGGCGGCGGGAGTGGGGTTCGCAGCGCCGGCGACGGGCGGCGTCTCGGCGGAAAGGCTGGCTTCGGTCATGGCGCGGCATTTGGCGACGAATAGGTCTGCGTGCAAGCAAATATCGGTGGATCGCACTGGCGCGCAGGGCGCGGCGGACCTATGGAAACGGCCACCGGACAGCATAAGGAAGCCGATATATGACGACAGCCGACCAAGCCTGGCAGGCGCTCGCCGACTGGCAGCCGCAGCGGTTGACCGATCTCGTTGCCGCCGACCCCGCCGAGCGGCTGGGCAAGCTGGTTTCGACCGTTGCCGACATCCGCTTCGATTTCGCCAAGACGCATCTCGACGATGCCGCGATCGGGGTCCTGTCCGAACTTGCGGCGGCGCAGGACTTCGCCGGGCGCCGCAAGACGCTCTTCGCCGGCGGCATCGCCAACCCGACCGAGGATCGCGCCGCCGAACATAGCGCCGAACGCGGCGACGGTGCCCCCGAGTCCGTCCACCGCGCGCAGGCGCTGCACCAGCGGATGCGGATGCTGATCGACGCGATCGAGGCGGGTGCCTTTGGCGAGATACGCCACCTGCTCCATATCGGTATCGGCGGGTCGGCGCTGGGCCCCGACCTGCTCGTCGATGCGCTCGGCCGTAATGGATCGCGCTATGACGTCGCGGTGGTGTCAAACGTCGACGGCGCGGCGCTCGCCGAGGCTTTCGCGAAATTCGACCCGGCCTGCACCTTGGTCGCAGTCGCGTCGAAGACCTTCACGACGACCGAAACCCTGCTCAACGCCGCGTCGGCGCTCGAATGGCTCGAGGATGCCGGGGTGCCCGATCCCTTCGGCCGCGTCATCGCGCTGACCGCGATGCCCGAGCGCGCGATGGAGTGGGGCGTCGACGAAACGCGCATCCTGCCGTTCAGCGAGAGTGTCGGCGGCCGCTATTCGCTCTGGTCGTCGATCGGCTTTCCCGCTGCGCTCGCGCTCGGCTGGGACGCCTTTGCCGACATGCTCGAGGGCGCGGCCGAGATGGACCGCCATTTCCGCCTGTGCAACGGCGCCGACAATGTCCCGCTGCTCGCGGCCTTCGCCGACCAGATATATGCCAACCGCCTCGGCTGCCAGACGCGCGCGGTCTTCGCCTATGACGAACGGCTGCGGCTGCTCCCTTCCTATCTCCAGCAGCTCGAAATGGAATCGAACGGCAAGGCGGTGACGCTCGACGGCGAGCCGCTGGCGCGCGAAAGTGCGGTGGTCACCTGGGGCGGGGTCGGCACCGACGCGCAGCATGCGGTGTTCCAGCTGCTTCATCAGGGCACGCATCTGATCCCCGTCGAATTCGTCGTCGCGCGCGAGCCCGACCATCTGCTCGACGAGGCGCATCACGAAACGCTCGTCGCGAACTGCATCGCGCAGGGCGCGGCGTTGATGACCGGGCGGACGAGCGACGACGGCGCGCGCAACTATCCCGGCGACCGGCCGTCGACGACGATCCTGCTCGACCAGGTCACGCCGCGCAGCCTCGGCGCACTGATTGCCTTTTACGAGCACCGCGTCTTCGCCAATGCGGTGCTGCTCGGCATCAATCCCTTCGACCAGTTCGGGGTCGAACTCGGCAAGGAGATGGCCAAGGGGCTCGCCGCGGGAACGGTCGAATTCGATCCCGCGACGCAGGCGCTGATGGCGGCGGCGCTGGGCGAATAGAATGAGCGCAAAATTCGATTGGCAAGCGACGCCCGCGTAACCACATAGGCGGCCGCTGCGAATGCCAGCCAGCATCTTCAGGGGTCCTTCATGAGCAATTTCGACTATGATCTTTTCGTCATCGGCGCCGGGTCGGGCGGGGTGCGCGCTTCGCGTATCGCCGCATCGCATGGCGCGCGTGTTGCGGTGGCCGAGGATTATCGTGTCGGCGGCACCTGCGTCATCCGCGGCTGCGTGCCGAAGAAGCTGCTCGTCTACGGCGCCCATTTCGCCGAGGATCTGAAGGACGCGCGCCATTTCGGCTGGGACGTGCCCGACTGCAAGTTCGACTGGGACCGTCTGCGCGACAATGTCCAGGCCGAGGTCACGCGGCTCGAAGGCCTTTATGGCCAGACGCTCGACAACCACAAGGTGACCGTGCTGAAGACGCGCGCGACGATCGCCGGGCCGCAGAAGGTGCGGCTGGCCGACGGCACCGAGCTGACCGCCGAACGCATCCTCGTCGCGACCGGCGGCTGGCCGCACGTCCCCGAATTCCCGGGCAGCGAGCATGCGATCACCTCGAACGAGGTCTTTCATCTCGAGAAGCTGCCGAAGCGTGTCGTGATCGCGGGTGGCGGCTATATCGCCAACGAGTTTGCCGGCATCTTCAACGAATTCGGTAGCAAGGTGACGATCGTCAATCGCGGCGACACGATCCTGCGCGGTTATGACGAACAGATCCGCGACCGGCTGCTGCAGATTTCGATGACCAAGGGCATCGATTTCAAGTTCAACGCACCCTTCCAGTCGATCAGCAAGAATGACGACGGATCGCTCACCGTGATGCTTGAAGGCTGCGAGCCGATCACTGCCGACGCGGTGCTTGTCGCCGCCGGGCGCGTCCCGAACACCAAGGGCATCGGGCTGGAGGAGGTCGGGGTCGAACTCGACGAGCATGGCGCGATCAAGGTCGACGAGACCAACCAGTCGTCGGTGCCGAGCATCTATGCCGTCGGCGACGTCACCAACCGCATCCAGCTCACCCCCGTCGCGATCCGCGAGGGGCAGGCTTTTTCGGACAGCGTGTTCGGCGGCAAGCCGACGGTGGTCGATTACCAGAATGTCCCGAGCGCGGTGTTCAGCCATCCGCCGATCGGCGCGGTTGGCATGACCGAGGCGCAGGCGCGCAACAAGCTCGGCAGCATCCGCGTCTACACGAGCGATTTTCGCGCGATGAAGAATGTCCTCGCCGGCCGTAACGAGCGCGCGCTCTACAAGATGGTCGTCAACGCCGCGACCGACCAGGTCGTCGGGCTCCACATGATCGGCCCCGATGCGCCGGAGATATTGCAGGCCGCCGCAATCGCGGTGAAGGCCGGGCTGACCAAGGCCGATTTCGATGCAACAGTGGCGCTGCATCCGAGCATGGCCGAGGAACTGGTGCTGCTGAAATAGGGTTCGGCCCTGTAACGCAAATGCGCTATCTTCGCCCGGATAACGGACGAGGGAGGGGCGCATGGCGGGCACGGTTCTGGTCACGGGGGGCAGCGGCTATATCGCGGGCTTCCTGATCCGACAGCTGATCGACAACGGCTGGCACGTCCACACGACGGTGCGCAGCCTGAAGCGCGAGGCCGAGGTGCGCGGCTGGCTGAACGTCGACAATGACAAGCTCGCCTTTTTCGCCGCCGACCTCGAACATGACGCCGGCTGGGCCGAGGCGGTCGCGGGCTGCAGCCATGTCGCGCATGTCGCGTCGCCCTTTCCGCTCGATGTCCCCAGGCACGCCGACGATCTGGTGATCCCCGCGCGCGAAGGCGCGTTGCGCGCGCTGCGCTTCGCGCGCGCGGCAGGGGTGAAACGCTTCGTCCTGACCTCGTCGATGGCGGCGGTCGCCTATGGCCATGGCAAGGGCCGCGATCTCTATAACGAAGCCGACTGGAGCAACCTCGATAACCCCGAGGTCATGCCCTATCCGCGCTCGAAGACCGTCGCCGAGCGCGCCGCGCGCGACTGGGTGGCGGCCGAGGGCGGCGATATCGAATTTGCCTCGGTCAACCCCGCGGCGGTGTTCGGGCCGTTGCTGTCGGACGATCTGTCGACCTCGATCGAGGTCGTGAAGCAGCTTCTCGAGGGAAAGGTGCCGATGTGTCCCGATGTCGGTTTCGGTATCATCGACGTGCGCGACGTCGCCGACATGCACTATCGCGCGCTGACCGTCGATGGGATCCGGGACGAGCGTTTCGTCTGCTCGGGGCCGTTTTTGAAGTTCATCGACGTCGCGAAAATCCTGAAGGCCAATCTGGGCGAACAGGCGCGCAAGGTGCCGACGAAGAAGATGCCCGACTGGTTGCTCAAGGCGCTGGCGATCTTCCGGCCCGAGCTGAAACAGGTCGTCGCCGAACTCGGCAATGTCCGCGGCGGCGACAGCAGCCATGCGATGGCGCGGCTCGGCTGGACGATGCGACCGCCCGAGGAAGCGATCCTCGCGACGGCGCAGGATTTGATCGGCCGGGGGATTGTGAAGGTCTGAAAACAAGTGAACCCCGGCGAAAGCCGGGGCCCAGTTGATTTGGCCGATGGGCCCCGGCCTGCGCCGGGGAACATTTAGGCAATCGTCGGAACGATCCCGCCTTCCGCGCGGATCGCGGCGCCGTTGGTCGCTGCGGCGAGCGGGCTTGCGAGGAACGCCACCGTCGCGCCGATCTCGTCGGCGTCGATCAGCCGGCGGATCAGT
Source organism: Sphingopyxis sp. KK2 (assembly GCF_001990265.1). GTDB lineage: Bacteria > Pseudomonadota > Alphaproteobacteria > Sphingomonadales > Sphingomonadaceae > Sphingopyxis. Next base: position 20,912 of record NZ_LYVN01000002.1, read on the forward strand.
GACAGCGGGCGCAGTTCCTCGAAAAAGGCCGTTTCGCGCTCGGCCTCGGGCGCGTCGGGGTTCGACACCACCGACTGGATAAAGTCGACGATGCCCTCGGACCGCGTCGGGCCCGGCAGCACCGAATTGACCGTCACGCCGGTCCCCTTGGTCTGCTCGGCGAGCCCGCGCGCGATGGTCAGCTGCGCGGTCTTGGTCATGCCGTAGTGGATCATCTCGGCGGGGGGCAGCAGCCCGCTCTCGCTCGCGATGAAGATCACGCGGCCCCAGTTTTTTTCGAGCATCTTCGGGAAATAATGCCGCGACAGCCGCGCACCGCTGACCACATTGACCTCGAAGATATGGTGCCAGTCGGCGTCGCTGATGTCGGCGAAGGCCTTGGCCTCGTAAATGCCGAGGTTGTTGACGAGGATGTCGACCGCAGGAACCGCGGCGATCAGCGTCGCGGCGCCCTCGGCGGTCGCGGGGTCGGCGAGCACCGCGCGGATCGTGCCGGCCCGCGCCAGTTCGGTGGCGGCTTCGTCGAGCTTCGCCTGGTTGCGGCCGGTGATGACGACCTCGACGCCCGCCTCGGCGAGGCGCTTGGCGATCGCGAAGCCGATGCCGGCGGTCGATCCGGTGACGAGGGCGGTCTTACCTTGCAGTTTCAGGTCCATGATGCGTCTCCTTGGATGGAAGTGCCTTGATGAACCCGAAGATAGCGCGGTCGCCTATTGTTGATTAGAATGTCGCTTATCATTTCAGAAGTGATTCAAAATCAGGAATGGCGATGGACAATCGGTTCGGCGATATCGAAACCTTTCTCGCGGTGGCGAGCGGCGGCAGCTTCGCGGCAGCGGCCAAGGCGCTGCGGCTCACGCCTTCGGCGGTCAGCCGCAGCATCGCACGGCTTGAGCAGCGGCTCGGCACGATCCTCTTTCGCCGCACGACGCGCTCGCTCGCGCTGACCGCCGAAGGCAGCGCCTATCGCGATCGGATGAGCGTGCTGCTCGCCGAGATCGAGACGGTCGAGGAGGGGCTCGGGCGTGAGAAACAGGGGCCGCGCGGGCTGCTGCGGGTCAACGCCTCGCCGTCGATCGGGGTGCCGTTGCTGCCGATCCTGCCGAAGTTCATGGCGCGCTATCCCGAGATCGTCCTCGATCTCACGCTCTCGGACACGATCGTCGATTTGGTCGAGGAGCGCGCCGATATCGCGATCCGCATCGGCCCGCTGCGCGATACCAGCCTGCGCGCCAAGAAGCTGGGGCATAGCCGTATGGTGCTCGTTGCCAGCCCCGAATATCTCGCGCGGCGCGGGATGCCGCAGACGCCCGACGATCTCGAAACGCATGACTGCCTGCGTTTCAGCTTCCGCCGCTCGATCGACAGCTGGCCCTTTCGCATCGGCGGCCGCGTCGTGCATCGCCCGGTGCCCGGCAGCTTCTTCGGCAATTCGGGCGAACTGGTGCGCCAGATGGCGGTCGCCGGCGGCGGGGTTTCGCGCCATGGGCAATTCCATGTCGCCGCCGACCTCGCGGCGGGGCGGCTGGTCGAATTGCTGGCGGATTATCACCCCGGCGACGGCGAGGACATCCATGCGCTCTACGCGCCCGAGGACCGCGCCGCCGCGCGCATCCGCGCCTTCCTCGATTTTCTCGACGAAGAACTGGTGATCGCGCCTTAGCCGATGCGGTAGGGCACGACGTCGCGGCGGTCGGGATCGACCAGGATTGGGCGGTCGCTCGGCGGGAAGGCGCGCTGGTCGCAATCGTCGCGCGGGCAGATACGGCACGACGATCCGATGCGCGTCGCGGCTTGCGGCGCGGCGACATCGACCCCGTCGGCATAGACGAAGTCGGCGGCATATTGCGCTTCGCAGCCGAGCGCGACGGCGTAGCGGCGCGGGCTGCGCGCATAGCTGCCCGACGGTTTCACCAGCCCCTTCGCCATCGAAACATAACGCAGCCCGTCGGGGGTCTCGGCGAGCTGGAAGAGGATGCGGTCGGGGATCGCCGCCGCCTCATGGACCACCCACAAGGGGCAGGCACCGCCGAAGCGTGCGAATTGCAGCCGCGTTGCCGAGTGGCGCTTGGTGATATTGCCCGCCATGTCGACGCGGCAGAAGAACATCGGGATGCCGCGGGCGCCGGGGCGCTGCAGCGTCGACAGGCGGTGGCACGCCTGCTCGAAGCTGACGCCATAGTCCATGCGCAGCCGGTCGATATCGTGGCGCACCGCGCGCGCGCTGGCGCGGAAGGGCGCGTAGGGCATCAGCACCGCGCCGGCGGCGTAATTGGCGAGCCCGACGTGGAGCAATTGCCGCGCCGCCGCGGTGCGCAGCGGCGAAGCCTCGACCACCGCGGCGATTTCGTTGGCGAGTGCGAGCGCGGCGAGTTGGTGCGCGAGCTGGAAGCGGCGGCTTTCGGCGGGCTGCGACGGGTCGATCACCAGATGGCGCATCGTCGCGTCATAGTCGCGCAGCGCCTGCGTCTGATTATAGACGATCGAGATGCCGAGCGCGTCGCGCAGGCGGCGTTCGATCGTCTCGATCGTGGGGGAGGGCGAGCGGCCGCGCAATTGCCCCGCGAGTATCTCGGCGGCGCGGTCGATGCTGTCGACATAGTTTCCGGCGTCGTGGAACCAGTCGCGCACCTCCTCCCACGGCAGGCGGCTGCCCTCGGCGGTGCCGCCGGTGAGTGCCTCGTCGATGATCTGCAGCCGTTGGCCCGCGCGGCGATAGGCGGCGTGGAGCGCGACGAACTGATCGGCGAGCTGCGGCTGCTGGAGCGCGGCGCGTTCGAGCTGTTCGGGGGGCAGGGGGGAGGCGGCGAAGAGCGGGTCGGCGGCGGCTTCGCGCAGCGCGCCGGCGCGGCGGTCGCCGGTATCGGCGGCGACTTCCTCCCATTCGAGCGGGAAGAGGCGTTGCAGGCGGTCGAGCAGCGCGGGCGTCAGGGGGCGGTCGTCATGCTCGATCTGGCTGAGGTAGGAGGCGGAGATGCCGAGCTGCGCGGCGAAGTCGGCCTGGCGGATCGCGCGGGTTTCCCGAAGTTGGCGAAGTTGTCGCCCAGCGTAGAGTCGGGTTGGCTGCATGATCGGCATGCTACTTTGCAAAGTATGACTTTGCAACTTTGCAAATTCGCATTTGCATCGGAGGCGAAGCGGGCGCAGACGGCGCATTCGATTTATCCGGAGAGACTTATGTCCGCCAATATCGCCGAAATGGAACGCCGCCGCGCCGCCGCCGCCCTGGGGGGCGGGCAGAAGCGCATCGATGCGCAGCACAGCAAGGGCAAGCTGACCGCGCGCGAGCGGCTGAACGTGCTGCTCGACGAAGGCTCGTTCGAAGAGCTCGACACCTATGTCGAACATAATTGCACCGATTTCGGCATGGAAAATCAGAAGATTCCGGGCGACGGCGTCGTCACCGGCAGCGGCACGATCAACGGCCGCCTCGTCTATGTCTTCAGCCAGGACTTCACGGTTTTCGGCGGTGCGCTGTCCGAGCGCCACGCCGAGAAGATCATGAAGGTGATGGACAATGCAATGAAGGTCGGCGCGCCGGTGATCGGCCTGAACGACAGCGGCGGCGCGCGCATCCAGGAGGGCGTCGCCTCGCTCGGCGGCTATGCCGAGGTGTTCCAGCGCAATGTGCTGGCATCGGGCGTGGTGCCGCAAATCTCGCTCATCATGGGCCCGTGCGCGGGCGGCGCGGTTTACAGCCCCGCGATGACCGACTTCATCTTCATGGTGAAGGACAGCTCGTACATGTTCGTGACGGGCCCCGATGTTGTCAAAACGGTGACCAACGAGGTGGTGACGCAGGAGGAACTGGGCGGTGCGATCACGCACACGACCAAGAGTTCGGTCGCCGATATCGCGTTCGAGAACGACATCGAGGCGCTGCTCGCGACGCGCGATTTCTTCGATTATTTGCCCGAAAACAACCGCAGCGGCGTGCCCGAGAGGCCGACCGATGACCCGTGGGACCGCGCCGAGCCGAGCCTCGACACGCTGATCCCGCCCAATGCGAACCAGCCGTACGACATGCACGAACTGATCCGCAAAACGGTCGACGAAGGCGATTTCTTCGAGGTGCAGCCGGCGCATGCGGGCAACATCATCTGCGGCTTCGGACGCATCGAGGGACGCACGATCGGCATCGTCGCGAACCAGCCGATGGTGCTGGCGGGCGTGCTCGACATCAATTCGTCGAAGAAGGCGGCGCGCTTCGTCCGCTTCTGCGACGCGTTCGAAATCCCGATCGTCACCTTCGTCGACGTCCCGGGCTTCCTGCCCGGCACCGCGCAGGAATATAATGGCATCATCAAGCATGGCGCGAAGCTGCTGTTCGCCTATGCCGAGGCGACGGTGCCCAAGATCACGGTGATCACGCGCAAGGCCTATGGCGGCGCCTATGACGTGATGGCGTCGAAGCATCTGCGCGGCGACCTCAACTATGCCTGGCCGACCGCCGAGATCGCGGTGATGGGCGCGAAGGGCGCGGTCGAGATCATCTTCCGCAGCGACATCGGCGATCCCGAAAAGATCGCGCAGCGCACGAAGGAATATGAGGACCGCTTTGCGAACCCCTTCGTCGCGGCGTCACGCGGTTATATCGACGAGGTCATCCACCCGCACAACACGCGCAAGCGGATCGCGTTGGGGCTGCGCAAGCTGCGCAACAAGCAGTTGGAGAACCCCTGGAAGAAGCATGATAATATTCCGCTTTAGTGCCGCCATTCTGGCTTCGGCTGCGGCGCTGGTGATATTCGCTGGTTGTCAGCGAACGATGACGATGTCTGAAATCTTGGCCAGCGATTTGGAGCAGGAACATCTTTCTTGGCAATTTGGCGAACGGCTCGACCTTCTTTCGGAAAACAAGGATTTGATGAGAAGCGAGATGAAAGCTTCCGGTTTTGAACTGAAGGATCGAGGTGATGGCTGCGGCGCATGGGAGCTCCCGGAAAATCCAAAACGCGTATGGGCGTTTGTGCAGTATTGCGAGAATGAGGATGACTCCGTCGCTTACACCAGATTTGGGATTTCAAGGTCGGGTATGACTTATGACTGAAGGTCAGCCCGACCTTCCTCTCCGCAAACGGGTGGAATGAGAATGGGCTGTGACGGTCGCCACAGGCGTCCGGGCAGACTGGAGACAAGGGTGAAGGACGGTTAGGATGCCGCCGCGATGTCCTTGATTCCAAATGAGGTTTATGATGCGTAACTTGCTTCTTGGTGCCCTGCTTGTCCCCGCGCTGCTGGCTTCGCCGGCGGCGTCGGCGTTCGATCCCGATACCCCCGTCGGTGCGCCCGAACCCGCCTTTCCGGTGGTGCTGGAGAGCGAGGAAAGCACGACGATCGATCTGGCGTTCCGCACCGCATTCGACCTGCCCAAGGGCGCCGAGGCGACCGCAACGCGCGAGATCGACGGGCGGACCTATCAGTTCCGGCCCGCGGCGATCCACCTGCTGCCGAACAATGTCGGCGTGCTGCTGAGCCTCGGCAGTCTGGAGGATGCGGGGCATGGCGATAATGGGGTCAATGCGATCCACTATCTGCAGGGCGGTCCTTCGGGGTGGCAGACGCAAGGCGAATGGCTCGACCGCGGCGGCGTCGGGACCGTGGGCAATGCCGCGACCAGCTGGGCGTTCAGCGATGCGATCGGCAAGAACCCCTATCTGGTCACTGCGGGCGGCGGCGTGTGGCAGGGATGCCTGATCAGCAGCGCGGTGCTGACCGAGTTGGCGCCGGACGGGCCGGTCGATCGCGGCAGCTTTACCGACGCGATGAGTTCGGGTGCCGGGCTGGGGCAGAAGGAGCAGGGCTATGACGGCGCGATCGTCGCGGCCGAGCCCGACAAGAGCTTCACTGTCGCCTATACGGGCAGCAAGGCGTTCAGGCAGCGCTATGTGCTGAAGGACGGCAAATATGAACTGGTCGGCAAAGACCAGGTTCCGGGTTGTTGAGGCGCGGGTGATGGAATGGCTTTGGGCCGCGATTTCGGTGTGCTGGACGATCGGCGCCTGGGTCGTTGCCCGGACCGCCTGGACGATCGCGCGCCACTGGGGGCAGGCCGGCGTGGTTGATCGCGGAATGGGCCGCGGTCTCGACCGCGAGGATAATCCGGTCGGCTTTGCGCTGGCCTATCGCGGGACGCAGTTTGTCGCGGTGCTGGCGCTGGTTTTCGTCGCGATCGGGATCGCGATTACGTTGGGATGGATATCGAGGGCTTTATGAAACTGGGACGTTTGAACCATATCGGCGTTGCGACGCCGTCGATTGCCGACAGCATCGTCTTTTACCGCGACGTGATGGGCGCGACGAAGATCCATGATCCCTTCGACCTGCCCGAGCAGGGCGTCAAAGTGTGCTTCGTCGATACGCCGGGCGCCGATGGCGCGCTGAACGGGACGCAGATCGAACTGGTCGAGCCCTTGCCGGGCAACACCTCGATCGCAGGCTTTCTCGAGAAGAACCCGGCGGGGGGGCAGCATCATATTTGTTATGAAGTGCCCGACATCCATGCCGCCAAGGCCGCGTTCGAGGCGCTGGGCAAGCGCGTGCTCGGCGAGCCGCGGATCGGGGCGCACGGGACGCTGATTTTCTTCTTGCATCCCAAGGATATGGGCGGGGTGCTGACCGAGATCATGGAGACGCCGAAGGAGGCGCATTGAGACCACTTACCCCCTCTCCCGTCGGGAGAGGGTTGCGAAGACTTGGCGCCGAAGGTGCCTAGTCGAAGCTGGGTGAGGGGATGCACGCTATCGAGAGGGCAGAGACCCTCACCAACTCCGCCTAGGCCTACGGCCAAGGCTTCGTATCCTCTCCCGGTGGGAGAGGAAAATTGGAACGAGACTGCATATGACCGACAAACCGACGCTCGACCAATGGGCTGCCGCCGCCGACAAGGAAGTGAAGGGCAAGGAGCTCAGCTGGGCGACGCCCGAGGGGATCGACGTCAAGCCGCTCTATACGGCCGACGACGTCACGACCGACCCCGGGCTGCCCGGTTTCGCGCCCTTCACGCGCGGGGTGCGTGCGTCGATGTACGCCGGTCGCCCGTGGACGATCCGGCAATATGCGGGTTTCTCTACCGCCGAGGAATCGAACGCCTTTTATCGCCGCAACCTCGCGGCGGGGCAGAAGGGGCTGTCGGTCGCCTTCGACCTCGCGACGCACCGCGGCTATGACAGCGACCATCCGCGCGTCGTCGGCGACGTCGGCAAGGCGGGGGTCGCGATCGACAGCGTCGAGGATATGAAAATCCTGTTCGACGGCATCCCGCTCGACCAGATGTCGGTCAGCATGACGATGAACGGCGCGGTGATCCCGATCCTCGCCTTCTTCATCGTCGCGGGCGAGGAGCAGGGGGTCGAGCGCAAATTGCTCGACGGGACCATCCAGAACGACATCCTCAAGGAGTTCATGGTCCGCAACACCTATATCTATCCGCCCGAGCCGAGCATGCGGATCATCAGTGACATCTTCGGCTATACCAGCCGCGAGATGCCCAAGTTCAACAGCATCTCGATCTCGGGCTATCATATGCAGGAAGCCGGCGCGACGCAGGTGCAGGAGCTGGCCTTCACGATCGCCGATGGCGCCGAATATGTGCGTTACGGCGTCGCATCGGGCCTCGACATCGACAAGTTCGCGGGGCGTTTGAGCTTCTTCTTCGCGATCGGCATGAACTTCTTCATGGAGATCGCCAAGCTGCGCGCCGCGCGCGTGCTGTGGCACCGCGTGATGACCAACCTTGGCGCCAAGGACGAGCGCAGCAAGATGCTGCGCACGCACTGCCAGACGTCGGGGGTCTCGCTCACCGAGCAGGACCCGTACAATAACGTCATGCGCACGACGATCGAGGCGATGGCGGCGATGCTGGGCGGCACCCAATCGCTGCACACCAACGCGCTCGACGAAGCCATCGCGCTGCCGACCGACTTTTCGGCGCGTATCGCGCGCAATACGCAGATCGTCATCCAGGAAGAGACGGGGATGACCAAGGTCGTCGATCCGCTCGGCGGCTCTTATTATGTCGAGGCGCTGACGCAGGAGCTGGTCGACAAGGCGTGGGAGATCATCGAGCGTGTCGAAAAGGAAGGCGGCATGGCGAAGGCCGTCGCCGCCGGCTGGCCCAAGGCGATGATCGAGACCGCCGCCGCCGCGCGGCAGGCACGCGTCGACCGCGGCGACGATGTGATCGTCGGGGTGAACAAATATCGCCTCGCCAACGAGGACCTGCTCGAAACGCTCGAGGTCGACAACACGAAGGTCCGCGAGGCGCAGATCGCGCGGATCAACAAGACCAAGGCGGGTCGCGACGAGGCGGCGTGCCAGGCGGCGCTGAAGGCGCTGCGCGACGCGGCCGCAGGCGAGCAGTCGATCGAGAACAACCTGCTCGCGCATGCGGTCGAGGCGGCGCGCGCGCGCGCGACGCTCGGCGAAATCTCGTCGGCGATGGAGGAAAGCTTCGACCGTTACGGCACCCAGCCGACCCCGGTGAAGGGCGTCTATGCCGCGCCCTATGAGGGCGATGCGCGCTGGCAGCAGGTGCTCGACGGCGTCGCGGCGGTCGAGCGCCGCATGGGGCGCAAACCGAAGCTGCTCGTCGCCAAGATGGGGCAGGACGGGCATGACCGCGGCGCGAACATCATCGCCTCGGCGTTCGGCGACATGGGCTTCGACGTCGTGTCGGGGCCTTTGTTCCAGACGCCCGAGGAGACGGTGGTGCTCGCGCTCGACAGCGGCGTCGACGTCGTCGGCGCGTCGAGCCTGGCCGCCGGGCACAAGACCTTGATCCCCGAACTGATCGGCAAGCTCAAGGAAGCCGGCCGCACCGACATCAAGGTGATCGCGGGCGGGGTGATCCCGCCGCAGGATTACGACTATCTGCGCGACGCCGGGGTGCAGGGCATCTACGGCCCCGGATCGAATGTCGTGGAGTGCGCCGCCGACGTGCTGCGCTTGCTCGGCCACAATATGCCCCCTCTTGGAGAAGCCGCATGACCATGGAAACCCGCACCGACTGGACCCGCGAGGAAATCGCCGAGCTGTTCGACCTGCCGTTCGACGAGCTGATGTGGGAAGCGCAGGGCGTCCACCGCCGTCATCACGCGCGCGGCGAGGTGCAGCTTTGCACCTTGCTCAGCATCAAGACCGGCGGCTGCGTCGAGGATTGCGGCTATTGTTCGCAGTCGAAGCATGCCGACAGCGGCCTCAAGGCGACCAAGCTGATGGACGTGCGCGCGGTGCTGCAGGCGGCGGCCGAGGCGAAGGATTCGGGTTCGAAGCGCTTCTGCATGGGCGCCGCCTGGCGCAACCCCAAGGAGCGCGACATGCCCGCGATCGTCGAGATGGTCGAGGGCGTGCGCCAGATGGGCATGGAAACCTGCATGACGCTGGGCATGCTGACCAAGGAACAGGCGCAGACGCTCGCGGTCGCGGGGCTCGACTATTATAACCACAATATCGACACGAGCCCGGAGAATTACGAGAATATCATCTCGACGCGGACCTTCCAGGATCGGCTCGACACGCTCGAGGAAGTGCGCGCGGCGGGGATCAACGTCTGTTCGGGCGGGATCGTCGGGCTGGGCGAGAACCGGCAGGACCGCGTCGGCTTCATCCATGCGCTCGCGACCTTGCCCGAACATCCGGGCAGCGTGCCGATCAACGCGCTGGTGCCGGTGAAGGGCACCGTGCTCGGCGACATGCTCGCCGACACGCCGCTCGCGAAGATCGACGACATCGAATTCGTGCGCACCGTCGCGGTCGCGCGCATCACCATGCCGCGCTCGATGGTCCGCCTGTCGGCGGGGCGCGAGAGCATGTCGGAGGCGACGCAGGCCTTGTGCTTCATGGCGGGCGCGAACAGCATCTTCACCGGCGACAAGCTGCTGACGACGGGCAACCGCGGCGACAGCGCCGACGCGGCGCTGTTCGCGAAGCTGGGCATCGTGCCGATGACGAGCGAAGAGCCGATGCGGATGGGCGTGCTGACGGAAGCGGCCGAATAGTGACCCGCAAGCCGCTCCTTGCCCTGCTGACCTCGGTGCTGTTGCTGCCCGCCTCGTGCGCGTGCGGCTATACGGCGAACCGGATGCAGGGGGTGCGGATGGGGACCGAGGGCGGCGAGGCGTCGCCGCTTTGGGTCGAGAATTTGCTGTGGATCGGGGCGCTGGCGCTGATGCTCGTCTGGGCGCGGCAGGTGTCGAAGATCTATCGCAGCGAACCGGCGGCGAAGGAGGCGGGCGAATGATGCTGATGTCGTTGATGCTGCTCGCTGCGGCGGCGCAGGAGCCCGCGGTCGATTGCGAGAACGCGCAATATCAGGTCGAGATGAATTTCTGCGCAGGCAAGGAATATGATGCCGCCGATGCCGAACTCAACGCGCAATGGAAGCTCACCGTCGCGGCGCTGAAGGCGCGCGACAAGACCATCGACCGCAGTTACGACAGCCAGCCGACGCATTATGACACGCTGCTCGCGGCGCAGCGCGCGTGGCTCACCTATCGCGACCAGCACTGTCTCTCCGAAAGCTTCGCCGCACGCGGCGGGAGCATGGCGCCGATGCTGCACAGCGGCTGCATGGCGCGGCTGACCCAAGAACGTACCGAACAACTCAAGGCACTTGTCGAGGAAAATTGATGTTCAAGAAAATCCTGATCGCCAATCGCGGCGAAATCGCCTGCCGCGTTATCAAGACCGCGCGCCGCATGGGCATTGCGACCGTCGCCGTCTATTCGGACGCCGATGCGCGCGCGCCCTTTGTGCAGATGGCCGACGAAGCCGTCCACATTGGCGCTTCGCCTGCGGCCGAATCCTATCTGATCGCCGACAAGATCATCGCGGCGTGCAAGGAAACCGGCGCCGAGGCGGTGCATCCGGGCTATGGCTTCCTGTCCGAACGGACCAGCTTTGCCGAGGCGCTCGCGAAGGAAAATATCGCCTTCATCGGCCCGCCGGTGAACGCGATCGCCGCGATGGGCGACAAGATCGAGTCGAAGAAGCTCGCGATGGAAGCGGGCGTGAACGTCGTCCCCGGCTTCGTCGGCGAGATCGAGGACACCGAGCATGCGGTGCGCATCTCGGACGAGATCGGCTATCCGGTGATGATGAAGGCCAGCGCCGGCGGCGGGGGCAAGGGCATGCGCCTCGCCTATAGCGAGCAGGACGTCCGCGAGGGGTTCGAGAGCGTCAAGCGCGAGGGGCTCAACAGCTTCGGCGACGACCGCGTGTTCATCGAGAAATTCATCCTCAACCCGCGCCATATCGAGATCCAGATCCTTGGCGACCAGCATGGCAACACGCTGTACCTCAACGAGCGCGAGTGCAGCATCCAGCGCCGCCACCAGAAGGTCGTCGAGGAAGCGCCGTCGCCCTTCGTGACGCCCAAGATGCGCAAGGCGATGGGCGAGCAGTGCGTCGCGCTGGCGAAGGCGGTCGGCTATTACAGCGCGGGCACGGTCGAACTGATCGTGTCGGGCGCCGACCCGACGGGCGAGAGCTTCTATTTCCTCGAAATGAACACCCGGCTTCAGGTCGAGCATCCGGTGACCGAGGCGATCACCGGGATCGATCTGGTCGAGCAGATGATCCGCGTCGCCGCAGGCGAAAAGCTCGAGCTGAAACAGGAAGATGTGAAGCTCGACGGCTGGGCGATCGAGAACCGCGTCTATGCCGAGGATCCCTATCGCGGCTTCCTGCCCTCGACGGGGCGCCTCGTGCGCTATCGCACCCCCGTGCCGGCGTGGGAGGGTGACGAGCGTGGCGACGAGGGCGTGCGCGTCGACGCGGGGGTCGAGGAGGGCGGCGAAGTGTCGATCTTCTACGACCCGATGATCGCCAAGCTGATCACCTGGGGCGAGACGCGCGACGAGGCCGCCGATTTGCAGGTCGCGGCGCTCGACCGCTTCGAGCTCGAGGGGCTCGGTCACAATATCGACTTCCTGTCGGCGATCATGCAGCACCCGCGCTTTCGCTCGGGCGAGCTGACCACCGGCTTCATCGCCGAGGAATATCCCGAAGGCTTCCACGGCGCCGACACCGACGCCGATGTGACGCGCGCGCTGGCGGCGATCGCGGGCTTCATGGCGTCGGCCGAGGCCGACCGCGCGCGGCGCACCGATGGCCAGCTCGGCGACCGGCTCGAGCCGCCCGCCAAATGGCAGGTGACGATCGACGGCACCCCGCACAAGGTCAAGGTCGGCGAGAAGCATATCAAGGTCGATGGCGACAAGGTCGACATCGCGCTGGAGTATACGCCGGGTGACAAGCTGGTGGTGGCCGACATCGACGACAGCGAACTCGCGGTGAAGGTCGCCAAGACGCGCACCGGATGGCGCATGACGACGCGCGGGCGCATCCATAATGTCCGCGTCCTGCCGTGGCATGTCGCGCCGCTGAGCGCGCACATGATCGAGAAAGTGCCGCCCGACCTGTCGAAATTCCTGATCTGCCCGATGCCGGGGTTGCTGGTGGCGCTGCACGTCGGCGAGGGCGACAAGGTCGAGGCCGGCCAGCCGCTCGCGACGGTCGAGGCGATGAAGATGGAGAATATCCTGCGCGCCGAAAAAACGGGCGTGGTGAAGACGGTGAATGCCGCGCAGGGCGACAGCCTGGCGGTGGATGCGGTGATCCTGGAGATGGAATAGGAGCTTCGGGCCAATCCCGTTTTTCGTCATTCCCGCGAAAGCGGGAATCCAGCTAAGACGACGCCAAAGCTGGATTCCCGCCTTCGCGGGGATGACGAAGGGTTGGAAATGCACCTGAATCACGAAAACGACGCCCCCGCCGCCGACCCGATCGCCTTTGACGATTTCCTGAAGGTCGATATCCGCATCGGCACGATCGTCGAGGCCGAACCCTATCCCGAAGCGCGCAAGCCCGCGTTCAAGCTGAAGATCGACTTCGGCCCTGCGATCGGGGTGAAGAAGAGCAGCGCGCAGATCGTCGACCGCTATGCGCTGGAGGAACTGGCGGGGCGGCAGGTCGCCGCGGTGGTCAATTTCCCGCCGCGCCAGATCGGCAAGTTCATGTCCGAGGTGCTGACCTTGGGCTTCGCCGACGAGGAAGGCGCGGTGATCCTATTCGCGCCCGACCGCGCGGTGCCGAACGGGTCGCGGCTGTTTTGATCGCCCGACCCAGAAAGTCCGTCATTGCGAGCGTAGCGAAGCAATCCAGAGTGGCGTACACCGCTCTGGATTGCTTCGCTATGCTCGCAATGACGGGAATTGGGGAGCGGGGTTTGGGGGAGGGACGATCATGACATTACCGGTAACCGCCTTCGTCGGCGCCGTGTGCGCGCTGTTGCTGCTGTTCACCGCGATCCTGACGGTGCGCCAGCGGCTGCGCCTCAGCGCCGCGTTCGGCGACCATGGCGATGCGAAGCTGATCGCGGCGAGCCGCAGCCACGGCAATCTGGCCGAACATGCGCCGATCGTCGTCATCCTGCTCGGGCTGCTTGAAAGCGCGCGGGCGAACCATATGGCGCTGATGGTGATCGGCGCGATCTTCCTGATCGGCCGCGTCGCGCATATCGCGGGGCTGCACGCGCCGGTCGAGCCGGGGAAGCCGCCGGTGACGCGGCAGATCGGCGTCGTTGCGACATGGGCGAGCCTCCTGGTTCTGGGCGGGTGGACGTTGTGGATATTGGCGACGGTGAATTTGTGAACGAGGACGCCGTTGCGGCGGCGGCCCCCTATCGGCCGCTGCCTTTCTGGCTGCTGCTCAGCACCTATCTGTTGCCGATCGTCTTCGTCTGGCTGTTCCTGCGCCGCTGCTACAGCCCGTCGCTGCGGCGTGCCGCCTTCACCTTCGCCATTCCGGTGACGGTCTTTCCGATGCTCGGCGAGATACCGCTCTAATCCTCGACCAGCGCCACCGCGCGAATCCACCCCGCGCTCGCGCGTTCAATCTTCACCGGGAAGCAGCTCAGCGTCCAGCCGGTGGCGGGCAGGGCGGCGAGGTTGGTGAGCTTTTCGATCTGGTAATAGGGCTGGATGCGGCCCGCCTTGTGCCCTTCCCAGATGATCTTGGGGTCGCGCGTCTCGGCCCACCGCTTCGCGGTGTGGCTGAACGGCGCATCCCAGCTCCACGCGTCGGTGCCGACGACCTGTACGCCGCGTGTCGTCAGGTACAGCGTTGCTTCCTCGCCCATGCCGCAGCCCTGGTCGGTGAAATTGTCGGTGCCGTAGATCGCGCCGGACTGGACGAGCACGATATCATAAGGCTGGAGCGTATGGCCGATGCGCGCGAGTTCGGCCTCGACCTCGGCAGCGGTGACGACATGCCCCGCGGGGCGGGCCGAGAAATCGAGCTTCACGCCCGGACGGAAGAAGAGGTCGAGCGGCGCCTCGTCGATGCTCGGCGCCGGGGTGGCGCCGCGATCGGTGGTCGAATGGAAATGCCAGGGCGCGTCCATATGCGTGCCGTTGTGTGTGCTCAAGGTCAGGCTTTCGACCGCCCAGCCTTCGCCGTCGGGCAGGTCGTCCTGCGTCAGCCCCGGAAAGAACATCGCGATCTGTTGCCATGTGTTTTCGTGGGTCATGTAGGTGATCTGCGGGCGCATCACCGGCGGGTCCGACACGACGTCGTTGGTGATCGGGATCGAAAGGTCGATGAACTGGGTCATGGTGCGATGCTGCGCCCACGCGCCCGCTTGTGCAAGGCCGAACAGCCTCTATGACGGAGGCAGATAAACAACGCATTTGGGGGAATGTCACGCGATGAGCGAGGCCGCAGTCTATCAGCCGACCAAGAAGGATATCCGCATGGTCATCGCCGCGTCGTCGGCGGGGACAATCTTCGAATGGTATGATTTCTTCATCTACGGCACGCTCGCGGCGATCATCGGCAAGGCCTTTTTCCCCAGCGACAATGCGACGCTCGAAATCCTGCTCGTCTGGGCGGGGTTCGCGGTCGGTTTCGGCTTCCGGCCGCTGGGCGCGGTGCTGTTCGGTTTCCTCGGCGACCGGCTCGGGCGCAAATATACGTTTCTCGTCACCGTCACGCTGATGGGCGTCGCGACTGCCGGCGTCGGGCTGATCCCGTCGGCGGCGACGATCGGCATCGCGGCGCCGATCATCGTCATCCTGCTGCGCGTGCTGCAGGGCCTGGCGCTTGGCGGCGAATATGGCGGGGCCGCCGTGTATGTGGCGGAGCACTCACCGCCCGAGCGGCGCGGCTTCTATACCAGCTTCATCCAGGCGAGCGTCGTCGGCGGCTTCGTGCTCAGCCTGATCGTCGTGCTGGGATGCAAGGCGCTGATGTCCGACGCAGTGTGGGAAAGCTGGGGCTGGCGCGTGCCGTTCCTGCTGTCGCTGATCCTGCTCGCGATCTCGCTGTGGATGCGGCTCAAGCTGTCCGAAAGCCCGGTGTTCCAGGCGATGAAGGCCGAGGGCGAACTGGCGAAGAACCCGCTCAAGGAGAGCTTTACCTTCCCGGGCAACCCCAAGCGCATCTTTGTCGCGCTGTTCGGTATCGCCGCGGGACTCACCGTAATCTGGTACACCGCGATGTTCTCGGGCCTCGCCTTCCTCAAGGGGCCGATGAAGGTCGAGGATACGGCGGCCGAGATCATCGTCGGTTTCGCCGCCGCGCTCGGCATGGGCTTCTTCCTGTGGGCGGGGCATATCTCCGACAAGATCGGGCGCAAGAAGCCGATCGTGTGGGGCTATGCCGCGACGCTGGTGCTGCTCTTCCCGCTGTTCTGGCTGATGGGCAGCGTCGGCAATCCCGCGCTCACCGCCGCGGCCGAAAAGGCGCCGGTGGTGGTGACGGGGTCGCAGTGCAGCTTCGATCCCTTTGCCTCGAAACAGACGACCGCGTGCGGCAAGACGCTGGGCGAACTCACCAAGCTCGGCGTGCCGTACACGGTGGTGGACAGCGGCAGCGGTTTCGACAGCGTCAAGGTCGAGATCGGCGGCCGCGAAGTTGCGGGCGAGGACCCGGGGGTGCTCAAGCCCGCGCTCGAGGCGATGGGCTATGATTTCGAAAAGCAGGTGCCGGGGGCGCTCGGCATCGCGGTGATCCTTGTCGCACTGCTCGGTTTGAGCGCACTGTCGGGTTTCACCTATGGCCCGGTTGCGGCTCTGCTGTCCGAAATGTTCCCGCCGCATGTCCGCTATTCGTCGCTGTCGATCCCCTATCACCTCGGCACCGGCTATTTCGGCGGGTTCCTGCCGCTGATTGCGAGCTTCATCATCGCCAAGACGGGCAATGCCTATGCCGGGCTGTGGTACACCTGGATCGTGGTGCTGGTGGCGTTCCTCGTCGCCGCTTTCATGCTCAAGGAGCCGGTCGAGGGGCAATGGGACAAGGCGGCACCCGCACCGGGGCCGGCGAACTGATCGGCATTGGCGCTGCCGCCGATCGCGGCTAGGGGCAGGGGCATGATCGATATCGCGCCGCCGCTTCGCCTTCGCCTCGACGCCGGGGCGCTTGTCGCCAACTGGCGCTGGCTGGCGGCACAAGGCGGAAGCGCGGCCTGCGGTGCGGCGATCAAGGCCAATGGCTATGGGCTCGGCGCGCGCGAAGTGATGCACCATCTGGCGGCCGCAGGGTGCCGCGATTTCTTTGTCGCGTCCTGGGCCGAGGCGGCGGCGCTGATGCCGCTGCCCGCGGGCGTGGCGCTGTCAGTGCTCCACGGGGTGGGCGAGGCCGATATGGTCGCGGCGCGGACGCTGCCGGTGCGGCCGGTGCTGAACAGCGTCGAGCAGGTCGCGCGCTGGCGCGCGGGCGGCGACGCGCGGCCGTGCGACGTCATGGTCGACACCGGGATGAGCCGGCTCGGGTTGCGCGTCGAGGAGGCGCTGGGCGGCGCGCTCGATGGGCTGGTCATCGAGACCCTGCTCAGCCATCTCGCCTCGGCCGATGAGGACAGCGCGCAAAATGCGCAGCAGCTCGCGGCGTTTGGGGCGCTGCGCGAGGCTATTCCAGCGCGGCGCTACAGCCTCGCGAACAGCGCGGGGATATGTCTCGGCGCCGACTACGCCTTCGACCTGACGCGGCCCGGCATCGCGCTCTATGGCGGGCTGCCGCGCGCCGATGCGGCGGGGCAGCTGCGCCAGGTGGTCTTTCCCGAGGCGCGCGTGCTGCAACTGCGCGACGTGCGCGCGGGCGAGACCGTCGGTTATGGCGCGAGCTGGACCGCAGCCGCCGACAGCCGCATCGCGGTGACCAATCTGGGCTATGCCGACGGCTATCTGCGCTGCCATGCGGGTCATGGCGGTGCGACATGGAACGGCGCGGCGCTGCCGCTGATCGGGCGCGTGTCGATGGACCTGACGGCGTTCGATGCCAGCGGTGCGGGCACGCTGGGCGAGGGCGACTGGCTGGCGATCGATTACGACCTGCCGACGACGGCGACGGCGAGCGGGCTCTCGCAATATGAATTGCTCACCGGGCTGGGCGACCGTTTCGAGCGTCGCTGGGGCTGAGCAGAGGCGCCCGGGTAGCGGGAGAAAGCGGACCGGCATCCTCCCTGTGGCGAAGCCATGGGGCGGGGGAGCGCAGCGAAGCGGTGGTGGACGGCCGCGGAAAGCCTGCACGACGACTGACAGCGTCAGCCCCTCCGTCAGCGCTTCGCGCTGCCAACTCCCCGTCGCTGCGCGACAGGGAGGATATTGAACGTCCGTTCCCGACCTCAAAACCACCACGCCCCAAAAGAAAAAGGCCGCCTTCCCGAAGGAAGGCGGCCCGTTTCGGTGGCCGGAGCCGACTGGCTTACCAGCTGGCTTTGATACCGGCGTAGAAGTAACGGCCGAAGCTGTCGAACGGATCGCCCGCAGCGGTGCCAAGCAGGCCCAGCGGCGGCAGCTTGTCGAACACGTTGTCGACGCCGACGTAGAAGTTGAACTTCTTGTCGATTTCGAGGTTCGCGCGGAAGCTGTGGTAGAACACGTCCGGATAGGTGACTTCGGCGAACGCATCGGGGTTCGTCGGCGGCAGGAGCACGATGTCGCCCGGGGTACAGGTTCCGCCGCCCAGCGGGATGTTGCCGCTGGTCGGGCAAGCGCCCTTGTACGGATGCTGGGCTTCGTAGGTGCCGATGGTCTGCTTGCCGATATAGCGAACGGTCCAGCCGAGATCGAATTCACCGAAGTCGTAGTTGATGCTGGCGTTCGCAGCCCAACGCGGATCACCGAGTTCGCTCATCTGGCGGTTCGGTTCGAGCGCATTGAGCGGGTTGGTGAAGTTGTCGAGGCGCAGCAGGTGCGTCGCGATGGCGCGGAACGACAGGCGGTGGCCGTTGTCGAACGTCCGGCGATACTGGACGTCGAGGTCGACACCTTCGGTCTTCTGCGCCGCGAAGTTCACGCCGCCCGAGATCACCGCCGGTTCGATGAAGAAGCCGGCCGAGTTACGCTGCACGGTCGCGCAGAACGGGTTGTCGATGCCCGTCGAGCTATCATAGCACAGGTCGATGATCTGCTGCGCGCCAAGCGCCGAGATCAGGCTTTCGACCTTGATCTTGTAATAGTCGACGGTGAAGTTGAAGCCCGGCAGGAAGCTGGGTTCAACGACGATGCCGAGCGTCAGGCTCTTGCCGATTTCGTTCTGCAGGGTGGGGTTGCCGCCCGACAGGAAGCCCGTGGTCTGGCTGTTCGCGATCGTGTTGATGAAACCGACCGGAACGCCCGCTGCGGCGCAGTTCGCGACGCGATTCGGCCCGTTGTTGATGCGGCTGACGTCGCACGGGTCGGCAATCTGCGCGAAGTTTTCGCTCGGCGTCGAGAACAGGTCGCTCTGCGTCGGGGTACGAACCGACTTTGCGTAAGCGGCGCGGAAACGGACGTCCGGGATCGGCGCATACAGGCCCTGGACGTTATACGCCCAGACGGTGCCGGCGGCGCTGTTATAGTCCGAAACGCGCGCAGCGGCGCTGACCGACAGTTCTTCGGCGAAGGGCATGTTGGCGAGCAGCGGAACGCTGACTTCGCCGAATGCTTCCTTCACGGTCAGCTTCGCGGGGTCGAACGGCGGGATCGCGTTGAGGAACGTGCCGCCGCTGGCGACCAGGTCGTCATAGGCCGAATAGGCGGTTTCTTCACGATATTCGGCGCCGAAAGCGAAGCCGATCGGACCACCCGGCAGTTCGAACAGCTGCGACAGGTCGCCGTTGACGCTTGCCGTGGCAACGAATTCCTCAGCCTTTTCCTTGCGGAGCGAGTCGGTGTTGATGAACGCGAGCGCTGCGGCGCTGGGCTGGCCGCTGCCGAACAGGTTGATCGGCACGCAGTCCGGGCGGTCGTTCGTCGTGATCGCGTCGGCGTTGACGCGGCAGACGATCTGGCCCGAGCTGTTGCGCACGGCGTCATAGGCAAGCAGGAAGCCGTCCAGATTGCCCTGTTCGTCATACAGCTTGAGGTTGTTCAGCGACTTCATACGCGTGTCGAGACGGCCGTAGTTCGCCGAGATTTCGTAACCCCAGTCGTCGTTGAACGTGCCTTCGACACCAGCGACGATGCGGTAGGTTTCACGCGTGTGATATTCGCCGCGGCCGCCGAAGTCCGTGTTGAAACGCGAAATCGCGAAGGGGGTAGCGTCAGGCGTTGCGCCGCAGACACCGAAGCCCGAGAGCGTCTGGAAGGCTTGAGTGGTAAGGAACGGGTTGTCGCAACGCAGTTCCGGAATAGCCGCAAACTGTTCGTCGGTATTTGCAAAGAAACCGGCGAGCGAGCCTTGGAAGAAGCTCGGCTGACCTTCCTGAACCGCGTTCACGCGAACATATTTGGCTTCGATGAACGGACGGAAGGCGTCGCTGACGTCATAGTGCGCGAGCAGGTTGATCGCATAGCGCTTCAGGCCGGCAGCGAGCTGGCCGGTGTTGCGCAGCGTCGAGCCCGCGCCGCCCTGCTGGTTACCGGTCGAACCGATGTCCGAGAAGGAGTCGTCGGGCGTGTCGATGAAGAGATCGCCGTTCGGAGCGAAGCGCAGGTAACGACGACGCGCGGCCGACGTGGCGTCGATCGCCCCGAGGGTGCCGCCGTCGCTGATCGATGCGTTCTTGATGCCGCACAGGAAGGTGCTGTCGGGAATGCCGTCGCCCGCCTGGGTCTCGTCGGTGGTGCGGTCGGTCTGCTGGAACTGGCAGCGGCCCGAATAGGCGCCGGTCAGGCCGTCACGGTCGGTGAAGTAGAGCGGATCGGATTCGGCATATTCGGCCGACACGGCGATGTTGCCGCGGCCGTCGGCGAAATTCTTGCCCCAGGTGCCGCTGACGAACAGGTTGCCGCGGTCGCCGCGCGACGAGACGCCGCCCTGCGCGCGCAGGCTCAGGCCGTCATAGTTGCGCTTGGTGATGAAGTTGACGACGCCGGCGACGGCGTCCGAGCCGTAGATCGCCGAGTTGCCGCCGGTGACGATGTCGACGCGCTCGAGCAGGTCGACCGGGATCGTGTTGACGTCGACCAGATAGTCGCCCGGCAGCGCGGTGATGTGACGTTTGCCGTTGACGAGCACCAGCGTGCGCGAAATGCCGAGGCCGCGAAGATCGAGGATGTTCAGGCCGGCGGTGCCGATGAAGCGGGTCGAGTTGCCCTGGCTGAAGGTCGAGCGCAGCGACGGAAGGTCGTTCAGCGCGTCACCCAGCGAGACGTCGCCGGTGTCGGTCAGATCGCCGACATCGACCGAGGTCAGCGGAACCGACGATTCGAGCGTCGGGCGCGAAATGCGCGATCCGGTGACGACGATCGCGCGGTCGGTATTTTCGTCCGAATCGCAGACGCCATTCTCATTGGCGTCGACGCAATCGGCGGCAGCTTGTGCGAAAACAGGCTGGCTCACGGACATGGCTACTGCAACGGCAGCAGCACCCATAAGCAGGTGCGACTTGTTCATTTGGTAACTCCCCGGTTGCCCGTTCAAAAATAGAGATGAACGGATTGACAGCTAGAAAGCCCGAAATCGGAAAGCGCACAACCCCTGGGGGGCAAATTTTCCACCGCTTTGCCGCATCGTCATGACATTGTGTCATTTTCGCAACACTGGTCGACGCTGACTGGGGAAAGGCCTTGAATAATAAGCTTGTTGCAGCGCGACATGAAGCGGCGAGGGGATGGGCAAGGATGCAGTCATTATGTCAATGCAACGGTTTCTTGTGAAACTATATTACTTTTGAGCGGTGGTGACGTCGATAACGAGGTCGCGATTGCCATCGCCGGGCTCCACCCGGCTTTGCCTATTAAGACAGTATCGCGAAGCTGCGCTCACGAATCGCCATTGGCCCTTCGGCTCATGTTGCGATGCATCATATATTGGTGCTAATGCCCATGTTCCGAATTCAAATAAGCCGGAGCGGCGGGGTCGCCTTTGCCACCGGACCAGGGAGCAGCATCACCATGGCGAAGTCCAAGGCGCCGACCGATGGCGACACGGTCATCATCAAGAAATATGCGAACCGACGCCTCTATGACACCGAGCGCAGCTGCTACATCACGCTCGAGGATCTGGGCACGATGGTGCGCGACGGGCGCGAATTCAGCGTGCTCGATGCCAAGAGCGGCGAGGATATTACGCATAATGTGCTGACCCAGATCATCATGGACGAGGAAACGCGCGGCGAGACGCTGCTGCCCGTCAATTTCCTGCGCCAGCTGATCGGGATGTACGGCGACAAGATGCAGTCGATGGTGCCGCAATATCTCGAAGCCTCGATGGCGACCTTCCGCAAGAACCAGCAGGATGTCCGCGCCGCGCTCGAAGGCGCCCTCGGGTCGAACCCATTGGCCGAGCTGACGCGCCGGAACCTCGAAATGTTCCAGCAGGCGACCAGCGCCTTCATTCCGGGCGCCTCGAACACCAAGGCGAAGGACGCCGAAATCGCCGCGCTCAAGGCCGAAGTCGCCGAACTGAAGGCCGAGCTCGCCAAGAAATAATCGGGGCGCTCTCCCGCCCCCAGCATAGAAATCAGGACAAATGGTCAAACATGCGCTCAGCGTAACCCGGCAGGCCGACTTCGCGGCCTGGTATCAGGATGTCATTGCCGAAGCCGACCTCGCCGAGGAATCGGGGGTGCGCGGCTGCATGGTCATCAAGCCGTGGGGCTATGGCATCTGGGAACGAATCCAGACGGTGATGGACGCCGCGATCAAGGATGCCGGCGTCCAGAACGCCTATTTCCCGCTCTTCATTCCCTTGAGCTTCTTTGAAAAGGAAGCCGACCATGTCGATGGTTTTGCAAAGGAAATGGCGGTCGTTACCCACCATCGCCTGATCGCGAACGACAAGGGCAAGCTGGTTCCCGATCCCGAGGCGAAGCTCGAGGAGCCGCTGATCGTGCGCCCGACGTCGGAGACGGTGATCGGCAGCGCGATGAGCCGCTGGGTGCAGAGCTGGCGCGACCTGCCGCTCAAGGTCAACCAGTGGGCGAATGTTGTGCGCTGGGAGATGCGCACGCGCATGTTCCTGCGCACCAGCGAATTCCTGTGGCAGGAGGGCCATACCGCGCACGCCGACCGCGACGACGCGATGGCCGAAACGCTGCGCGCGCTCGAAATGTACCGCGCCTTCGCCGAGGATGTGCTCGCGATGCCCGTCGTGGCGGGCGAAAAGCCCGAGAATGAGCGTTTCCCGGGCGCGGTCGCGACCTATTCGATCGAGGCGATGATGCAGGACGGCAAGGCGCTGCAAGCCGGCACCTCGCATTATCTCGGCACCGGCTTCGCCGAGGCGGCGAACATCCGCTACCAGGACAAGGACGGCGGCCACAGCCTGTGCCACACGACGAGCTGGGGCACCTCGACGCGAATGATCGGCGGCGTCATCATGACGCATGGCGATGACGACGGGCTGCGCTGTCCGCCGCGCATCGCGCCGCACCAGATCGTGATCGTGCCGATGCTGCGCGAGAATGACGAAGACGCGGCGATCCTCGATTATTGCCGCGATCTCGAGGTGCAGCTCAAGGCGCTCGACGCGTTCCGCGAACCCGTGCGCGTGCTGCTCGACACCGGCGGCGCCAAGGCGCAGACCAAGCGCTGGGGCTGGGTCAAGAAGGGCGCACCGGTGATCGTCGAGATCGGCCCGCGCGACGTAGCCGGCGGCAATGTCGCGGTGATCCGCCGCGACCGGCTGTATCAGGAGAGCGGCAAGCTCGACACCGCGTTCGTCGCGAAGGGCGATTTCGTTGCCGCCGCGGTGGCGACGCTCGAGGAGATCCAGGCCAATCTCCATGCCGAGGCCAAGGCGCGGCTCGATGCGAACATCAGCCGCGATGTCACGGATCTGAAAGCGCATTTCGCGGGCGACGACAAGTTCGTCGGCTGGGCCGAGGTGCAATGGTCGCGCCCGAGCGGTGCTGCGCTCGACAAGATCGTCGAGCAGCTGAAGGCGCTCAAGCTGACGATGCGCAACACCCCGCTCGATGCCGCCCCGGCAGACGGCGCCTGCTTCTTCACCGGCGAGCCGGCGGTCGAACGGGTACTCGTCGGGCGGACCTATTGATTTTGTTCGCGCGGAGACCCGGAGACGCGGAGAGGTTGCGCCTGCCGCAAAGCGGCTCTTCTCGTCCATCGCTGCGGCCCGCCGCGTCGTTGAAGGAGAGAATGGGCCTGTCGGCCCGAACTGACATCTCCGCGTCTCCGCGTCTCCGCGCGAACCATTTGGACGTCCGATGAAAAAGCCCAAGCCGCAGCCCGGCCTGCCCACGCCCGACCAGATCATGCGTTTCATCGAGCAGAGCCCCGGCGCGGTCGGCAAGCGAGAGATCGCCAAGCATTTCGGGCTCCACGGCGCCGACAAGATCGCGCTGAAGGCGCTGCTCAAGGACATGACCGACGAGGGGATCGTCGATCTGGCGCCGGGGCGCGCGTTCCACAAGCACGGCGGATTGCCCAAGGTAACGGTGCTGCGCGTCGTCGCGATCGAGGGCAGCAACCTCTGGGCGGTGCCCGATCGCTGGGAAGCCTCGACCCCGCCGCCGCGGGTGCGCGTGATGGAGCAGGGGCGCAAGGGCGCGCTCGGCATCGGCGACCGCATCCTTGCGCGCACCGAGGAACGCGGCAGCGGGCATGTCGCGCATCCGATGAAGCGGTTGCAGGCGAGCGCCGAGCTGATCGTCGGCGTGCTCGTCCACGACGTCGGCCCGGGCGGCAAGGCGATGACCTGGCTGCGCCCCGCCGACAAGCGCGCGCGCTTCGACTTCGCGGTCGCCGACATGGGCGATGCGGCGATCGGCGACCTCGTGCGCGCCGAACTGACCGGCCGCGGGCCCGCGACCAAGGCGAAGGTGATCGAACGCATCGGCGATCCCTTTGCGCCCAAGGCGCTGAGCATGATCGCGATTGCGCGCCACGAAATCCCGCATGTCTTCAGCGGCGAGACGATCGCCGAGGCCGAGCGCGCGGCGAAACTGCCGCTGACGCCCGAGGGGCGCGAGGATCTGCGCGCGCTGCCGATCGTCGCGATCGACCCGATCGACGCGCGCGACCATGACGATGCGGTGTGGGCGGCGCCCGACGAGGATCCGGGCAACAAGGGCGGTTTCCGGGCGATCGTCGCGATTGCGGACGTCAGCTATTATGTGCGGCCAGACGGCGAACTCGACCGCGAGGCGCGGCGGCGCGGCAACAGCGTCTATTTCCCCGACCGCGTCGTGCCGATGTTGCCCGAAATCTTGTCCGCCGGCGTCTGTTCGCTGAAGGCGGGCGAGGATCGTGCCGCGATGGCGTGCCATCTCGTCATCGACAGCCATGGCAAGGTGACGTCATGGCGTTTCACCCGCGCGCTGGTGCGGCTGCGCGCGAACATCGCCTATGAACATGCGCAGGCAGCCTATGACGCGAACGAGGCGCGCGAGGCGTGGGACGGCGATGTGCTGCCTGCGCTCAAGGCGCTTTGGGCTTGCTGGGCGCTGCTCGCCAAGGCGCGCGCGGCGCGCAATCCGCTCGACCTCGACCTGCCTGAGCGGCAGGTGATCCTCGACGAGGCGGGCGGCATCGCCGAAATCCGCGTCCGCGACCGGCTCGATTCGATGCGGCTGATCGAGGATTATATGATCGCGGCGAATGTCGCGGCGGCGAAGGCGCTCGAGGCGAAGAAATCGCCGGTGATGTATCGCATCCACGAGCCGCCGAGCCGCGAGAAGCTCGTCAGCCTCAAGGAATATCTCGAAACCTTCGAACAGAGCTTCGCGCTGGGACAGGTGATCACGCCCGCGGTGTTCAACCGGCTGATCGACGGTTTTTCAGAGGACGACCGACTGCCCGAGATTATGCAGGCAATCCTGCGCAGCCAGACGCAGGCCTATTATGGCCCCGCCAATTCGGGCCATTTCGGCCTCGCGCTCGGCAGCTATGCGCATTTCACGTCGCCGATCCGCCGCTATGCCGATTTGATCGTCCACCGCGCACTGGTCGACAGCTATCGACTCGAAGTGCCTGGAAAGGCGAAGGATTTGCCGCAGCGTACCGGGCTGGGCGAGGCCGATGCCAAGGGGCTGTCGCGCATCGGCGAGGCGATCAGCGCGCTCGAACGCCGCGCGATGGAGGCCGAGCGCGAGACGATCGACCGCTATGTCGCGGCCTATCTGGCGAACAAGGCGGGCGAGATCGTCGCGGCGCGGATCACCGGGGTGCAGCCCTTCGGCTTTTTCGCGACGGTCGACGGCCTGGGCGGCGACGGGCTGGTGCCGGTGTCTATATTGGGCAGCGAGCGCTTCTTCTATGACGAGGCGGCGCGGACGCTGGTCAGCGAGCATGGCCGGGTGAGTTTCAGCACCGGGCAGCGGCTCGACCTGCGGCTGATGGAGGCGAACCCGGTGAGCGGCGCGCTGCGCTTCGAGTTGCCCGATGCGCCCGAGGGCGGCTTTCGCGATCGTCCGGTGCGGCGCGACGGGCTGAAGAAGGACAAGGCGGGCAAGCATGTGGTCGGCAAGCGCGGGCGGCCGGCGAATATCAAGCACAAGGGCAAGCGTCGTTAGTTAGGACTCGTCATTGCGAGCGAAGCGAAGCAATCCAGAGTAGCGTAAGCCGCCCTGGATTGCTTCGCTTCGCTCGCAATGACGAAGTTTAGGAAGGCTGGGCCAGCCTCGCCAACAGCGCCGCGCTCTCCGCATCGGCCGGGAAAAAGGCCTCGATCGCCAGTTCGGACAGCGTGATGTCGACCGGCGTGCCGAAGATCGTCACCGTCGACACGAAGGAAATCCGCCCCGCGATCGTGTCGAGGACCAGCGGCACGGCGATGCTGCTCACCGCGCCGTGATTGTCGTTCGCCGGCCCCGGATAGGCGGCGATCTCGTCGCGCAGTGCGATCAGCCCGGCGTCGGCGCTCGCCTCGATCTGCAGGTCGAGCCGGTGCAATATATGCGCGCGCCACAGGCCGTAGTTGACGATCTGCGGCGCAAGGCCGTCGGGATGGAGCGCGATGCGCAGCACGTTGATCGGCGGCGTCAACAACTCAGGCGAAACCTGTTCGATCAGGATAGCGATGGCGTCATTCGCCGCGACCATGTTCCAGTGCCGGTCGACCGCGAGCGCGGGATAGGGCTCATGCCCCTTCAGCACATGTTCGACGATCGCCTTCATCGCCGCCATTTCGGGGCTGTCGAGCGCGCGTTCCTGATAATCGGGGGCATAGCCCGCGGCGAGGAGCAGCGCGTTGCGCGCGCGGTGCGGGACCTCGAGGCAGTCGGCGATCCGCTGGAGCATCGCGGCGCTGGGTTTCGAGCGGCCGGTCTCGATGAAGCTGAGGTGGCGCGTCGACATTTCGGTGTCGAGCGCGAGGTCCATCTGGCTCATCCGGCGCCGCATGCGCCATTCGCGCAATTGTTCGCCGAGCGGTGCTGCCTTCATCAAACGTCTCCTTCGCCGCCGCAGCTATACCCCGGCTTTCGCGATTTCCATTACCTGTCACGTAATCGACGCGCTGCATTCGGGGGCATAGTTGGGCCGGGTTCGAAAGGAGAACCCCTATGTCGATTTCCAATCTCAAGACCGTCCTGATCGTCGACGCGATCACCTGCACCGGCGTCCTCGCGCTCGGGCTACTCGCGCTGGAGCCGGTTGCCGCGCTGCTCGGGCTGCCGGTCGTTGTCGTAACCTTCGGCGCCTGGATTTGCCTCGCCGCTGCGCTCCCGATGTTCGCCGCCGCCGCGCAGGCCGTCCCCAACGCCGCGCTCGTCAAGCTGATCGCGGTGGGCAATCTCGGTTGGGTCGCCGCGAGCTTTGCCGTCGTTGCGGTCTTCGCTGCGCAGATGACCGGCCTCGGCATCGTGATCGTGCTGGCACAGGCGGTCGCCGTGCTCGCCTTTGCGATCATCGAATGGAAAGGCGCGGCGCCGCGCCTCGCGCACGCCTAACTCAGCGCATCGAGTCGGGCGATGTCGATGCCGCCCGGCACCAGCATCACCGG
Organism: Sphingopyxis sp. KK2; assembly: GCF_001990265.1. Classification (GTDB taxonomy): domain Bacteria; phylum Pseudomonadota; class Alphaproteobacteria; order Sphingomonadales; family Sphingomonadaceae; genus Sphingopyxis. The sequence continues at coordinate 48,245 of NZ_LYVN01000002.1, forward strand.
GCAGGGGAGCGTTCCGGCATCCTGTCCGGTGAAATGCGCGACCAGCGGTCCCGGCGCGCCCGAGGCCGCGGTCGCGAGCACCAGTGCGGCGACCTCGTCATTCTCCGCTATCACCTGGCAGACGACCTCGGCCGGCTTGCCCTGGCGGACCATGATCTGCGGCGTGACATTGGCTTCCTGCTGGACCGTGTCGGCCGCCGCCGACACCAAAGTCTCGGCATGTTCGCGCGCTTCGGCCTCGATCGTCGCCTGCACGCCGCCGAACGCCACGAAATCCTGCGGCGGGATGATCGCCAGCACCATCACGCCGCCGCCGGTGCGCGCCGCGCGCCGCGCCGCGAAACGGAGCGCCAGCGAGGCCTCCGGACTGTCGTCGATCACGACCAGATAAGTACGCATGCCCCGACCCCGCTATGCTTTTTGCGAGGGCAGAGTGCGTCACATTCGTATGAAAGGCAAGTTTGCGCCGATGGACCTTGACCGCAAACGCTCTTATGGCGAGGAACAATCCGTAGCGGCAGGCGCGGCCTGCAAGACTGACAGGGACAAGCCAGAAGATGCCGATCGAACTCAAAATGCCCGCCCTTTCGCCGACGATGGAGGAGGGCACGCTCGCCAAATGGCTGGTCAAGGAGGGCGATACGGTGAAGTCGGGCGACCTGCTCGCCGAGATCGAAACCGACAAGGCGACGATGGAGTTTGAGGCGATTGATGAAGGCGTCGTCAGCCAGATTCTCGTCGCCGAGGGCACCGACGGGGTGAAGGTCGGCACCGTGATCGCGACGATCACCGCCGAAGGCGAGGACGCTGGCGCCGCCAAGGCCGCCCCGGCTGCCGCCGCGCCGGCACCGGCCGCGAAGGAAGAAGCGCCGAAGGCCGCTGAACCTGCTCCGGCGCCTGCGCCCACGCCCGCACCGGCGCCGGCGCCGGTCGCGGCGCCCGCCGCCTCGGGCGACCGCATCAAGGCGAGCCCGCTCGCCAAGCGCCTCGCTGCCGAGCGCGGCATCGACCTGTCGACGATCAAGGGCAGCGGCCCTGGCGGCCGCATCGTCAAGGATGACCTCGACGGCGCCCCCGCAGGCACCGCAGCGGCGCCCGCCGCCGCGCCGGCTCCGGCCGCTGCTGCTCCTGCCGCGCCCGCTGCTGCCGCGCCGGCCGCCGCCGCGCATGGCGACATCCCCGATTTCGGCATCCCGCACGAGGACAGCAAGCTGTCGGGCATGCGCAAGACGATCGCGCGCCGCCTGAGCCAGTCGATGCAGGAATCGCCGCATATTTACCTCACGGTCGATATCCGCCTCGATGCGCTGCTCAAGCTCCGCGGCGAGCTTAACGCCAGCCTCGAAGGGCGCGGCGTCAAGCTCAGCGTCAACGACATGCTGATCAAGGCGCTTGCGGTCGCGCTCGAGCGCGTGCCGTCGTGTAACGTCAGCTTTGGCGGCGACGTGATGCGCCATTACAAGCGTGCCGACATTTCGGTCGCGGTGAGCATCCCCGGCGGGCTGATCACCCCGATCATCGTCGATGCGGGCGGCAAGTCGATGTCGAAAATCTCGACCGAAATGGCCGAACTCGCGGCGAAGGCGAAGGAAGGCAAGCTCCAGCCCAGCGAATATCAGGGCGGCACCGCCAGCATCTCGAACATGGGGATGATGGGGATCAAGCAGTTCACCGCGGTGATCAACCCGCCGCAGGGCATGATCATGGCAATCGGCGCGGGCGAGAAGCGCCCCTATGTGGTCGACGACGCGCTGGCGATCGCGACCGTGATGTCGGCGACGGGCAGCTTCGACCACCGTGCGATCGACGGCGCCGATGGCGCGCTGTTGATGAAGACCTTCAAGGAACTGGTGGAAAGCCCGCTGGGGCTGGTGGCGTAATTTCGTGCCGATGAATGCTTTTCGTAGTTGGAATGAAAGCCCCATGTTTAAAGGGCAGTCCTCAGACTCAGCTATCTCGCGGATGAGTTTGAACTACGTGCTTCTTGGAACGGCATTCTGTGGGAATGAGCCGAGCGCAAACGCCCTTCGAAAAACGTATGGACGACAGCAATTCGAGCTCGATCGCAAGGCTTTGGATAGGTTGTTGTTCGTCTATTATGCGGATCGCTTGAGAGCAAAAATCGAAGATGAGCTTCGGATATTTCTTGAAGACAAGCCGGTTCGCATTTTGAAGGTTGATCCGTCAATCGGAGGTAAGCTTCCTAGTAAAATAAGCGCAAAATCTATTGCGGGGTTGGTGCAGCATGCGGGTGATCGATTGACCCGAGGATCGATCAAAAAAATCCAAAGCAGATTTTTTGATTTATTTGGGTTTCCGTTATTCTCCGATGCAGAGATAAGCTATTTGAATTACGTCTTTTCTCTCCGGAATATGCTGGTCCATCGCAGTGAACTTGCCGACTTGCGCTTTTTGAAAGAAACTAGGGCTAAGTGGACCCTCGGGGAAGAAGTAGCCATGCACCCGGTTAGAAAATTAGGCGGTGTAGGCATTCGCCTGCCGCATCTCCTGTCTCGTAGGCTTTCAGGTCACGACGCCGCAAAAAAATCGCTCAAACATTGTCGAGGAAATCAATGAATCCGCTAGAATACGACCTCATCGTCCTCGGCTCAGGTCCCGGCGGCTATGTCGCCGCAATCCGCGCGGCGCAGCTTGGTCTCAAGACCGCGATCGTCGAGCGCGAGAATCTTGGCGGCATCTGCCTCAACTGGGGCTGCATCCCGACCAAGGCATTGCTGCGTTCGGCCGAAATCTATCATTATATGCAGCATGCCGGCGATTACGGCCTGATTGCGCAGCAGATCAGCGCCGATATCGACGCGGTGGTGAAGCGCAGCCGCGGCGTCGCGAAGCAGCTGAGCCAGGGCGTCGCCTTCCTGATGAAAAAGCACAAGATCACCGTCCATATGGGCGAGGGCAAGCTCACTGCCCCCGGCAAGATGGAAGTGAAAGGGGAGAAGGGGACCGAAACCCTGACCGCCAAGGATATCATCGTCGCGACCGGCGCGCGCGCACGCGACCTGCCGTTCGCCCCCGCCGACGGCAAGCGCATCTGGACCTATCGTCATGCGCTCGTCCCGCCCGAAATGCCGACCAAGCTGCTCGTGATCGGATCGGGCGCGATCGGGATCGAATTTGCGAGCTTCTACAAGGATATGGGGTGCGACGTGACCGTCGTCGAAATGCTCGACCGGCTCGTTCCCGTCGAGGATGCCGATGTCTCGGCCTTCCTCGAAAAGCAGCTCAAGAAGCAGGGCATGACGATCCACACCGGCGCCGGGGTCGAGGAGCTGAAGGCCACCGCGAACGGCGTCTCGGCGAAGATCAAGGGCAAGGACGGCAAGGTCGAAAGCGCCGAGTTCAGCCACGCGATCGTCGCGATCGGCATCGTCCCCAACACCGAGAATATCGGGCTGGAAGCCTTGGGTGTGAAGACGACCAAGGGCCATATCGACACCGACGCTATGTGCCGCACCAACGTCCCCGGCCTGTGGGCGATCGGCGACGTCACCGCGCCGCCGTGGCTCGCGCACAAGGCGATGCACGAATCGGTGATTTCGGTCGAGGCGATCGCGGGCAATCACCCGCACGCGATGGACCCGCGCAATATCCCCGGCTGTACCTATTGCCGTCCGCAGATCGCCAGCGTCGGGCTGACCGAAGCCAAGGCGAAAGAACTCGGTTACGAGGTCAAGGCCGGCACCTTCCCCTTCATTGGCAACGGCAAGGCGATTGCGCTCGGGGAAGCCGAAGGTTTCACCAAGACCGTCTTCGACGCCAAGACCGGCGAACTGCTCGGCGCGCATATGATCGGCGCTGAGGTCACCGAGCTGATCCAGGGCTATACGATCGGCAAGACTGCCGAGCTGGTCGAGGATGATTTCATCGGCACCGTCTTCCCGCATCCGACGCTCAGCGAAACGATGCACGAGGGCGTGCTCGCGGCGTTCGGACGGCCGCTTCACATCTGAACTCTCCCATTATCGTCATCCCCGCGAAGGCGGGAATCCAGCTTCTCCGCGCGGAGTGAAAAAGCTGGACCCCCGCCTTCGCGGGGGTGACGAAAAGGACCATATGAACAGCAAAATCCATCGCTTCCTCATCGCCGCCGCCATATTGCTCACCGGCGTCATCCTGCTCGGTTTCGCGGTCGTCGCGGGGTGGACGCAGGCGACGGACCTGCGCATTTCGACCGGGCTGGTGCTGCATGTCGGCAAGAGCGACCCCGCCTTCATCGCCTTCATGCAGGGCGCGAGCTGGATCGGCGGCGGGTTGCAGCGCTGGGTGATCGTGATCGGGCTGACCTTGCTCGTCTGGCGGCTGTGCGGCCCGCGCTGCGCGGTCGCGCTGGCGGGGGCCGCGTTGCTGTCGAACCTCGCGTCGAGCCTGCTCAAGCTCGGCTTCGGCGTGTCGCGCCCCGACCTTATCCCGCATCTCGACCATCAGACGAGCTTTTCCTACCCCAGCGGCCATGCGACCAACGCCGCGGTCGTCTATCTGATGCTCGCCTGGCTGGTGCCCCCGCGCTGGCGGCGCGCGGCGTGGAGCCTCGCGGGGGTGATGATCCTGCTCAACGGCATGTCGCGGATGATGCTCGGCGTGCATTGGGCAAGCGACATCGTCGGCGGGACGATGCTCGGCACCGCCTTCGCGCTGCTCGGCGCCGCGTGGGTGCGGCGCGGGAAAGCCACCGCATAAGAATATCCTAACCGCTTGGCGCTATGATCGCGCCGAACGGAGGAGGATTTTCGCATGGGTTCGATCGGCAGTGTCTTTCGCTGGCTCGCGGCGCTGATTCCCGTTGCCTATATCGGCTTCTTCTTGTGGCATTTCATGGGCGTCGGCGGCAACACCGCCGAGGGCATCGTCGGCATCGGGCTCGGCCCGACCGTGCTCGGCCTGTCGATCGTCGCGCTGCTCTTCCTGATCGGGCCGCTGGTCAAGCTGCTCCGCGTCGCGTCGGGCGCGAACCGCGTGCCGGGCGCGAGCGTCAAGGTCGGCGACGACCTGCCCGCGACCGAGGGTTTCGACGCCGATGCCGCCTTCGCCCGCTATATGAGCAAGCGCGGCGAAAACCCCGCGGTGGTCGAGGAAGCGGCGTCGGCCGAACCCCAACGCCCGCAATTCGGCCGCAAGACCGGCTGACCGCCGATGGTGATCGTCCAGTATAGCGGCGGCCAGCTCGTCACTCGCGCGCTGCTGTTCTTCGTCGGCGGCTTTGCGCTGATGGGGACGCTGATCGGCGCGCCGCTCGGCCTCTACCTGATCGCTTATGGCATCCGCGCGCTGGTGAAGGCGATGGCTCCGAACAAGGCGGCGATCACCCAGCATGCGCGCGGGATCGAAATCCGCACGCTGTGGACGAAGCGCTTCGTCTCGTTCGACCATTATACGCATGTCAGCGCCGAAACGATCTTCTTCAGCGCCGCCGGGCTGCCGATCCCGGGGCCGGTGATGCTGGTGATCCATGCCGACAAGGGCGGGATCGCGGGCAAGCGCAAGATCCGCATTCCGCTCGGTTACCTCAAGCTCGTCGAACGCGCGGTGCCGCTGGTCGGCGAGGCGATCGAGATTTTCGCGATGCCGCACCGCGAAGCGGGCGCGACCTGGCACAAGGTGCTCGACGAGAAACGCGCCGCCGAGGGCGGACCGCCGCCGCCGCGCCAGCTTGCGACCGCCGAGGAACGCGCCGCCGCGCGCCGCGATCCGCTCGAAGGCGCGGCGCGCGGGCAGCTCGACCGTCCGCCGGTACGCGGTTTCGGGCGCAAGGTCGCCTGATCCCCTCGATCGCCAATTGCCATGGGCGCGTGCCAGCGGCTAGGTTCGCCGCATGGCTCAAGGCACGCATGATTTCGTCCCCGATCCGCGCAACGACGCGATCCTGATCAACGTCAACGGCACGCTCGTGCCGCGCGCCGAGGCGACCGTGTCGGTGTTCGACAGCGGCTTCATGCTCGGCGACGGGGTGTGGGAAGGCATCCGCGTCCACAAGGGGCGCATGGCGTTTCTCGACCAGCATCTCGATCGCTTGTTCGAGGGGGCGAAGGCGATCGCGATGGACATCGGGATCAGCCGCGAGGCGCTGATCCAGCGGCTCTACGACACGATCGCGGCGAACCAGATGGACGGATGCCACATCCGCCTGATGGTGACGCGCGGCATCCGCTCGACCCCCTATCAGGACCCGCGCGTCGTGATCTCGCCCGCGACGATCGTCATCATCGCCGAGCATAAGGACCCGCTGCCGTCGACGGTAGAGAAGGGGCTGACGCTGTTCACCGTCCATGTCCGCCGCGGCGACCCCGCGGTGCAGGACCAGAAGCTCAATTCGCACAGCAAGCTGAACTGCATCACCGCGTGCATCCAGGCGGCGCAGGCGGGAGCCGACGAAGGGCTGATGCTCGACCCGCACGGCTTTGTCGCGACGTGCAACTCGACGCATTTCTTCATCGTGCGCAAGGGCGAGGTGTGGACGTCGAGCGGCGATTATTGCCTCGGCGGCATCACGCGCGCCAATGTCATCCGCATCTGCCGCGAGGCGGGCATCCCGGTGTATGAAAAGAATTTCTCGCTCACCGACGTCTATGGCGCCGAGGAGGCGTTCGTGACGGGCACCTTCGCGGGGGTGGTGCCGGCGCATACGATCGACGGGCGCAAGCTGACCGACGGGCGCGGGCCGATGGTCGAGCGGTTGCAGGGGCTCTACAAGGTCTTGATCGAGCGCGATATCGCGGGCGAGGCCTGAACATGGCGGGCGGCGTCCGCATCGCCCCGAGCGAGGAGCAGCTCAAAATTGCGATGTGGTCGGGGCCGCGCAACCTGTCGACCGCGATGATGCGCAGCTTCGGCGCCCGCGCCGATACCCATGTCAGCGACGAGCCTTTTTACGGCGCCTATCTGAAAGAGACGGGCGATCCGCAGCCGATGATGGACGAAGTGATGGCATCGATGGACTGCGACTGGCACGGCGTCGCACGCGCGATGACCGGGCCGAACCCCGCGGGCACGTCGATCTGGTATCAGAAGCATATGGCGCACCATATGGTCGGGCCGATCGCGCACGACGACCTGCCCGGGCTGCGCCACGCCTTCCTGATCCGCGACCCGGCGCGTGTCGTCGCGAGCTATGCCGCGAAGCGCGTCGCGGTGCGCCCCGACCATCTCGGCACCGACAAACAGGTCGAGTTCTTCGACCGCGAGGCCGACCGGCTCGGCCATGCGCCGCCGGTGATCGACAGCGCCGACATCCTGCGCGACCCGCCCGCGATGCTCGCAAAACTGTGCGCCGCGCTCGGCATCGCATGGGACCCCGCGATGCTGCGCTGGGAGGCGGGGCTGCGCGACACCGACGGCATCTGGGCGTCGCACTGGTACGACGCGGTGATGTCGAGCACCGGCTTCGGCGCGCCCGACAAGCCGGTGCCCGACCTCGATACGCAGGGGCAGGCGGTCGCCGAGGCGTGCCGTCCCGGCTACGACTATCTGGCGCGGTACAAGATTCCGCTGTCCTAATTTCCCCGGCTTTGCCATCAACCGGTCAGGGCATTCAAAACAGGCGGAACCATCATGCAATCACGAGTGAAGTTCGGGACTTTTCTGCGGCGAATCGCGTTTGGCGGAACCGCGCTTCTGGCGGTCGCGGCGCCGCCTGCGCAGGCGCAGGACGCCAGCGGCAAGACGGTCATCACCGCCGCGCGCTATGTCGACGTGCTGACCGGCAAGACGGTCGATTATCCTGCGATCTTCGTCGGCGCCGACGGCCGCATCACCGGCATTGCGGACTCGCGTACGGTGCGCTGGGGATCGGACGTCAAGCATATCGACCTCGGCAACCGGACGCTGTTGCCCGGCCTGATCGACATGCATGTCCATATCGACGGTCCCGCCGACATTGGCGGCTATAACGGCCTCGAATTCACCGACAGCTTCTGGGGCATGACTGCGGTCAAGAATGCGCGCGACATGCTCGATGCGGGTTTCACGACGATCCGCAACGTCGGCTCGTCGGAACGCAACGACATCGGGCTCAAGCAGGCGATCGATGCGGGGTACGCTGTCGGGCCGCGGATCATCGGCGCGGGCTATGCGCTCGGCGCGACCGGCGGGCACTGCGATTCGACCTTCTTCCCGCCGAGCTTCGAAAAGGACAATGCGAAGAAGGAAGGCATCGGCGATACCCCCGACGAGCTGCGCTACCAGGTCCGCCGCCAGCGCAAATATGGCGCCGAGGTGATCAAGGTCTGCGCGACGGGCGGCGTCTTTTCGCGCAACACCGAACCCGGCCAGTTGCAGGTTCCCGAGAATGAGCTGCGCGCCATCGCCGACGAGGCGCATCAATGGGGGCTGCAGGTCGCGGCGCATGCGCATGGCGCATCGGGCATCCGCGCCGCGATCGCGGCGGGCATCGACACGATCGAGCATGCCAGCCTGGTCGACGACGAGGGCATCCGCATGGCGGTCGCGCGCAAGCGTCCGGTGTGGTTCTCGATGGATATCTACAACACCGACTACACCCAGTCCGAGGGCGCGAAGAATGGCGTGCTCGAGGATAACCTGCGCAAGGACCGCGAGATCGCACAGATCCAGCGCGACAATTTCCGCAAGGCGCACAAGGCCGGCGTGCGCATGGTGTTCGGCAGCGACGCGGGCGTGATGCCGCACGGGCTGGTCGGCGGCCAGTTCAAGATCATGGTCCAGTACGGGATGACCCCGCTCGAGGCGATCCAGGCGGCGACGCGCAACGCGGCGCAGGCGCTCGACCGCGAAAAGGACGTCGGCGCGATCGCGGTCGGCCGCTACGCCGACATCATCGCGGTCGACGGCGACCCGCTCGCCGATGTGCGCGAGCTCGAAAGCGTCGATGCGGTGGTCAAGGGCGGGGTGCTGGTCAAGGGCAGCTGACGCGCGCCGGCCGGGGAGACAGGGTGTGACCGAGGCCGACGACACGCGCTATATCGGCAATGCCGGGCTGGTCCTGTTCAACCCCTATTTGCCGATGCTTTTCGAGCGGCTGGGCTTGCTGGCGCGCGGCGACGACGGCCGACCCCGGATCGACGGGATCGAAGCCCGGTCGCGCGCGGTGCATTTGCTCCAATATCTGGTCGATGGACGCACCGACCGGCCCGAACCCGAGCTGGTGCTCAACAAGGCGCTGGCCGGGATCGCGATCGATGCGCCGGTGGCACCGTCGATCACGCCGACGATGGCCGAGCAGGAGATTTGCGACGCCTTGCTCCTCGCGGTCATTGCCAACTGGTCGGCGGTCGGGATCGTATCGGCCGAGAGCCTGCGCGAGACATTCCTCCAGCGCGAGGGTAGGCTTCGGCATGCCGAGGGGCGCTGGATGTTACAGGTCCAGCGCAAGACCATCGACGTGCTGGTCGACCAGGTGCCATGGAGTTTCTCGCTCATCCACCACCACTGGATGGACGAGCCTGTGCAGGTGAGTTGGTAAGGCGGCGCCTAGGCGACCAGCTTGTTGACCATCGCCTCGTGCATTTCGGGGGTCAGGTTCAGCACCACCTCGGCATAGGTCGCGATGTCGCCATGGTCGCGGCGGACGGTCGACAGCGCGGCGTCGAGGAAGATCGGGTTGACCGACATCAGCGTGCGGATCGCGTCGTCGGGAATTTCGGCATTGTAGCGCGCGCGGATGACGTCGCCGCCCTGCGCGATCCGCTCCTCGATCTTGCCCGCGCTGTTGGTGAGCAGATAGTCCTGCATCAGGTCGTCTTCATGGACGCCGAGCAGCCGGTGAACGATCGCCACCGCAAAGCCGGTGCGGTCCTTGCCCGCGACGCAGTGGACGAGGCTCGGCGCGTCATATTCGGCGAGCGCGGCAAGATAGAGCCGCAGCGTGTTCACCAGCACCGGGCGGTACGGCATGCCGGCATAGGTATCGATCATCCGCGCGCGCGCAGTCTCATTGTCGATCGTTCCCTTTGCAGCCTGCAGATGCGGGGCGAGGCCGGCGGTATTGCCGTCGGCGAACAGCACCCGCGCCGAAAAGCCGTCGGACCTTTTGCACGGATGCGCCGCGCGCTCGTCGTCGCCGCGCAGGTCGATGATCGTCTCGATCCCCAGCGCGTCGATGGCGTCGAGGTCGGCGGGGCTCGCATCCTGGTGATGCGCCGAGCGCCACAGCATCCCGCTGCGCAGCTTGCCGCCGCCTTCGACGTCATAGCCGCCATAGTCGCGGAAATTGTGGATGCCGGACAGCGGCACGACGCGCTCGGCGAGCATGGTCAGTCTCCTGTGAAGATGGGGGGGCGTTTTTCGACAAAGGCGTTGATCGCCTCGCGGTTGTCGGCGGTTTCGTGGACGATAGCCTGATAGGCGGCGCTGAGTTCGAGGATGTCGCTCATCCGGCTGTGCTGCGCTTCGCGAAGCAGCCGCTTGGTGAGCCGCAGCGCGCGCGGCGGGTTGCACACGATGCGGTCGGCGATCGCGATCGCGCGGTCGAGCAGTTCTTCATCGGGGACGACTTCGGTGACGAGGCCATATTCCTTGGCCTGCGCCGCGTCGAAGCGGTCGCCGGTCAGGAACAGTTCGGCGGCGCGCGGGTAGCCGAGGATTTTCTGGAGCAACCAGGCGCCGCCGTCGCCGGGGACGATCCCGACCTTGATGAAGCTGCACGCGAATTTGGCGCTTGTCGCGGCGATGCGGATGTCGCAGGTGCAGGCGAGGTCGGCGCCGAGGCCGATGGCATGGCCGTTGACCGCCGCGATCATCGGGATCTCGCAATCCATCAGCGCGCGGATCACCGCCTGCACGCCGCGGCGATAATTGGCGCGCGTCGAATCGGGCTGGTCGAGCACGCCGATGCCGGTGCGGTCCTGCATGCCCTTCAAATTGCCGCCGGCGCTGAACGCCTTGCCGCTGCCGGTCAGGATGATCGCGCTGATGCCGCGGTCGGCGCCCAGTTCGCGCATCGTGTCGATGATGTCGTCGCAATCCTCGTGGGTGCCGATCGCATTCATGCTCTCGGGCTTGATCATCGTCAGGATCGCGATCTTGCCGCGCCGCTCGACGCTCAGAAATTCGCCCATTTCAGTCTCCTTGTCGGCGGCCGCAGGCTACGCCCCGCGACCGCCGCGTGCAAGTTCAGCGCACCGCGCCGCCGCTGCGCAGCGCCGCAATCTTGTCGGCGTCGTAACCGAGCTTGGCGAGCACCGCATCGCCGTCGCCGCCCACGGCCGGGGCAGGGCGCGGGGTATCGGCGACCGTCGCCGAATAGCGCGGCGCGGGGGCGGGATGCGGGACCCCGGCGACGGTGACGAAGGTCTCGCGCTCGACATTGTGCGGGTGGTGCGGCGCTTCGGTCAGCGATAGCACCGGCGCAAAGCAGACGTCGGTCATCTCCATCAACTCGCACCATTCATCGCGGGTCTTGGTCGCGAACAGCGCGGCGACCTTGGCTTTCTTGGCGGGCCAATTTTCCTGGTCGTCCTGCACGTCGAAGGCGGGGTCGGCGTCGAGCCCGGTCTTGCTACGCAACAACGCGTAAAATTGCGGCTCGATCGACCCGATCGAGATGAACTTGCCGTCGCTGCAGGTATAGGTGTCGTAATAGGGCGCGCCGCCGTCGAGGCGGTTCACGCCGGCCTGGTCCTCGATCATGCCGGCGCCGTGGAACCACCAGCTCATGCCCGCGAGCAGCGCCGAGCCGTCGGTCATCGCGCAGTCGATCACCTGGCCTTCGCCGGTCTTGGCGGCATGGAGCAAGGCGCTCGACATGCCGAAGGCGAGCATCATGCCGCCGCCGCCGAAGTCGCCGACATAGTTGACCGGCGGCACGGGCTTCTGCCCCGCGAGGCCGATGGTGTGGAGCACGCCCGACAGCGAGATATAGTTGATGTCGTGGCCGGCGGCCTGCGCATAGGGGCCGAACTGGCCCCAGCCGGTCATGCGGCCATAGACGAGCTTCGGATTGTCGCCGAGCAGCACGTCGGGGCCGAGACCGAGGCGTTCCATCACGCCGGGACGATAGCCCTCGATGATGCCGTCGGCGCTTTTGCACAGGTCGCGGGCGATCTGCACCGCTTGCGCGTTCTTCATGTCGAGCGAGATCGAGGTGCGGCTCCGCGACAGCGGATCGCGCGGGTCCATGAAGCCGCCGGGGCGGTCGATGCGGATGACCTCGGCGCCATGATCGGCGAGCATCATGCCGCAGAAGGGGCCGGGGCCGATGCCGGCGAATTCGATGATGCGGATACCCTGAAGCGGACCTGCCATGTCTTTTATCTCCCAATATGTCCCCTTGGCCATGCCGGTGCGAAAGGGGCAGTGCAAGCGCGAAGGAACCCTTAGGAGGGAAAGGATTTCTTTGCCGTCGAAGGGGCGATCACGCGCCGTCGCCGAATGTTGCATTAATGTGCCGGTGGACTTCGTTTTGTTGCCAAAATGTCAGACTTCCGCAATCCGCCTGTCACGTCATGCGCGTATCGCGCGGCCATGGAACGGGCATCCATCGCACTCGATCGCCGCGGCTTCGCCAAAGGGCTGATGGCCACCGCCTTTGCCGGGCTTGCACTCCACAGCCGGCATGTCTCGGCCGCGGTGCTGGCGAGCGAAAACCGCTTCGGCGCGCCAATCCCCGATCCGGCGCGCATCCTCGATCTGCCCAAGGGTTTTTCGTACAAAATCCTGTCGCAGTTCGGGCAGGTGATGAGCGACGGGCGGCAGGTGCCGAACAGCGCCGACGGCATGGGCTGCACGACGCTGCCCGACGGGCGATTGTGCCTGATGCGCAACCACGAGCTCGGCGCCGACGAGTTGAAGCATGGGGCGTGCCCGGTGGGGACGGTCGGCGATGCCGCGGCGTTCGATTGTTATCGCAGCGGCAGCGGCGAGGCGCTGCCGGGCGGCGTGTCGACGATCATCCTCGATCCCGAAAGCCTCGACGTCGAGGAGCAATATCTCTCGCTGGTCGGCACGATCTACAATTGTGCGGGCGGCATCACGCCGTGGGGAACCTGGCTGAGCTGCGAGGAAGATGTCTCGCGCGGCGGCGCCCTGCACAAGGAGGACCATGGCTGGGTCTTCGAAATCCCCGTCGCGCCGGGCGGATTGGTGAGCGCCGCGCCGATCAAGGCGATGGGGCGCTTCAACCATGAGGCGGCGGTGGTCGATCCCGCGAGCGGCGCGGTCTATATGACCGAGGACCGGCAGGACAGCCTCTTCTACCGCTTCGTGCCCGCGGTGCCGGGCCAGCTCCACAAGGGCGGGCGGCTGCAGGCGCTGGCGCTGGTCGACCCGGCGCTGTCCGACACGCGCAACTGGACGCGGCGGCTGCTGCCGACCGGCGGCTGGCACGATGTCCGCTGGATCGACCTCGACGAGGTCGAAAGCCCCAAGGACGATCTGCGCAAACGCGGAGCGCGGGCCGGCGCGACGATCTTCGCACGCGGCGAGGGCGTGCATGGCGGCGACGGCGAGATTTATTTCACCTGCACCTCGGGCGGCCCGGCGCGGCGCGGGCAGATCATGCGTTATCGCCCGTCGCCCGCCGAAGGCACGGCGGGCGAGGCGGCGCAGCCCGGGCAGTTGCAATTGTTTGTCGAGACGACCGACCCCGAGCATTTCAGCTTCGGCGACAATCTGAGCGTCGCGCCGAACGGCGACCTGGTGGTCTGCGAGGACCGGCGCGGCAGCCGTCCGGACAATTATCTGCGCGGTGTGACGCCCGAGGGGAAGGTCTATCCCTTTGCGCGGGTGAGCGCGGCGACCAAGGTTTCGGGCGTATGCTTCGCGCCCGACGGCCGGACGATGTTCCTGAACCTCTATAATCCCGCGCGGACGATCGCGGTGCGCGGGCCGTTCTGATCGAAGCCCCTCCCGCAAGGGGAGGGGCTTCGTTTCTGGATCAGATGCGTTCGATAATGATCGCCGGCGCCATGCCGCCCGCGGCGCACATGGTCACGAGACCATAGCGGCCGCCTGAACGCTCGAGTTCGTCGAGCGCGGTGCCGATCAGGATCGAGCCGGTGGCGCCGATCGGATGGCCGAGCGCCATCGCGCCGCCGTTGATGTTCACCTTTTCACGGTCGAGTTCGAGATCGCGGATGAACTTCTCGGCGACCACCGCGAACGCCTCATTGATTTCCCAGACGTCGATGTCGTCGGTGGTCAAGCCCGCCTTTTCGAGCACCTTCTTCGCCGCCGGAACCGGGGCGTTGAGCATCAGCGTCGGGTCGTCGCCCTGGTTGGCGTAAGCGACGATGCGTGCGCGCGGCTTGAGGCCATGCTTGTCGGCATAATCCTTCGAGGTCAGCAGCAGCGCGGCGGCGCCGTCGACGACGCCCGACGAGTTGCCGGCGTGATGGACGCCCTTGAACTCGAGGTCGGGGTAGCGGCGCATGATCTGCTTGCGGAAGGTCGTGCCGCCGCCGAGGTCGAAGTCGGCGAGCGCGTCGAAGCTGGCCTTGAGGCCTGCAAGGCCTTCGGCGGTGGTTTCGGGACGCGGGAATTCCTCGCGGTCGAGCGCGACGCTGCCGTCCTCGTTATAAACGGGGACGACCGACTTGGCGAAGCGGTTCTCCTTGATCGCGCGGTCGGCGCGCTGCTGGCTGACGAGCGCGAGCGCATCGACGGCTTCGCGGCTGATGCCTTCCTTCGCGGCGATCGCGTCGCCGCACACGCCCTGGTGCGACTGCGGGTGGATTTCGTCGAGCGCAGCGTTGCCCGATCCCATGCCGAGCGGCTTCAGACCGGCATTGGCTTCCTCGGCACCGATCTGCGCGGTGTAGCTCATCATTTCGGTGCCGCCGGCGATGACGCAATCTTCCATGCCCGACATCACCGATGCGGCGGCGAAGTTGACGCTGCTGATGCCGCCGCCGCAGAAACGGTCGAGCGTGGTGCCCGACGCCTTGGTATCATAGCCCGCGGCGAGCGCGGCCATGCGGCCCAGGTCGCCGCCCTGCTTGCCCTTTTGCGTCGAGGTCGACCAGACGATGTCGTCGACGGTCGCGGTGTCGAGATTGTTGCGATCCTTGATCGCCTTCAGCACCGTCGCGGCGAGATGCTGCGGGTGGAGGTGCGAGAGCGCGCCCTTGCCGGGCTTGCCGATCCCGCGCGGGGTGCGCACGGCGTCGATGATATAGGCTTCGGTCATTTCACAGGGTTCCTTCTTCGAGGGGAGTTTAAAAATCAGCGCGGGGCCATGCGGATCGCGCCGTCGAGGCGCACCGCCTGGCCGTTGAAATAGCTGTTGCGGACCATCTCCATCGCCAGGCTGGCATATTCCTCGGCCTTGCCGAGCCGCTTGGGGAAGGGGACCGATGCGCCGAGGCTGGCGAGCACCGGTTCGGGCAGGCCCGCGACGAGCGGGGTCTTGAACACGCCGGGCATGATCGAATTGACGCGGATGCCGAGGTCCATCAGGTCGCGCGCCATCGGCAGCACGAGGCCGTTCACACCCGCCTTGGCCGAGCCATAGATGACCTGGCCGATCTGCGCGTCCTGCGCCGCGACCGAGGCGGTGAGGATGATCGCGCCGCGCTCGCCGTCCTCGAGTTCGGGCAAGGTCGCCATGCCTTCGGCCGAGATCGAGGCGATGCGATAGCTCGCGGTTAAAATGCCCGCGACGCCATAGGCATAATCCTCGGTCGGGGTGCGGCGGAAGCCGCCGCTCGCCTTGTCGAAGGCGAGCGTCTTGCCGCGGCGCGAGGTCATCGCGCAATGGACGCAGACGCGTTCCTGGCCATGCGCGGCGCGTGCCTTGGCATAACCATCGAGGACCGAATCCTCGTCGGTGATGTCGACATGCACGAACAGCCCGCCGATCGCCGCCGCGACCTCTTCGCCGAGCGCGTCGTTGATGTCGAAGATCGCGACCTTCACCCCCGACGCGGCAAGCGCCTCGGCGGTCGCGCGGCCGAGGCCCGAGGCCCCGCCGGTGACGACGGCTGCGATTTCATTGTCGATCTTCATGGTGCCTCCTCAGGCCGGAATCTGGTTGAACGGCACACCCTTGTCGGGGCGATGGTCCTGCGGCAGGCCGAGGATCTTTTCGGCGATGGTGTTGAGCAGGGTCTCGTCCGATCCGCCGGCGATGCGGCCGGTCGGAGCGTTGATCCAGCTCGACGTCCAATTCTCCTTTTGCGAGGCATGGTCGTCATAATGGAAGCCGTCCGAGCCCTGCAGGTCGATCGCGAGTTCGGACAGCTTCTGGCGCGAGCGCACCGCGACGAGCTTGTTGAGCGAGCCTTCGGGTCCCGGGACCATGCCCGCCTGCATCATCGCCATTGCGCGCGCGGTGATCGATTGCAGGCCATTGCGCATCGCATAGTTGCGCGCGATCTGCTGGCGGATACGGCCGTCGGCGATCGCGGGCTTGCCGTTGAGTTCGGTATCCTTCGCCAGGTCGACGAACAGGTCGAGGTGCGGGCCGAAACCCGCGCTGTCGGTCGCGACATAGCGTTCGATCATCAGCGTCGCGATCGCGACCGCGAAGCCGCCGCCGACGGGCGACATGCGATGATCGTCGGTGATCTTCACATCGTCGAAGAACACCTCGTTGACATGAGAGTCACCACCCACGAGCTTGATCGGGACCACGGTGACGCCCGGCGCCTTCATATCGACCCAGAAGTAGGTGAGCCCCTTGTGCTTGGGCACATTGGGGTCGGTACGCACGACGATGACGCCATAGTCGCAATATTGCGCCCAGCTCGTCCAGATCTTCTGCCCGTTGATCTTCCAGCCGTTGCCGTCGACCTCGGCCTTGGTGCGCAGGCCCGCAAGGTCCGAGCCGCCCGAGGGTTCGGAGAAGAGCTGGCACCAGATTTCCTCGCCCTTGAGCGCCTTCAGCACGCGCTCCTTGACGAATTCCTTGTCGCCGCCGAACTGCATCAGCACCGGGATCGGCATGCCGAGCGAGATGCCGAAATAGAAGGCGGGGAAACCGTGCTTCATTTCCTCGGTGTCGAAGGTGACCTTTTCGAGGTGGCCGAGGCCCTGGCCGCCATATTCGGTCGGCCAGTTGATTCCCGCATAGCCGGCGTCGAACTTGGCACGCTGATATTTGCGCGCGACGGCGAGGTCCTCTTCGACGCTGAGGCCCTTGCGGGCGTCCTTGCCATAGGTCGGGACCATCGATTCGAGCCAGGCAGCAGCCTTGGCGCGATAGGCGGTGAGATCGCTCATGCAGCTTCTCCGGTCAGGCGGTCGACAAGGATGTCTTCCCAGAACAGCAGATTGCCCTGTTCGATGGCGAGGCTGCGCGCGCGGCGCGTGTGGAGGTGGAGTCCCAACTCCCATGTGACGCCCATGCCGCCGTGGATCTGCACGCAGTCGCGCGACGCGGTGTCATAGGCTTCGGTCGCTGAGATGCGCGCCGCGGCGGCGGCGGTGATGAAGTCGGGCTGGCCTTCGCGTGAGGCGGCATGGATGCAGTTGGCGCGCGCCAGTTCGACGAAGCCGTAAAGCTCGGCGATGCGATGCTTGATCGACTGGAAGGCGCCGATGACCTGTCCGAAGGCGCGGCGGGTGACCGCATAGTCGCGCGCGATTTCCATCATCGCCTCGGCGCCGCCGGTCTGTTCATGCGCGGTGATCACCGCCTGCAGCGCGAGGATATGGAGCGCGGCGTCGCGCGCCGCGCCGCCCACGACGAGCGTTTCGGCGGGCGTGGCGTCGAAGACGAGGTCGGCATAGAGCCGGCTGTTGTCGAAGCTGTCGATCGCGTTGCGCGTGACATTCGCCAGATCGGCAACGACGAGGACCGGCATGCCGGGGCCGTTGGCATAGACGACCGCGATATCGGCCGAGAGGCCGCCCGCGACGCCGGTCTTGGTGCCATTAAGCTGGTGGTCGGTCACCGTCACGCTGGGCAGGACCGGCAGCGCGCTCGATCCCGAGGCGAAGGCGATGGCGCCGATCGTCTCGCCGCTGGCGAGGCCAGGCAGATATTTCGCCTTCTGCTCGTCGCTGCCGTAAAGTTCGATCGCCTTGGCGGCGCCGAAGCTGCCGGTGAGGAACGGCGCGCCGCTGAGGCTGCGGCCCGCCTGATGCGCGATCAGCCCGAGTTCGACGAGCCCGAGATCGAGCCCGCCATAGGCTTCGGGAAGGGCGAGGGCGGTCCAGCCCTGTTCCTTTGCCGTGGTCCAGAAACCGTCGTGATATTTTCCGGTGGTTTCGAGCAGCGGCAGCAGCTCGTCCTTGTTCACCCGGGCTTCGAGCACGCGCCGCGATTCGGTCGCGATCGCTTGCTGGCCCTCGTCGTATAAGATCGACATGCGCGTTCGAGTCCTCACCCTTTTTATGTTGAGACCATCCAACCGGACGTTGACGTAAACGTCAAGCAGTAGTTGACGCTACGGCTATCGCACCGTGAATTTCTTGGCCTTGTCGGCCATCAAGGCTTCGCGGTTCACCTGTGGCACGCCGACCGGATTGCCGATCTGGCAATATTTGAGGCCCTGTTGCAGCGCGACCGAACGGGGGAGGTCGAGCGATTCCCAGATCGCCTTGACCGATCCGGCGGTCGCCGCCGGCGGCTTGGCCGCGATCGTCGCCGCCAGTTCCTGCGCGCGCGGCCACAGCTCGTCGAGCGTCGTGATCTCGCTGACCAGCCCGATGCGCAGCGCGGTGCCTGCGCCGATGCGTTCGTCATTGCCGAGCAGCACCATGCGCAGCACATCGTGCAGCGGCATGTGATAGGTCATGCCGATCGGTTCGAGCGCGCTCGTCATGCCATAGGTGACATGCGGGTCGAAGAAGGTCGCGTCTTCGGAGCAGATGATGATGTCGCTCTCGTTGAGCCAGTAGAAGGCGCCCCCCGCCGCCATGCCGTGCACCGCGGCGATCACTGGCTTCCAGCATTTCATCGACTTGGGGCCGAGATAATTGCCCGGGTCCTCGCAGTGCCAGATGTTCGCGAGGTCGACGACGGTGCCGCCCTCCTTCTGCGATTCCTTGACGTCGACGCCGGTGCACCACGCCTTGCCCGGCGCGGCGCGCAGCACGCAGCAATGGACGTCGTCGTTGCTGCCGATCCACTTCCACAGATGCTCGAATTCGTCCATCATCCGCTTGGTGAAGCTGTTCATCGCCTCGGGGCGGTTGATCGTGATCGTCGCGACATGATCGGCGACATCGACCAGGATGGTTTCATATTGCATGATGGGTGCTTCCTCTCCGCGCACTTGTCATGGTTGACCTAGTTATACAACTCGCTATGACACAGACCGATATGGAGGGGCAAGGCCTGCGATGAATTTCGACCTTAGCGATGAACAGAAAATGCTCGGCGAGCAAGCCCGGGCGCTGCTTTCGGACCTGTCTTCCTTCGACCGGCTTCGCAGCCTGATCGATTCGGGTGCCGAATGGGACGAGTCGCTGTGGCGCGCGCTTGCCGAAATGGGTTTTCTCGGTGCCGCGATCCCCGAGGAGCATGGCGGGCTCGGGCTCGGCGCGCTCGACCTCGGCGTCATCATGGAGGCGCTCGGCGCCGCCAATGCGGCGGTGCCCTTCATGAGTTCGATCGTGCTGGGCGCCGAGGCGATCCGGCTTGCGGGCAGCGAAGCGCAGAAGGCGGCATGGCTGCCCAGACTCGCGAGCGGCGAGGCGCTGGCGACCTTTGCCTATGCCGAGGGGCCGGGGCCGGTGTTCGCGACGGGTGTTTCGTTGGAGGGCGGCAAGCTCAACGGCGCCAAGGCGCCGGTCGCCGACGCGGGGATCGCCGACGTCGCGGTGGTGCTCGTCGCGGGTGGCGGCTTCGCGCTCGTCGAACTCGACCAGCCGGGGATCCTGCGGACGAAACTAGACAGCTTCGATCAATTGCGCGCGCATTACCGGCTCGACTTCGCCGATGCCGTGGCGGAGGCGATGCCCGGCGCGGGCAAGCTCGACCGGCTGATCGACCAGGCCGCGGTGCAGGCGGCGTTCGAAGCCGCCGGCGCTGCCGACGCCTGTCTGACGATGGCGCGCGACTATGCGATGGAACGCCAGATGTTCGGGCGCCCGCTCGCGGGCTATCAGGCGATCAAGCACAAGCTCGCCGATGTCGCGGTGGCAACCGAACTGGCGCGGTCGAACGCCTATTATGGCGGCTGGGCGGCGGGATCTTCCCCCGACGACCTGCCCGCCGCCGCCGCCGCCGCACGGCTTTCGGGCATCAAATGCCTCGAACTGGCGGCGCGCGAGAATCTGCAGGTCCATGGCGGCATCGGCTATACCTTCGAGGCGAATTGCCATTTCTATTACCGGCGCGAGCGGATGCTCGCGGTACACCTCGGCAATCGCGGCTTTTGGGCCGACCGCCTGCTGAACGCGCAGCCGGGCAGCCAAGGAAAGGCGGCGTAAGATGGATTTCAACGACAGTCCGCAGGAAGCCGCCTTCCGCGCCGAAGCTCGCAGCTGGCTCGCCGCGCATGCGCCGGCGCATGTGCTCACGCCGGGTGCGAAGATCCCCGACACCGAGGAGGCCGACCGCGGCCGCGCGTGGATGCGCGAACTCTATGCGGGCGGCTGGTCGGGGCTGACGTTCCCGAAGGCGCTAGGCGGGCGCGGATTGTCGGGACCCGAAGCGGTGATCTTCGCCGAAGAAGAGGGCAAATATCACCTGCCCAAGGGGCCCTTCACCTCGATCGGCACCGGCATGGCGCTCCCGGTGATCGCGAAGCACGGCAACGACGCGCAGAAGGCGCGCTTCATCGAGGCGACGCTGAAGGGCGACATCACCTGGTGCCAGCTGTTCTCCGAACCCGCCGCCGGGTCGGACCTCGCGGCATTGCGCACCAAGGCGGTGCGCGCCGACGACGGCAGCGGCGACTGGATCGTCAACGGGCAGAAGGTCTGGTCGAGCTGGGCGCATCTCACCGACTGGGGCATCCTCGTTGTGCGCACCGACCCAACGCTCCCCAAGCATAAGGGGCTGACCTTCTTTGTCGTCGATATGAAGACGCCGGGGATCGAGACGCGGCCGATCCGCCAGATTTCGGGCGCGAGCGAGTTCAACGAGACCTTCCTTACCGACGTGCGCATCCCCGACGCGAACCGCCTCGGCGCCGAAGGCGAGGGCTGGGCGTGCTGCATGACCGTCCTGATGGGCGAACGGCTGGGTTCGGGTGCGCATCGCAGCGGGGTCGAGCCGCTGATCGATTATGCCGCGGCAACGCCCGACGGGCACGGCGGCACGATGCTCGACGACCGCGCGATCCGCCAGCAACTCGCCGAGGCGCTGGCCGAGGAGCAGGGCGAGCGCTTCTTCCAGGCGCGGCTGCGCACGATGGTGTCGAAGGGCGAGAATCCCGGCGCGCTCGCGGGCATGGTCAAGCTTGCCTATGCCGGCCGTTACCAGAAGACAAACGGGCTTGCGCTCGAGCTGCGCGGCCTTGCCGGCATCGCGCCCGAGGCGGGCGATACCGCGACCGGCGACGTTCAGTACGACTATATCTATTCGACCGTGATGCGCATCGCGGGCGGCGCCGACGAGGTGCTGCGCAACCAGATCGCCGAACGCGTGCTCGGCATGCCCGGCGAGGTGCGCATGGACAAGGATGTGCCGTTCGAGAGCCTGAAGGGCTGAGCCCTCAGGCGGCGAGCGCCTGACGTCCGCCGCGTATCAGCTTGCCGGGCAGCGCGCCCGTTGCTTCGTCGAAGCGGCGGATGACCTGTCCCGACACGATCGTCGCGTCATAACCCGCCGCCGCCTGGTCGAGCCGCCGCCCGCCGCCCGGCAGGTCGCGCGCGATGTGCGGCGCGGGCAGGTGCATGCGATCGAGGTCGAGGATATTGAGGTCGGCCTTCGCCCCCACCGCGATCGTCCCGCGATCGTGCAGGCCCAGCGCCCGCGCGGGCTTGGCGGCGAGGATCTCGATCGCTTCGGGCACCGACAATTTGCCGAGTTTGCGGACCCAGTGGGTGAGCAGAAAGGTCGGATAGCTCGCATCGCAGATCGCGCCATAATGGGCGCCGCCGTCGCCCAGCCCGATGATCGCATCGGGATGGCGCAGCATCTCTTCGAGGTCGTCGATCCGCCCGTCGGGGAAATTGGCGAGCGCGCCGAGAATCAGGTTCCGGCCATCGCCCGCGATCAGATAATCATAGGCCCAAGCTTCGGGCGTCACCCCGGCGGCCTGCGCGCGGTTGTAGATGCTCTCGTCCGGCGTCGGGGCATAATTGGGCGGATCGCCGAGCGGGTACATCCAGCGCCACATGCGGCCGAGCTGCGCGAGCGGATGCCCTTCGTCCATCTCTTCGGCGAGCAGACGTTCGCGCATCGCCGGGTCGCGCATCGCCGCGAGCTTTTCGGTGAGCGGCAGATCGGCGATGGCGGCATAGCTCGGGCACAGCACGAAGGGGTTGATCGAGAGTTCCAGCCCCGACAGCAGCCCGATCGGGCGCGGCAGGACCTGTGCCGTCACTCGGCCGCCGCGCGCATTCGCCGCCTCGACCAGCCCGAAGGCGTCGCGCCATTTGGCGCCGTCATTGTTGGCGGCGATCATCGAAAAGGTCGCCGGGCGGCCGGTCGCTTCGGCGACGTCGACAAGCTTCGATACCTCGTCGACCCACTCGCGATAGGGTGCGTCGAGCACCATCTGCAGCGTCCCCGATCCGGCGTCGGCCATGCCCATGGCGATCGCCTTCAGTTCGTCGACAGGAGCCTCGAAGCTGGGGATCTTGCCGCCGTCGGCGGTGCGGTGGATGTTGAGGCGTGAGGTCGAAAAACCGATCGCGCCCGCGTCGATGGCTTCGCGCGCGAGCGCCCGCATCGCGGCCAGATCGGTATCGGTCGCATCCTCGCGCGCGGCGCCGCGCGCACCCATCGCAAAGACGCGGAGCGGCGAATGCGGCAGGTAAGCGGCGACATCGATGTCGCGCTCGCCGGCGTCGAGCGCATCGAGATAATCGGGAAAGCTCTCCCAGTTCCAGTCGAGCCCTTTGGCCATGACGACGCCCGGAATATCCTCGACCCCCTCCATCACCTTGATCAGCAGCTCCTGGTCTTCCTTGCGGCACGGCGCGAAGCCGACGCCGCAATTGCCGACGACGACGGTGGTGACGCCGTGCGAGGAGGAGGGGGAGAGATGCTGCGACCAGATCGCCTGTCCGTCATAATGGGTGTGGACGTCGACGAAGCCGGGGGTGACGAGGCGCCCGTTCGCGTCGATCGTCTCGCGCGCGCTGCCAAGGTCGCTGCCGATCGCGGCAATGCGCCCGTCCCTGATCGCGATGTCGGCGATGTAAAGCGCGCCGCCGCTGCCATCGGCGATCTCGCCGCCGCTGACGATCAGGTCGAATTCCTCTGCCATGCCGCGTTCCTCCTTCTCGGGACGCGGGGGCGGTGCCTTCAGGCGACTCGCTTGGCCCGCATTTCGCTTGCGGCAACCTCCAGAGCGGGTTTCAGATCCTTCTTCAAGATTTTCCCGTTCGGATTGAGCGGCATCGCATCGAGGATCACCAGCGTCCGCGGCACCTTGTTGTCGCCCAGATGCGCCTTGCAGAAGTCGATGATCTCGTCCGCCGTCGCTTCGCCGCAGCCGGGGCGCAAGGTTACCGCCGCGGCGATATCTTCGCCCAGCACCTCGTGCGAGACGCCGACCACGGCGGCCTGCTGCACCGCCGGGTGGAGGTGGAGCACGGTCTCGATCTCGAGCGGGGTGATGTTGTAGCCGCCGCGGATGATCAGTTCCTTCGACCGTCCGGCCATGATCAGGTCGCCGTCGGCGTCGACGAAGCCGAGGTCGCCAGTCTTGGTCCAGCCGCCCTTGAAGCTTGCGGCGGTCGCCTCCTCGTCGGCCCAGTAGCGCCGCGCGTGCTTCTGCCAGCCGTAAATCTCGCCGACAACGCCCGCCTCGGTGACGACATTGCCGTCCTCGTCGCGGATCTGCATATGGGCGGGCAGCTTGCCGACGCAGCCGGGCTTGAGCACCTGTTCCTGACTGGTCGTGCCGAGGCCGACGCCGCCTTCGGACATGCCATAGCTGTTGCGGATGCGCAGGTGTGGCCACAGGTCCGCCGCACGCTTGACCGAATCGTGCGGCAGCGGCGCGGTGCCGGTCATCAGATATTTGACCCCGTCCATGTCGTAATCGCCGACATCGGGGTGATCGAGCACGAGCCGCAGCATCGACGGCACGAGATAGACGAGGTTGGGGCGCTTCTCGCGCGCGAGGTCGAGGAAGCCCTTGGGATCGAATTTCTGTTGCGTGATCGCGGTCGCGCCGCCGCGCGCGGGGAGCATCACGATGCCGATATTGCCCCCCGATCCGGTGAGCGGCAACGCGTTCAGCGTCGAGCGCGAGCGGTCCATATTATAGCCGGTGACATTGGTCATCAGATCGGGGTGCGACACGACGACGCCCTTGATCTTGCCCGTCGTGCCCGACGTGCCGAGGATTTCGGCATCGGCCTCGGCGTCGAGGCTTGCCTGGTCGGGTAGTGCCGCGAGGTCGCGCGGCATCGCGTCGACGTGCCAGCAGCCCGCGAGGTCGAGGCCCGCGACGAGGTCGGGGGCATCGGTGATGCAGAAGCGCGGTCCGCACAGCGCAGCATAGTCGGCGACCTCGCGCGGGCTGAGCCGCGGGCTGATCGGGCAGGCGATGCCGCCGGCACGGAACACCGCGAACACCGCGATCGCCATTTCGACCGCATGCGCGTTGCTGATCGGCAGGAAGACGCGGTCGCCGGGAACGAGGCCGGCAGCGGCCAATCCGCCGCCCACTTCGTCGGCTTCGCGATCCCATTCGGCGAAGGTGATTTGCCGCCGGATATCGTCGTGCGCGATGTCGTCACGCTGGTGCGTGGCGCGCACCTTCAAGGCATCGCTGATGCGGCGAACTTCCATTGCGGCTTTATCCCCTTGCGTCATTCTTGAGCATGTATTACCTAGTTATATAACTCGTGACAAGGGAGATAAGCGATGGCCGAGGCAAAAACCGACATCAAGCAGAGCGATGAGTGGCAGAAAGCCGTCGCCTACGAGATTACCGATGAGGATATCGAGCGGCAGCGCAAATTGCTGGGGTTCGACCAGGCCGCGAAGACCCGCGAATATATCACCACCGCGACCGAGGATAATATCCGCAACTTCGCGCACGGGATGGGCGACGACAAGCCGCTCTACACCGACCCGAACTATGCGAAGAAGACGCGCTGGGGCAGCGTGATCGCGCCGGGGATGATGGCGGGCATCATCAACAAGCCGATGAAGGGCGACCCGGTCCCCGACGAGATTAAGGCTCTAAAAAAATCCCTGTTCAAGGGGGTCCACGTCTTCGTGTCGGGATCGCAATGGGATTTCTATCGTCCGATTTTCCCGGGCGACACGATCTACAGCTTCAACGGCGACGAAAGCTGCGAGGTCAAACAGTCCGAATTCGCCGGCCGCTCGGTGATCGGCGTCCGCCGCGACGTCAAGATGAACCAGCGCGGCGAGGTCGTTGCGGTCTATCGCATCCTGCGCGTGCTTACCGAGCGCAAGACGGCGGTGAAGAAGGGCAAATATTCGGCGATCGAACCCGCGAGCTACACCGACGAGGAAATGCAGGCGATCGAGGATATCTATGCTGCAGAGCGCGTGCAGGGCGCCGAGAAGCGCTGGTTCGAGAGCGTCGAAAAGGGCGATTCGGTCGGGCTGCAGGCCAAGGGGCCGCTGACCGTCACCGACGTCATCTGCTTCCACGCCGGCGGCTATGGCTTCGTGCCCTATGCGCCGACCGCTAACCGCCTCGCGCACAAGAACCGCCAGCGCATCCCCGCCTTCTATGTGAAGAACGAGCATGGCATTCCCGACGTCGCGCAGCGGCTCCACTGGGACCCGCTGTGGGCGCAGGCGATCGGCAATCCGATGGCCTATGACTATGGAGTCATGCGCGAAAATTACCTGTGGCAATATCTGAGCGACTGGGCGGGCGACGACGCGGTCATCACCCACATCCACGACGAGATCCGCAAGTTCAACTATATGGGCGACGTCCAGCGCGTCACGGGTGAAGTGCTCGCGAAGCGGCAGGAGGGCGGGCAGAGCCTGGTCGACGTCGCGGTGAAGTTCACCAACCAGCGCGATGAAGAAACGGTGCGCGCGACCGCGACGATCGCGCTGCCGAGCAAGGATCGCCCGCAGCCGCTCTATCCGGCGGTTCCCGAGGAACTGGCGGAAAAGGCCGTGCGCATGCTGGCGCGCCACCGCGAGCTGGGCGGGGATTGACCGGACGGCTGATCCTCATTGGCGGATCGGATAGCCTCAACCCACATCGTCATTGCGAGGAGCGAAGCGACGCGGCAATCCAGAGCAGGCGTAAACCGCCCTGGATTGCTTCCCCCTGCTTTCGCAGGGGTCGCAATGACGAGGGAGAGGACGGAGAGGAATTATGAGTGAAATCCTGATCGACGATGATGCGGGGGTCCGCACCATCACGCTCAACCGGCCCGACCGATTGAACGCGCTGACCAGTTCGATCATGGCGCCGCTCGCCGATGCCTGCGCCGATGCGGCGCGCGACGCGTCGGTCGGCTGCGTCGTGGTCACCGGCGCCGGGCGGGGCTTTTGCGCCGGCGGTGACCTCAAGGAAGGCGGCGCTGACAAGGCGGTCGTGCCCGCCAATGCCGAGGTCGGCAGCCGCACCGAACAGGGCCATATGCGGCTGCGCACCTTCATGGAAACGTCGCGCCTGCTCCACGAAATGCCCAAGCCGACGATCGCGATGGTCAACGGCCCCGTGGCGGGGGCGGGGATCGGCATCGCGGGTGCGTGCGACCTGCGCTTCGCTGCAAAAAGCGCGAGTTTCCTTACCGCCTTCGACCGCATCGGCGCGGGGGGCGATTTCGGATCGACCTGGTTCTGGACCAAGATCGTCGGCACCGGCGTCGCGCGCGAACTGTTCCTGCTCGGCGAGAAATTGTCGGGCGAGGAGGCGTTCGCCAAGGGGCTCTACACCCGCCTGTTCGACGACGATGTGTTACGCGACGAGACGATGAAGGCTGCACGCCGCCTCGCCGACGGGCCACGCATGGGCTATCGCTATATGAAGGCGAACCTCAACAATGCCGAGGATTGGGCGTTCGAGGCCGCGCTCGATGCCGAGGCGCTCAACATGGGGCTGTCGACCAGCGCGACCGCGATGATCTGGCGCGAAAAGAAGAAGGCCGAAGATCCCGATGGCTGATTTCGCGCATATTCGCATCGACCGTCACGACGGCGGGATAGCAGCGGTCGTCGTCGCGCGCGCCGATATCGGCAACGCCTCCTCGCCCGAGATGCTCGGCGAAATCCGCGACGCCTTTGCCGCGTTGTCGGCCGACCGCGACGTCCGCGCGATCATCTTCGCCGCCGAGGGCAAGCATTTTTCGGTCGGTGCCGATTTCGCCTTCCTGCAACGCCTGACCGGCATGGCGGCGAGCGAGATCAAGGACACCGTTTACGCCAATTTCCAGGGCGCCGCGCGCGCCATCTATCGCTGCCCTAAACCGACGCTGGCGCTGGTACAGGGAGCGGCCGTCACCGTTGGCTGCGAGCTTGCGCTCGCCTGCGACTTCCGCATCGCCGCCGACAGCGCGATGTTTCAGGAAAGCTGGATCAAGCTCGGCATCATGCCGCCGCTCGGCGGGACCTTCCTGCTCCCGCGCATCGTCGGTCTCGGTCGCGCGATGGAAATGTGCCTGCGCGGCAAGCAGGTCCGTGCCGATCAAGCGCTCAGTATCGGGCTGGTCAGCGAGGTCGTCGCGAAGGACGACCTGACGACGCGCGGGATGGAACTGGCGCGCGAGCTCGCCGCCTCGGCGCCGCTTGGCTATGCGACGGTCAAGCAGTCGATCCAGCGCGCGCTCGAAAGCAGCATGGAGGCCGAGTGGCAGGCGAACCTGCCCAATCAGGCGCTCCTGCTCGGCAGCCAGGATCATCGCGAGGGGCTGGCGGCGGTGACCGAGAAACGGGCTCCGGTTTTCCGGGGCGAATAGGCTATCGCGGCCGCCCCGGCCCGACGAACACCGTCTGCGTTCCCTTGGCATAGACGCCGTCGGCATCGGCAAACAGGCTCTGCGCGACCGCATGGCCATTGCCCGCGCCCTCGGTATGCGCGTCGAGCAGGAACCATTCGCCGCGCGGCATGCGGAAGAACTGGATCGAGATGTCGAGGTTGGCGTAGCTCCATTCATGCGCGTGCGTCGCGCTGCCGACTCCATTGCCGAAATCGGCGAAGAGGCACGCCTTGACGAAGGGCGACGCCGTGAAGCCCGCGACCACTTCGCCGTTCATGCACAGCCACGACACGCCGCGGCCCGGCTCGCGCACCCGGCCCATGATCGGCCGCGTCCTGATCGCGCCGGCCATGCTCGCGCCGATCAGGAAATTATCCTCGGGCACGTCTTCGGGCGCGGGATGCGGCTGGGGCGGGTCGAAGGCCGGGGTGTCGAGGTGGCGCGCGCGCAGCACATGCGCCTGCGCCACCAACTTCTCGCCCGCGAACAGTTCGATCCGGTGAAGCTGCGCCTGCCGCCCTTGCCGTACCGGCACGACGCGCGGGGTCAGCAGCGCGCGGGGTACGACGCCGAGGATATCGATCGTCACGCGGCAAATCCCGAACCCCGGCTCGAGGTCCGCCTGCTCGATGACATGGCCGAAGAGCGCCGAAATCGGCCCGCCCGCGACGGCATCGGCGAACCAGGGGTTGCGCGACAGGCCGGTGGGATCGAAACCCTCTGCGGTGTGAACGAAATAATGCGGGAGCGGATCGGTCGTGTCGGTCATCGGCGCCCCTTATCATGCTTCGCACGGCGCACAACATGGTTGACGTAGTTATATAACTCAAGCATAGATTCGCCGACGATACAGGGAGAGCGAAGATGGACCTGAGCTATGGCGAGGCCGCCGAGGCCTTTCGCGCCGAGGTGCGCGCCTTCCTGTCGTCGCACTGGCCGCCGCCCGCCGACACGCGCGGCGCCGACCTCAAGGCCTTCATTCGCGCCTTTCGCGGGCAGGCGACCGAAGCGGGCTATCTCTATCGCGCGATCCCGAAGCAATATGGCGGCTCCGAGCAGCCAGTCGACGTTATCAGGGCGCAGGTGATCCGCGAGGAGTTCGCCCGCGCGCGCGCGCCGATGGAGGTCGGCGGCAACGGCATGAACATGACCGTGCCCACGCTGATCGAGAAGGGGACCGAGGAGCAGAAGGCGCTGTTCATCCGCAAGACCGTCGAGGGCGATTATATCTGGGGGCAGGGATATAGCGAGCCCGGATCGGGCAGCGACCTTGCGAGCGTGCGGACCAAGGGCGAACTCTCTGCCGATGGCACGAAGTGGATCATCAACGGCCAGAAGATCTGGACCTCGCAGGGCATGCAGTCGACGCATATGTTCATGCTCGTGCGCACCGAGCCCGACGCGCCCAAGCATGACGGCATCACCTACCTCCTCATCGACCTGAACCAGCCCGGCATAACCCGCCGCCCGATCCGCCAGATGACCGGCGAGGAGGGCGATCACACTTTCTGCGAATTCTTCTTCGACAACGCCGAAACCCCGGTGAGCTGGCAGGTCGGCGAGCGTGGGCAGGGCTGGTACGTCAGCCGCACGACGCTGAAGCACGAACGCGCGAGCATCGGCGGCGCCGATGGCCTCGGCAAGCAGTTCGCCAAGCTGGTCGAGCTGGCAAAGGAGGTCGGGCGGATCGATGACCCGATCGTCCGCGACAGACTGGCGCAGATCGAAGGATCGGTGCTGTCGCACCGCTATTCGAGCTATCGCCTCTTCAGCTGCGCGGCGGCGGGCGAGGACCCGGGGCCGGTCGCGCTGATGATGAAATTGCTGCTCACCGAAATCGGGCACGAGATGGCGTTGCTCGCACAGGAACTGATCGGCGAGCATGCTTTTCTCGAACCCGCGGGCGCGGGCGGGCGCGGCAATCGCGGGCCGCGCGGGCCCGAGAAATGGCTCGACCAGATCATGGGCAGCCTCGGCAATTCGATCGCGGGCGGCGCGTCGAACATCCAGCGCAACATCATCGGCGAACGCGGGCTCGGGCTGCCGCGCGACCTTGCGATGAGCGGGGAGCGCTGACGTGCATTTCCACCTGACCGAGGAACAGAAGGCGATCCAGGACGCGGTGCGCGGCACGCTGGCGGATAGTTGGCCGATCGAGCGCATCCACGCCTTTGCCGACGGCGACGCCGATTTCGACCGCGAAAGCTGGCACGCGCTGATGGCACTCGGCCTCGGCGGCATGCTCGCACCCGATAGCGGCATGGGGCTGCTCGACGCGGCGCTCGTCTGCGAGGTCGCGGGCGAGGCGGCGGCGGCGGGGCCGCTGATCGGGCAGCTGCTCGCGGTCGCGGCAGTGGCGGCGAGCGGAAAGGGTGACGCCGAGGCGCTGGCGAGCGGGGCGCAAGTCGCCACGCTGGTCCATGGCGGCAGCGATTATGCTCCTTCGGCGCGCGCCGCCGACCTGTTCCTGATCGTCGACCGCGTGGCGGGCGTCCGGCTCGTTCCCGCTGCCGAGA
>NZ_LYVN01000003.1 GCF_001990265.1 Sphingopyxis sp. KK2
CTCCCCTCCCGCTTGCGGGAGGGGTCGGGGGAGGGCCTGTTGCGTTGCCAAAACCCTCCCCGCTGCGACTAGGGCGCGGGGTGCCCAAGTCTCGCTGCCCCTCCCGCAAGCGGAAGGGGCAATAGGCTCGATCCTTAAGCGTCCGCAATCGGTCGTTAGCGGATATCCAAATCCTCCCTGTCGCGGAGCGATGGGGAGGGGGACCGTCCGCGAAGCGGATGGTGGTGGGGCCAGCAACGCTGCGTATTGCCCCTCCGTCAGCGCTTCGCGCTGCCACCTCCCCATGGCTTCGCCACAGGGAGGATCATTATGTCTGCTAACGCCCGAAACCGGGCGGCAATCATTGGTCGCATCTCAATCGGGCGACCCCGCCTTCGCCTTTTCCGCCAGCGCCTTCGATTCGGCCTTCAGCGGGCGCGAGACCGGGCAGACTTCCTGCACATATCCGTTGAGCACATTGGTCAGCGCATCGGGGATCAGGCGGTAGAAGACGAACTGGCCGCGCTTTTCGCTGGCGATCAGCCCGGCGTTTTCGAGCACCGACAGATGCTGCGACACCGCGGGCTTGCTCATCTCGAAACGCGCGGCGATGTCGCCCGCGCTGAGCTCCGCATGCGCGAGATAGGCGAGAATCCGCCGTCGCGGCGTCGATGCCAAGGCCTGAAAAACCCGTTCCATTGCCCCAAAATGGGCATGCCGCCCGGCCTTGACAAGCAATAATTTATTTAAGAAATTACTTATATTCTTTGCGGACAAGGAGTCGGACGATGCGCGGCGATCATGATCCCCATGCGGTGAATTTCCTGATCGACGACCATGGTCCGGGCTATCGCCCCGATCCGGTCGCCGGCACCGTCCGCGCCGACGCACCGAGCATCTTGTGGAACGGCGGCATGGCGCTGGTCGCGCTCGCCGCCGGCCCCTTCTTCGTCACGCCGGGAGCGATCGCGCTGTTCTTCCTTACCACCGGCGCCGCGCTGCTGCTCGGGCATAGCGTCGGCTATCACCGGATGATGATCCACGGCAGCTTTGCTGCGCCGCGCTGGCTGGCGCGGACGCTGATCTGGTTCGGCGCGTTCGTCGGCATGGCGGGACCCTATGGCATCGTCCGCGCGCACGACACCCGCGACTGGGCGCAAAGGCAGGCGAATTGCCACCCCTTCCTGCGCCACGGCACGCATATCGTCCGCGACGCCTGGTGGCAGATTTATTGCCGGCTCGACCTCGACCGGCCGCCCCACTTCGATTTCGCGCCGCTCGACCGCGATCCCTTCATACGATGGCTGGAGAGAAGCTGGCGCTGGCAGCAATTGCCCGTCGCTTTGCTCTTCTTCGCGATCGGCGGCTGGGGCTGGGTGGTGTGGGGCGTCGCGGCGCGCGTCGCGGTCGCCAATCACGGCCATTGGCTCGTCGGCCATCTCGCGCACAATCGCGGGCCGCAGCACTGGACCGTCGATGCGCATGGCGTGCAGGCCTATGACGTGCCCTGGGCGGCGATCCCGACGATGGGCGAGGCGTGGCACAATAATCATCATGCCTATCCGGGCTCGGCGCGCATCGGGCTGCACCCGGGGCAGAGCGACTGGGGCTATGCGCTGATCCGGCTCGGCGAACGGTTCGGGCTGCTGTGGGACGTGCAGACCCCCGAAACGCTCGGCGCGCGGCGCGGGCTGAGCCGCGTCGCGCCCGCGGCGGCGCTGCCCTCCGACGTCGCGGGGGCAGCGCGATGAAGGGGCTGCTCCACCATCTGCGCACCCAGCTGCCCGCAGCGCTCTTCTATCTCGTGATCGCCACGGCGCTGATCCTGTCGCAGCATGCGATGGTCTTCCTCGCCTTTCTTGCGCTCGGCATGCCGCTCGGCCTCGACGACGCCTTCTGGCTCTTCCCGATCCGCCAGCTTGCGATACTGCCCGATGTCTCGC
This sequence comes from Sphingopyxis sp. KK2, assembly GCF_001990265.1. GTDB lineage: Bacteria > Pseudomonadota > Alphaproteobacteria > Sphingomonadales > Sphingomonadaceae > Sphingopyxis. The sequence continues at coordinate 1,923 of NZ_LYVN01000003.1, forward strand.
CGCTGGTCGCGATCTTCGGCTTTGCCTATTGCCTCGGCATCTCGGGCGCGCTCGCGATGCTCTCGCTGCGGCGCGCCGAGCGGCTCGGGCGCGGCGGCGGGCTCGCGCTCGCGGCGATGGTGCCGACGCTGCAGATCCTCGCGGTCATTGCGCTCGCGCTGCTGTGGCCGCGCCGCAGCGAAGCCGAGCTCCGGCGCGTCGGCGACCCGGCGCCACCGTACCAGCTCGCGATCGGCATCTTCGCCGGGACCGCGCTGGTCGTCGTCGCGGTCGCGGTGTCGGCGCTGACGATGGGCGCCTATGGCTGGGGACTGTTCGTCGCCACGCCGTTTCTCGTCGGGCTGATCACCGGCTTCCTCGTCAACCGCGGCCATGTGCGGAGCATGGCCGAAACCTTCGGCGCGGTCGCCGCGGCGGGCATGCTCGGCACGCTCGCGCTGCTGATGCTCGCGCTCGAGGGGCTGATGTGCGTGATCCTGATCCTGCCGCTCGCCGCGATCCTCGCGCTCGCGGGCGGCACAATCGGGCGCGCGGCGGCGAAGCGGCTCGTCGATCCGCGCCAGCCCTTCTACGGCCTCGCCGCACTGCCGCTGATCTTCCTCGTTGACGCCGCGATGCCGCCCGAAGTGCCGATCGACACGCACGCCGCCGTCACCATCGCCGCGCCGCCCGAGGCGGTGTGGGCCAGCCTGACCGCCGACCGCCCGGTGGCCGAAGCCCCGGGACTCGTCGGCCTCGCGGGCCTCGCCTATCCGATCGCGAGCCGCATCGTCGGCACCGGCGAAGGCGCGCGGCGGATCGGCCGTTTTTCGACCGGCACCGCCGACGAACGGATCACGATTTGGCAGCCCGGCCGCGCGCTGGCGTTTCGCGTCGTGCGCCAGCCGCCCGCGATGGAGGAGATGAGCCCGTACCGCAAACTCCACACCCCGCACCTCATCGGATATTTCGACACCGGCGAGACGCGCTTCGACCTGGCGCCGCTGCCCGGCGGACGCACGCGGCTGACCGTGCGCGCGGGGCATGTGCTGCGCATCGACCCCGGCCTCTATTGGGAACCGATCGCGCGCTGGGCGATCGGGCAGAATGTCGGGCGGGTGCTGACCGACATAAGGCGCGATGCCGAGGGTCGACACGAAGCCGGCTTGGCGGCACATTCGCGGCATGGAAAATCTCACGCACAGCTGGCCCGCTGAGGCCGACAATATCCTTCCCGACCTCGTCGACCTGCGCCGCGCGATCCACCGCGAACCCGAGCTCGGCCTGCAGAACCCCAAGACGCTCGCGAAGATCAAGGACGCGCTCGCGGGGCTGCCGCTCGAATTTCGCGAGGGACCGTCGACGACGGGGCTCGTCGCGACGCTGCGCGGCCCCGCCAACGGGCGCACCGTGCTTCTGCGCGGCGACATGGATGCGTTGCCGCTCGTCGAGGACACGGGGCTCGACTTCACCTCCGAGACCAGCGGTGCGATGCACGCCTGCGGCCATGACACGCATGTTGCGATGCTCGTCGGCGCGGCGAAGCTGCTCTGCGCGGCACGCGATCGCCTGCCCGGCACCGTCCAGTTCATGTTCCAGCCCGGCGAGGAAGGCCATCATGGCGCGCGCTTCATGCTGGGCGACGGGCTGATCGACCCGCTGCCCGACGCGGCCTTTGCGCTCCACATCATGCCCAACGCGCCGCACGGCGTGTTCGCGGGGCGCGCCGGGCCGTTGCTCGCCTCGTCCGACGTGCTGTCGATCACCGTCAAGGGCGCGGGCGGCCACGCGTCGATGCCGCATGACGCGATCGACCCGATCCCGGTCGCCTGTTCGATCGTCACCGCGATCCAGACGATGGTGACGCGCCGCGTGTCGGTGTTCGACCCCGCGGTGATCACGATCGCGAAGATCGCGGCGGGCACGACGAACAATATCATCCCCGAAACCGCCGAACTGCTCGGCACGATCCGCACCCTGTCGCCGCACCGCCGCGCCGCGGTCGCCGCCGAACTGAAGCGCCTCGCCCCCGCGATCGCCGAGGCGCATGGATGCACCGCCGAGGTCGAGATCGTCGAGGGCTTTCCCGTCACCGTATGCGACAGCCGCGCCGCCGCCTTCGGCCAGCGCGTCGTCGAAGAGACGTTCGGCGAGGCGGCGTGGCTGACGATGGACCATCCGGTGATGGGCGCCGAGGATTTCGCCTATGTGCTCGAAAAGGTGCCCGGCGCGATGTTCTGGCTCGGCGCGAGCCACGAAGGGAGCGACTGGCGCAGCTGCTGCGGCCTGCATTCGAACCGCATGGTGCTCGACGAGAAAGTGATGGCACGCGGTGCGGCGCTGCACGCGGCGCTGGCGGAACGGTTCTTGAACGAGGGGTTCGGGTAGGAAAATTATCTCACGCAAAGGCGCAAAGGCACAAAGAAGGAGATAAGGTGGACGTCGAGGAACTGGCGAGCATAGCTGTCGATTGCGGCTTCCATCTCCACAAGGAGTTGGGTCCCGGATTGCTGGAGTCGGCCTATGAGGCGATCATGGCCGACCAGCTTGCGCGGCGAGGCCTGAATGTCCTTCGCCAGGTGCCTATCCCGCTTCGGTACGGGAGCGTCGAACTTGCCGAGGGGTTTCGAGCCGATCTGTTGATCGAAGGCCGATTGCTCGTCGAATTGAAATCCGTTGAGCGGCTTTCGCCGCTCTATGGCAAACAAGTCCTGACCTATCTTCGTCTGCTCGACATGCCGCTCGGCCTTCTGATCAATTTCGGCGGGGAGACGTTCAAGGAGGGCGTGAAGCGCATCGTCAACAACCACCGTCCTTAGCGCCCTTCTTTGTGCCTTCGCGCCTTTGCGTGAGATTTGACGACCTCGACTTTGCAAACAGCCTCGCGGCCCTATGATTCCCCCACCCCATCCGAAGGACCACCCCATGATCAACATTCTCAGCGCCATCATCTCGGGCCTCATCATCGGGGCGCTCGCGCGCTTCTTTTATCCCGGAGCGGTCGCGATGGGGTGGATCGCGACGATCCTGCTCGGGATCGGCGGCTCGCTGCTCGCGGGACTCGTCACCTCGCGCGGTCAACGCGAATTCCATGGCGCCGGCTGTTTCGCCTCGATCGTCGGCGCGATCGTGCTGATCTTCGTCGGGCGGCTGCTCAACATCGGCGGCTGATCTTTCGCGGGTTTTGACGTCGGTCAAAGCCCGCCGCGGCGAATCGGCGCATCAGGACTCCATCGAAAAGGAGCCCTGCCATGAGCAAGCCTATCCCCGCCGCCGCCTTCGAACGCGTTGCCGCGCCCGCGCCGCTCGCCGCCATCCTGAAAGCACCGCCCGCCGCCGACCACAGCGTGCATGTCGTCCGCAGCTTCGACCTGCCGACCGGCCTGTTCGCGACGACGGTCGCACTTTATTTCGCTTTCCTCGGCGTGATGGCCGCGACCTTTGCCGACAAGGGACTCGCGATCCCGATGGCGATTTTCTCCATCACCATCGTCATGGCCTTTGGCACCCCCGCGATGTGGGTGCGGATGACGCCCGACCATGTGGCGCGGCCGCTGACGTGGAGCCGCTTCGTGTCAGACGGGATAGAAACGCTGACCGGCCGCCTGAGCGGCGCGGGCGCAATAACGCAAATGCTGATGCTGCCGGTGCTGATCCTGGCGTGGGGCCTGATCGTCGCCGCGATCGTCGCGACGATCTGATCGCCCGGCACAGCCGGCGCGTCGCGGACGGGAGGTCTGCGGCGCGCCGTGTTCTTACGGCACCAGCACCGTGTCGTGCGCCTCGGGCAGCATCGCGGGATAGTCGAGCGTGTAGTGCAGCCCGCGGCTTTCCTTGCGGTGGAGCGCGCTCTTCACGATCAGCTCGGCGCATTGCAGCAGGTTGCGCAGCTCGATCAGGTCGGTGGTGACGCGGAAATGACCGTAATAATCCTCGACCTCGTGCGTCATCATGTCGATGCGGTGCCGCGCGCGTTCGAGGCGCTTGGTCGTGCGCACGATGCCGACATAGTTCCACATGAAGCGGCGGATTTCGGTCCAGTTCTGCTTGATGATCACCTCTTCGTCCGAATCGGTGACGCGGCTTTCATCCCACGCGCGGATCGGCGGCGGCGTATCGAGCGCGTCCCAGCGCGCGACGATGTCCTTCGCCGCCGCCTCGCCGAAGACGAAGCATTCGAGCAGGCTGTTCGACGCGAGGCGGTTCGCCCCGTGCAGCCCGCTCTCGGTGCATTCGCCCGCCGCATAGAGCCCGGGGAGGTCGGTGCGGCCGTCGAGGTCGATCAAGATGCCGCCGCAGGTATAATGCTGCGCGGGCACGACCGGGATCGGCTGCTTCGTCATGTCGATGCCGAGCGTTAACAGCTTTTCATAGATGTTCGGAAAATGGCCCGCGACGAAATCGGGGTCGAGGTGACTGATGTCGAGATGGACATAGTCGAGCCCGTAGCGCTTGATCTGGTCGTCGTTCGCGCGCGCCACGACGTCGCGCGGCGCGAGTTCGGCGCGCGCGTCATAATCGGGCATATAGCGGTGGCCGGTGACGGGGTGCTTGAGGATGCCGCCCTCGCCGCGCACCGCCTCGGTGATCAGGAAATTCTTGACCTCGAGATTGTAGAGGCAGGTCGGGTGGAACTGCATCATCTCCATGTTCGAGACGCGTGCGCCCGCACGCCACGCCATCGCGATGCCGTCGCCGGTCGCGCCGCGCGGGGCCGTCGAGAACTGGTACACGCGCCCCGCGCCGCCGCTCGCGAGGATCGTCGCGCGGCCGACATGCGCGCGGACCTTGCCGCTCTTTTCGTCGAGCGCATAGACGCCCCAGACGCGGCCCGAGCCCGAATAGCGCTCCTCGTGCCGGCCGGTGATCAGGTCGATGCAAGCCTGCCCAGGCAGCAAAGTGATGTTCGGATGCGCTTCGGCGGTCTTCAGGAGCGCCGCCTGCACCGCCCAGCCGGTCGCGTCGTCGACATGGACGATGCGGCGGTGCGAATGCCCGCCCTCGCGCGTCAGGTGGAGCGCATCGCTGTCCTTGTTGAACGGCACCCCCATCTCGACGAGCCGCTCGATCGCATTGGGGGCGTTTTCGACGACGAACTCGACCGTCTCGCGCCGGTTGAGCCCCGCGCCCGCGACCATCGTGTCCTCGATATGATTTTCGAACGTATCGCCGGCATCGAGCACGGCGGCGATCCCGCCCTGCGCCCAGGCGGTCGACCCGCCGGTGAGCTCGCCCTTCGCGAGCACGAGCACGCGGCAATGATCGGCGAGCGCGATCGCGGCGGTGAGCCCGGCGGCGCCCGAGCCGACGATGATGACGTCGTGGGTCTCTTTATCTGACATCAAAATTCCGTTCGCATCGAGCGAAGTCGAGATGCCCCTCGGCTACGCACTTTCCTGAAGGGTGTCTCGACTTCGCTCGACACGAACGGGAACGAGGCTTCACCCATTCGCCGCGCGCGTCAGGTTGAGGAACACATCCTCGAGGTCGGCTTCGCGGGTCGAGACGTCGACGATGCCATGGCCCATCGCGTTGACCGCGGCGAGCACTTCGCCCGCGTTGACGCGATCCTTGTTGTAGTGGATCGCGAGGCCCCGCTCGCCCTCGCGCTCGACCTTGTCGAAGGCGGCGTGCGACGGCAGCTCGGTGACGTCGGCGTCGAGTGTCACCACCACGATCTTCTCGCGCGCCATGTCGACCAGCTCGCGCGTCGGCTTGTTCGCGATGAGCTTGCCATGGTTGATGATCGCGATGCGGTCGCAGAGCTGCTCGGCCTCCTCGAGATAATGCGTCGTGAGCACCACGGTGACGCCGCGGTCGTTGAGGCGCTGCACATAGTCCCAAAGCTGTTGCCGCAGTTCGATATCGACCCCGGCGGTCGGCTCGTCGAGCACGATGATCGGCGGCGAATGCACCATCGCCTTGGCGACGAGCAGGCGGCGCTTCATCCCCCCCGACAACGTGCGCGCATAGGCGTCGCGCTTGTCGCTCAAATGCACCGCGGCGAGCAGGTCGTCCGAAATGCGCTTGCCCTTGGGCACGCCATACAGCCCCGCCTGGTTCTCGAGCGTTTCGAACGGCGTGAAAAAGGGATCGAAGACGATTTCCTGCGGCACGATGCCGATCGAATATTTGGCGTTGCGCGGATCGGCGTCGATGTCGAAGCCCCAGATGCTCGCCGACCCGCTCGTCTTGTTGACCAGCCCCGCGAGGATGTTGATCAGCGTCGACTTGCCCGCGCCGTTCGGCCCGAGCAGCCCGAAGATCTGGCCGCGCGGCACATCGAAACTGACATTGTCGAGCGCCTGCTTGCCGCCGGCATAAAGTTTCGAGACGGCGTCGATGCGGATGGCGGCTTCACTCATGGCCGCCTCCATAGCCGCGCGCAGGCGCGTGCGAAAGCCCGCGCTTCGGCAAGGATTTCTTTACCATGGCGGGTAAGCATATTTTGTCACCTTGGCCTTATGGGGGGTGATGTGAGGACCAGACACACATTATGCCCGCCGCTTTCCCGGCGCGGCCTCGCTGCCATTGCGCTCGCTTTTGCGCCGTTCGCCGCCCCGTCGGCGCACGCGCAAAACAGCACGCAGGGCGAAGCCGAAGCCATCGTGCTGCGGCCGCTTTCCTTCTTCAAGGTTAACGACCTCGACTTCGGCGACATCATCGCGTCGACGACCGCAGGCACCGTGCGCCTTTATCCCGACGGATCGCGCACGCGCACCGGCGGGGTGACGCTGGCCGGCGGCGACGGCGAACCCGCGCGCTTCGCGGGACTGGGGACGTACAACCGCGAGGTCAATATCTCGCTCGGCGCGAACCAGATCTGGATCACCGGGCCGGGCACGCAGATGCGGGTGCGCAATTTCGAGATCGGCAGCACGCCGACCGCGATATTGTCGACCACCCCGACGCGTTTCCGCATCGCCAACGCATTGGGCAATTATAATTTCCCGGTCGGCGCGACGCTCGACGTCAATGCCAACCAGGCGCCCGGCGACTACAGCGGCACCTTCACGATCACGCTCAACTATTTGTGAGACGCCCTTGGGTGGGGACGACGGCACCGGGGACCACTTGCGCATTTCGGGGGAGACGCGCTCGCCGGTGCCGTCATGGCGACATCATGATCCTCCCTGTGGCGCAGCCATGGGGAGGTGGCAGCGGCGCAGCCGCTGACGGAGGGGCACGGACGCGACGTCGCTGGCCCCTCCACCACTCGCTTCGCGACAGGGAGGAAAATATCGTCCCGATTGCCCGCCGCCGATGCGCTTGCTATGGGCGCCTTCGATGACCCAGCACGCGCCCGAAACCATCCGCACGCCCAAGACCCGCATCGCCTGCGACGGCACCGGCGACGGCCTCGCCAACGCCGCGCTCGGCCACCCGCGCGTCTGGCTCGAAATCGACACCGACGAGGGCTATGCCGACTGCGGCTATTGCGACCGGCGCTTCGTGCTGATCGGCGGGATCGCCGACAAGGGTTAGGCCTCGGCGGGATCGCCGATAAAGGTTAAACGTCGGCGGGATCGCCCAAGACGTAAACGCCGCCTTTACCAAGCCGACGCATCATCGATTCACATCCCGCTGGCATAGTCTGTGCCAGACAGGAGCAGAATCGTGGGGATTCAAGGGACCAGCCATCGTCGGGGCGCCGCGCGCATCCTGACCATCGCCGCCGCGCTGACCGCGCTGACGGCACCCGCGCATGCCGCCGACATGCCCGGCACGACGACCGCGACGGTCGTCCGCCCGAACAGTCTCGTCAAGACCGACGACCTCGATTTCGGGACGATCGTCAGCGGCACGACCGGCGGCACCGTCAGCGTCAACGCCGTCACCGGCGCGCGCACCAGTAGCGGCGGCGCGACCACGGTCGGCAACGACGCGCAGCGCGCGCAGTTCCAGGGCACCGGCGGCATCCTGCTGATCACCGTGTCGGGCAGCACGTCCGTAACGCTGACCCGCGCCGGCGGCGGCGCGACGCCGATGACCGCGACGCTCGTCCGCGCCGCGAGCACCAGCGGCGGCGGCATCGCGCTGCTCGGCTCGACCTTGCTGCCGAGCGGGGTCCAGACCTATTATATCGGCGGCACGCTGACCGTCCCCGCGAACCAGCCCGAGGGCGATTACAGCGGCACCTTCACGCTGACGGTCAATTATCTCTGACGGCGGTTTGCGCGGGCTCGCCCGCGCGCCTATATCGGCGGCATGACCAGTCCCACCGATCCCCGCCGCTTCCTCTATCGCGCCGATGCGCTCGACCCCGATCTCGCGCAGAAGCTTGCGCGCGAGGCGCTCGCCAAGGCCGATGACGGCGAACTTTACCTGCAATATCGCGCGACCGAGAGCTTCGGCTTCGACGACGGGCGCCTGAAGACGGCGGATTACTCGACCGACGCGGGCTTCGGCCTGCGCGCGGTGTCGGGCGAGATGACGGGCTTTGCGCATGCGAGCGACATCAGCGCCCCCGCGATCCGCCGCGCCGCCGAGACGCTGGCGCTGCTCGACCCCGCGAACCAGCCGCACGCCGCCGCCCCGGCGCGCACCAACCGCCATCTCTACGGCGAGGCCAATCCGCTCGACCTCATCCCCTTCGCCAAGAAGGTCGCGCTGTGCCAGCAGATCGACGCCGCCGCGCGCGCGCGCGATCCGCGCATCGCACAGGTGTCGGTCGCGCTCGCGGGGAGCTGGTCGGTGGTCGAGATCGTCCGCGCCGACGGCTTCCTCGCGACCGATATCCGCCCGCTCGTCCGCCTCAACGTCAGCATCGTCGTCGAGGAAAACGGGCGCCGCGAGAGCGGCTATTTCGGCCTCGGCGGCCGGTACATGTACGACCATCTGTTCGAGGAAGCGCAATGGAACCGCGCGATCGACGAGGCGCTGGCGCAGGCGCTCGTCAACCTCGAGGCGGTCGACGCCCCCGCGGGCGAGATGACCGTGCTGCTCGGCCCCGGCTGGCCCGGCGTCCTGCTCCATGAAGCGATCGGCCACGGGCTCGAGGGCGATTTCAACCGCAAGGGCACCAGCGCCTTTTCGGGCCGCATCGGCGAGCGCGTCGCCGCCCCGGGCGTCACCGTGGTCGACGACGGCAGCATCGCCGAACGCCGCGGATCGCTGAGCATCGACGACGAGGGCACCCCGACGAGCGAGACGGTGCTGATCGAGGACGGCATTTTGAAGGGCTATATGCAGGACCGGCTCAACGCGCGGCTGATGGGCATGGCGCCGACCGGCAACGGGCGCCGCGAAAGCTTTGCCCATGCGCCGATGCCGCGCATGACCAACACCTTCATGAAGGGCGGCAACGACGATCCCGCCGAGCTGCTGAGCCGCGTCAAGAACGGCATCTTTGCCAAGAGCATGGGCGGCGGACAGGTCGACATCGTGTCGGGCAAGTTCGTGTTCAGCTGCACCGAGGCGTATAAGATCGAGAATGGCAAGCTCGGCGCCCCGATCAAGGGCGCGACGCTGATCGGCGACGGGCCGAGCGTGCTCACCAAGGTCACCGGCATCGGCAACGACATGGCGCTCGACGAGGGCATCGGCGTATGCGGCAAGGGCGGCCAGAGCGTCCCCGCCGGGGTCGGCCAGCCTACCCTGCTGGTGAGCGGGCTGACGGTGGGCGGGACCGCCTGATCCCGCGCCCCGCGCCCACCAAGTAAATTCCGGCTTGCCGCGCGGCCATGGTGCGATAACCAGAGCCCGGGTCGCGCGGACAAGGGGACGCGGGTGGGATTTTCGTTTCGATATAGCCTCTTGGCGCTCGCGCTGCTGTTCGCCCTTCCCGGCGCTGCGCGCGCCGAGCTGGCGGTCGCGCCGTTGCCGCCGAGCCCCGCGCTCGCCGAGGCGCTGGCCGCCGAGCGTTTCGACCAGGCGATGACGCTCGCGCGGCGCGAGCATGAAGCGTGCATGGCGGCGAACGGCTTTGCGGCGTGCATCGGGCTGCTTGCGGCCGAGAGCGACGCGCTCACCGCCTGGGCCGAAGATCATGGCGATTTCGACCGCGACGAGCGCGGCGAAGGACTCGCGCTGCGCACCGCGCGCCGGCTCCACGACGAGGTGGGCAAGCTCGAGGGTTTCGACGGTCCGATCTTCGCCTCGGCCTACGGCAATCTGGGCGAGATGCTGACGATCTATGGCCGTCCGGTCGAGGGCGAGCAGCATCTGCGCGACGGGCTGCGCTACAACATCGTCCGCGCCATGGATTTTACGGGCACCACCCGGCTTTCCGATGCACCGCTCCGCAATGCGCTGCTGCGGCTCACGCGCAACCTGGCCGTGCAGGGCCGCACCGACGAGGCGCGCGGTTTCCTTGCCTCGGCCGACGGCCTGCTTTCGACCCTGACGCTGATCGGCTCGCCCGACGCCAAGCCGGCGCTGCCCGACTATCTCGCGGTGGCGGGACTCGTCCCCGACGCGCCGATCGCATCTGATCAGCCGGCCAGTTTCATCAGCGCCGATGTCGGTTATGAATTCGAACTCGAACGCAATGGCGAATTTTGGGATCCAGACCAATGGGACGCCGTGCGCGGGCGGCTCTCGCGCGACTATATCGCCTTCCTTGCCCGCACTGGACAACCGGCAAAGGCCATCGCGCGCCTCGACGCTGAGCCCGATCTGCTGCGCGGCGGCAGCGGCAGCTCGGCGCTCGAATTCCGCAGCCGGATCGGCGCGGCGCTTGTCGCCGAGGGGCGCGTCGAGGAGGGCGCGGCGATCCTCGACGAGGCGATTCCGGCCGTCGCCCGGACATGGGACCTGACCGACGACCGCCGTATTGACGCACATGTCGCGCGCGGGGCGGCGATTCTGGCGCGCGATCCCGCCGCGGGAGAGACCGCCGCCGCCGACTATCGCCAGGCCGTCGCGGGCGCCACCGCGCGCGTCGAGGCGACGCAGACCACCGAAGGACTTGTCCTGGCCGTCCGCCGATATCGTCCCGCCTTCGAGGGCTTTCTCGGGGCCCTGTCCCCGGACACCGCAAGTTCCACCGCGCGCGCCGACGCCTTTGCCGCGGCGCAATGGTCGTCGATCGGCGAGACCGCGGCGACACTGGCCAAGGTGGCCGCACAGACGTCGCGCAGCAGCGGACCGGTCGCCGAAAAGGAGCGGTTCCGGCAGGAGGTGCGCGACAGCGTCGCCGCGCTCAATCGGGACATCGCGCAATGGCTGTCGGTGCCTGGCGGCGACGATCAGGAGTTGCTGCGAAAATTCTATCTGCGCGACGTCGATGCCGTGATGGGCGACATGTCGACCGAAGAAATCGCCGCGATCGACCCTGCCTATGACGGGCTGGTCAAGCCGCGCCCGCTCGCCGCCGACCGCGTGCAGGCGCTGCTCGGCAAGGGCGAGGCGCTGCTCTTTTTCCTGCCCGACGCGCGCGGCACCTCGGTCTTCGCGCTGACGCAGCGCGGCTTCACCTGGCATCGTTCGGCGCTCACCCGCGACGCGCTCGCGCGCGACGTCGACACGCTGCGCGCGCAATTGAAGCGCGACATCAAGGAACGCTGGGTCGGGTCGGTCGACAATTTCGACGAGGCGCTGGCGTACCGGCTCTACCGCGAGCTGATCGCGCCGATCGAGCCCGCGCTCGGCGGCGCGACGCGGCTGATGACGGTAACCCCGGGGCCGCTGAGCGGGCTGCCGCTCACGCTGCTCGTCACCGCACCGGTGCCGCCCGAGGGCGAGCCGGCGTTCCTGATCGACCGTTATGAAGTGACCACCCTGCCCTCGGTCTCGAGCCTCTTTTCGATCCGCTGCCTGCTTCATGCCCAGGCCGAGCGCCCCGCCGCGTGCGGCGACGGCCCCGCGCGCGCGCGCGACGCGTCGGCACCGACGCTGTTCGCCGCCGGGGCGCCCGCGCTCAAGGGCTTCCCCGGCGCCGACCGCGGCGTCGTCGAATATTCGGAAATTTTCGATCGCGGCGTCGCGAGCCCGGCGCGCATCCTCGAAATGTCGTACCTGCCCGGCGCGCAGCGCGAGATCGACGGGGTGCGCGCGCTGTTCCCCGGCGACACCGCGACCGCGCTGACCGGCCCCGCGGCGACCGAGGCGGTGATCAAGACGAGCCCGAATCTCAAAAAGGCGCGCTATGTCCTCTTCTCGACCCACGGACTGCTCGCGAGCGAGACCGGGCTCGACGGCGAGCCGGGGCTGGTCTTCACCCCGCCCGCCGAGGGCGCGCAGTCCGAGCTCGACGACGGGCTGCTCACCGCGTCGGAGGCGGCACAGCTCAAGCTCGCCGCCGACATCGTCATCCTGTCGGCGTGCAACACCGCGAGTTCGGCGAAGGGCGGCGATGCCGAGGGGCTGTCGGGACTGGCGCAGTCCTTCTTTTATGCCGGGGCGGGGGCGTTGCTGGTGTCGCACTGGCCGCTCGACGATGCATCGGGGGCGGCGATCGTCACCCGGCTGTTCGCCGCGATCGAGCAAAAACCCGGCGCGAGCAGCAGCGCCTTTCATAACGCGGTGCTCGCGCTGCGCCGCGACCCCGAGGCGTCGGCGCCCGCCTTCTGGGCGCCGCTCGTCTATGTCGGGACGACCGATCCGGCGCCGTGACGCGGCTGTGACCCCGCTCACTTGGCGTGCGCCCTCGCCGCGCCTATAGCCGGTTCAAACAAAAGCAGAATCGGGTCGCATAGGATTTTCCCCGGGGGCTCGGCCTCCGGTCGCAGGGAGGAATTATGCACAAGATCTATCGATTTGCGTCGGCGGCAGTGATCGCCGCGATGCTGAGCGCGCCGGTCGCGGCGCAGCAGAAGACCACGGGTCCCAAGGAACGCTATGAAATGGACGCCGCGACGATGTCGGGCTTTGCCGCAATGGGCGGCAAGGGCGGCATGGGCGGCGCGATGAGCATGATGTTCGGCGGCGGCCCCGACAATGCGCTGGCGCGCCAGTTGATGCTGCGCCTCGGGTCGAACGACCTGCCGACCGCGCCGCCGCCCAAGGGCGACCATTTCTTCCTGCCGCAGGCCAAGCTCGGCAAATCGGTGCCGCTGATCGGGCGCGAGCGCAAGGAAGGCGATTATCCGACCGAGTTCGAACGGCCGAAGGGCCGGCTTCTGCTCTATTGGGGCTGCGGCGCCAAGGCGGGGCCGGGACAGCCGGTGATCATCGACTTCGCCAAGGTTGCCGCAGGGCAGATTCCGCCGAACCTCTTCTCGACCGCGGTGCCGATCGTGCGCGAGGTGTCGCCCGAAAACAGCAAATCCTATGTCGAATGGCCGAACAGCAAGTCCACCAAGATGCCGTCCAAGGACAGCAGCCTGCTCGGCGCGCACCGCGTCGCGAGCAATTTCGGCGGCGACATCAACTTCACCCTCGCGCAGGATTATATGCCCGCGCTCCAGGCCTCGACCGCCGACCAGGCCGACGGATCGGTGACGATCCGCTGGAACCCGGTGACCAATGCGACGGGCTATGCCGCGTGGACAATCGGCGGCATGGGCAATGGAAACGGCAAGAACGACGTCGGCGACATCGTTTGGTGGACGAGCAGCGCGACGAAGGAATTCGGCGGCGGGCTGTGGGACTGGCTGCCGCCGTCGGTGGTCGCGAATTTGATCACCAAGAAGATCGTGATGCCGCCGTCGCAGACGACGTGCCAGATCCCTGCCGAGGTCAAGAAGGCGTCGGGCGAGTTCATGATGGGCAACCTCAACGCCTTCGGCCCCGAGGCCAATTTCTCCTATCCGCCCAAGCCCGCCACGGGGGTGTGGAATATCGACTGGACCGCGAAGGTGCGCTTCCGCTCCTACACCATGCTGATGGTCGGCGCCGATTTCGGCGGGATGAGCGGCGGCGGGTCGAGCGGCGGCGAGGCCGCGCCCGCGGCGCCCGCCAAGAAGAAGAAGTGCAAGGGCCCGCTCGGCATCCCGCTGCCCGACGGCGCCTGCTGAGGGCACAGGTGGCGCGATGCTCCCCTCCCGCAAGCGGGAGGGGCAGCGAGACTTACGAGCTTGCTCGTTAGTCGCAGCGGGGTGGGCACTTGCAACGTTGCTGCCCACCCCCGACCCCTCCCGCCTGCGGGAGGGGAGAACAGGCGCCGGTCAGTTGTCGTTCAGACGAGGCGCCCTATATTGGCGGCAGAGGGTGTGTGTTGAATGACAGGAGTCGAACCATGCGTCCGTTAATTGCCACCATCATTGCCGCCGCGGCGATCGCCGCCATGCCCGCCGCCGCATCGGCGAAGGACAAGCTGAGCGGCGAGGAGCAGCTCGCCAAATTGCTCGGCGACCGCGTCGCCGGCGAACCGCAGAATTGCATCCCGCTGTCGACCGCACGCAGCTCGACGATCATCGACGGCACCGCGATCGTCTATCGTGTCGGCAGCACGATGTGGGTCAACCGGCCGAAGGGCGGCGCCGCATCGCTCGACGACGACGATATCCTCGTCACCAAGACGATCGGCAGCCAGCTGTGCAGCATCGATGCGGTCCAGCTCGTCGACCGCACCAGCCATATGTACAGCGGTTTCGTCTCGCTCGGCGAGTTCGTGCCCTATCGCAAGGTCGATAGCGCCGCGAAATAAGCCATGATGACCGACGACAACCGCGAAGCCGTCGCACCGCCCGCCGACTGGGCGGCGCAGCTGCTCGCCTTCTGGTTCGACGGCCATGGCATGGACGACTGGTATGGCGGCGGCGATGCTTTCGACGCCGCCATCCGGTCGCTCGCGGGCGACTGGCTGGCGGCGCTGCGTTCGCTGCCCGCCGAACATTTCCTGACCGATCCCGACACCGCGCTCGCTGCGGCGATCCTGTTCGACCAGGTGCCGCGCAACATCCATCGCGGCAGCGCCGAGGCTTTCGCGACCGACGACCTCGCCCGCGCGATCGCGCGCGGCATCGTTGCGAAGGGCTGGGACCGGGGCTGGCCCGACGAGCGGCGGCAATTCGCCTATCTCCCCTATCAGCATAGCGAGGATATCGCCGACCAGCGCGAATCGCTGCGGCTGTTCGGCCAGCTCGCCGATCCGCAGTTCCACGATTATGCGCAGAAGCATTTTGACGTGATCGATCGCTTCGGCCGCTTCCCGCACCGCAACGCGGTGCTCGGCCGGGCGACGCGACCCGGCGAGGAAGCGGCGGTGGAGGAAGGCAGCCAATGGTGATAGGGGTGCGCCACATTCTCGCGGAGCCCCGACCATGGCCGATTTCACCGATACCCTGACCGACAAGCATATCGCCTTCATCGAAAGGCAGCCGGTCTATTTCACCGCCACCGCCGCCGAGGGGGCGCGGATCAACCTGTCGCCCAAGGGCTATGCCGACAGCTTTCGCGTGCTGTCCGAAAACCGCGTCGCCTATCTCGACCTCGGCGGTTCGGGCAACGAAACGCACGCGCATCTGGCCGCCGACGGGCGGATCACGATCATGTTCTGCGCCTTCGACCGCAGCGCGCTGATCCTGCGCATCTATGGCCGCGGCCGCGCGGTGTTGCCGCAGGACGCCGACTGGGACGCGATCGCCGCGCATTTCAAGCTGATCCCCGGCACCCGCCAGATTTTCGTGATCGACGTCGACAGCGTCCAGACGAGCTGCGGCTGGGGCGTGCCGATGATGGAACTCAGCCACGAGCGCGACACGCTGCAGAAATATCACCGCCAGGCCGACCCGGTGGCGTGGGTCGAGAAAACCAAGGGGCGGACGAAGAGCATCGACGGCCTGCCCGCACGCCCGACCGACCGCTTCATCGCCGGCGATCCCGCCTGATGCCGCTCGTCGAGCTCATACGGCTGCCGAACGGGGTCGAGGCCGAGCTGCTGCGCGGCCGGCTCGAGAGCGCGGGCGTGCATGCCGTGTGCTTCGACGCCGGCATGAACATCGCCGAAAGCGTCGGGTTGCTCATCCCGGTGCGCGTGATGGTGCTCGACGAGGATCTCACCGAGGCACAGGCGCTGATGGCCGAGTTCGGCACCGTCTGAACGCAACCTAAGCCCGCGTCGAACGTCCCTAATCCTGTGAAAAAGCCCGAGATGATCAAGGTCGCCAGCTATAATATGCGCAAGGGCATCGGGCTCGACCGGCGCCGCGACCCCGGGCGGGTGCTCTCGGTGCTGCGCGAACTCGACGCCGATGTCGTCGCGCTGCAGGAGGCCGACCGCCGTTTCGGGACCCGCGCCAGCGCGATCCCGCCGCACATGTTCGAGGAGCATAGCGATTATGTGCCGGTCGACCTGCTCGGCGGCCGCCCCTATGCGATCGGCTGGCACGGCAATGCGCTGCTCGTCCGCAAGGGCGTCGCGGTCGAGGAAAGCCACGCGCTGCACCTGCCGACGCTCGAACCGCGCGGCGCGGTCGCGGCGACGCTGCGCATCGGCGACACACGCTTGCGCGTGGTCGGCATGCATCTCGACATTTCGGGGCTGCGGCGCCGGCAACAGGCGCGCGCGATCCTCCACCATGTTTCGGAAGGCGAGGAATTGCCGACGATCCTGATGGGCGACTGCAACGAGTGGCGCAACCAGGGCGGCTGCCTCCATGATTTCGGCGAGCGCCACCGGCTGGTCGACACCGGCCACAGTTTCCACAGCCGCCGCCCGGTCGCCAAGCTCGACCGCATCTTCGCCTCGCCCGACCTGCAGCCGGTCGACGCCGGGGTGCATCGCAGCGCGCTCGCGGCGCGCGCATCGGACCATCTGCCGATCTGGGCGCGGTTCGAGCGGGCCTAGGTCTCCCCTCCCGCAGGCGGGAGGGGCAGCGAGACTTACGAGCTTGCTCGTTAGTCGCAGCGGGGTGGGCAGTTGTGCCGTCGATTGCTCGCTACGCTCGCGCCCACCCCTAACCCCTCCCGCAAGCGGGAGGGGGAGCGGCCTGCCTAAAATTTGGGCACAACACTGCCTCGCCTGCCCATATCGCTGACTCAATCGGTCGCGTGCGGGGTCCAATTCGTCACAAAATGTTAACTTATCGCGGCCCCGCGCAATCTGGCACGGCTGTTGCAGTGCAGCATCTGCCAAGAAACAAAAGGGGGCGTCATGAAGCTGATCCTGGCTATCATCAAACCGTTCAAGCTCGACGAGGTGCGCGAAGCTCTCACCGGGCTGGGCATCGCCGGAATGACCGTGACCGAAGTCAAGGGCTTCGGTCGTCAGAAGGGCCAAACCGAAATCTACCGCGGCGCGGAATATGCCACCAACATGGTGCCGAAGGTGAAGATCGAGCTCGTCTGCGACGACGCGCTCGCACCGCGGGTCGTCGAAACGCTGCAGCAGAGCGCCGGAACCGGGTCGATCGGCGACGGCAAGATTTTCGTGCTCGACGTCGGTCAGGCCGTGCGCATCCGCACCGGCGAGACCGGCGAAGCCGCGCTTTAACGATAAAGGGGGAAGCAATGAACTTCGCAAACAAGATTGCGGCAGGAGCCGGGGCCACGGGCCTCGCGCTGTTCGCCGCGCTGCCCGTCTGGGCGCAGGACGCCGCGGCGGCAGCCGCCGCACCCGCCGCTGAGGCCGCTCCCGCGGTCGCCAATCCGGGCAACAACGCCTGGATGATGACCGCCACCGTGCTCGTGCTGATGATGATCCTGCCGGGCCTCGCGCTCTTCTACGGCGGTCTGACGCGCACCAAGAACATGCTCTCGACGATGACGCAGGTCGGCGCCGCCGCCTGTCTCGCGATGCTGATCTGGGTTTGTTACGGCTATGGCCTCGCCTTCGGTCCCGAGGGCAATGCCTTCATCAGCTGGGGCAAATTCTTCCTCGCCGGGGTCAACGCCGACTCGACCGGCGCGACCTTCACCGACGAGGTGATCAGCGAATATGTGTTCATCTCGTTCCAGATGACCTTCGCCGCGATCACTCTCGCGCTGGTCCTCGGTTCGGTCGTCGAGCGCCTGAAATTCTCGGCGATGCTGGTGTTCGGCGCGATCTGGCTGACCATCGTCTATTTCCCGATCGCGCACATGGTGTGGGCGGGCGGCGGCCTGTTCTTCGAAGGCGGCATGTTCGGCACCGATACGCCGGCCGCGCTCGACTTCGCCGGCGGCACCGTGGTTCACATCAATGCCGGCGTCTCGGCACTGGTCGCCGCGCTGATCCTCGGCAAGCGCATCGGCTACCAGAAGGAAATCATGGCGCCGCACTCGCTGACCATGACGATGATCGGCACCGGTCTCCTCTGGGTGGGCTGGTTCGGCTTCAACGCCGGCTCGGCGCTCGAAGCCAATGCCTCGGCCGGCCTCGCGATGATCAACACGATGGTCGCCACCGCCGCCGCCGCGCTCGCCTGGATGCTCGCCGAAAAGCTCGGTGGCCACAAGCCTTCGGCGCTCGGCTTCTGCTCGGGTGTCATCGCCGGCCTCGTCGCGATCACCCCGGCGGCGGGCAACTCGGGCCCGTTCGGCGCGATCCTGCTCGGCGTCGTCGCCTCGTTCGTCTGCTTCTTCGCGGTCACCAAGATCAAGGCCAAGCTCGGCTATGACGACTCGCTCGATGCCTTCGGCATCCACGGCGTCGGCGGCATGGTCGGTGCGATCGGCACCGCCTTCACCATGCTGGTCGCGCTCGGCGGCCCGGCGGGCGAAGACTATGCCCTCGGCCCGCAGATCATGACGCAGGTCATGGCGGTCGTCACCACGATCATCTGGTCGACCATCGGCACCGCGATCGCCGTCTACATCGCCAAGGCGCTCACTGGCCTCCGGGTCAGCGAGGAAGTCGAACGCGAAGGCCTCGACCTCGGCGAACATGGCGAGCGCGCCTACAACTACTGATTACGAGACTGGATACCCGCCGCCGCTCTCTCCTCTTTCAAAAGGCGGCGGGGTCCAACCCAGGTTCCTCCTGCGAACCACTGGCCGGGGCGAAGTCCCCGGCCTCTTTTTTTGATCGCGGCGGCCGGACCGGCAAGAGGGGCTGACCGATCGCACGCCGCCGCTGTGGCCGCGATGCAACAGCGCGCCGACATTTTATTGCGCACCCCCCGCGACCCCATTGCGGATTTGTGACAACAGGCGCACTTCTCTTGCCGCGACGGGACAACATAGTCCCGCGCTGCTCAGAGAGGAAAACATCATGCATGCTCGCACTATGCTGCTGGCCGGGCTTTCGACGCTCGCGCTGGCCTCTTTCGTCACGCCCGCCGCCGCGCAGACCGCCGGCGCCGAAGAGGATGACGGCAACATCATCATCGTCACCGCGACCAAGCGCGACGCCAATCTCCAGGACATCCCCTTCTCGATCAACGCGCAGACCGCCGAGGACATTCAGAAATCCGGGGCGGTGACGCTCGAGGACCTGTCGCGCAACGTCGCGGGCCTGTCGGTGCAGAACCTCGGCCCCGGCCAGAGCCAGGTGTCGGTCCGCGGCGTGTCGGCGGGGCAGGTCGTACGCGACCAGCCCGGCGTCAAGGAACAGGTCGGCGTCTATCTCGACGAAAGCGTGATCTCGCTCTCGCTCTTCACCCCCGACATCGATCTTTACGACCTCAACCGCGTCGAAACGCTGCGCGGCCCGCAGGGCACGCTGTTCGGCTCGGGCTCGGTCGGCGGCACGATCCGCTACATCACCAACCAGCCCAAGCTCGGTACGACCGAGGGCAGCGTCGAGGCGAACCTCAACCTCGTCGACGGCGACGATATCGGCGGCCATCTGAAGGGCGCGATCAACCTGCCGCTCGGCGACAAGGCGGCAGTGCGCGCGGTCGGCTATTACACGCGCTACGGCGGCTTCATCAACGCGGTCAGCCCCGCTGGCGGCAACGACGTCAACAGCGGCGAACGCTATGGCGGCCGCCTCGCGCTGACCTTCGAGCCTGTCGACGACGTCTCGATCACCCCGCGCATCGTCTATCAGAAGGTGACCGCCGACGGCTTCAACCGCCAGGACATCTACAATCTCTATGGCAATCGCTTCACCACAACGCGGCCGCAGGTGACCTATGACGAGCGCGAGCAATATCTGTTGCTGCGCGAGGCATTCGAGGACGAAACGCTGATCGCCGACCTCAACATCAATGTGGGGCTGGGCGGCGCCAAGCTGACGTCGGTGACCAGCTATATCAACCGCGACATCCTGGTGAGCCGCGACGCGAGCGCGCTCACCGGATCGGTGTCGGTCGACCTCGGCTTCCCGACCGCGGGCGTGTTGCTGCCGTCGAACCTGGTCGACACCACCGACCTCGAAACCTGGACGCAGGAACTGCGGCTGGCATCGGACAATGACAGCCCGTTCCAGTGGGTGGTCGGCGCCTTCTATTCGAAGATCGACCGCGTCTACACCCAGACGCTGCCGACCCCCGGTTACGACGCGGTCACCGACGCGACGCTCGGCGCGGGGACCTCGGCGGCGGTCGCCAACGGCTTCGGTCCGAATTCGCCGTACAACGCGTTCCTGCCCTATGACATCAAGCAGTTCGCACTGTTCGGCGAGGTCAGCTACGATATCACCGACGCCTTCACCGCAACCGCGGGCGGGCGCTATTACGACTTCAAGGAAACGCGCAGCTTCGTGTCGGGCGGCCTGTTCGCCAATGGCGACAACCGCACCGACAGCACCAAGTCGAGCGGCTTCACCCCGCGCTTCCTGCTCTCCTACGACGTCGCCGACAATGTCAGCGTCAATGCGCAGGCGTCGAAGGGTTTCCGCCTCGGCGGGGTCAACGACCCGCTCAACCTGCCGCTCTGCTCGCCCGCCGACGCGGCGCTGTTCGGCGGTTTCCAGAGCTATGACGACGAAAGCCTGTGGAACTACGAGGTCGGCGTGAAATCGCAGGGGCGCGGTTTCACCTTCAACACCGCCGCCTTCTACAACGACATCCGCAACCTCCAGGTCACGCTCGACGCGGGCAGCTGCTCGTCGCGCATCGTGTTCAACGTCCCCGAAGCGCATTCGATGGGCGTCGAATTCGAACTCGGGCTGAACCCTGCCGACGGGCTCGACCTCAGCCTGTCGGGCAGCCTGATCGAGGCCGAGTTCGACACCACCCTGCCCGGTGCGCTGACCACCGCAACGGGGATTCGCGAGGGCAACCGCCTGCCGTCGGTGCCGAAATTCCAGCTGTCGGCTTCGGGCAGCTATGAATTCCCGGTCTCGGATACCGCCTCGGCCTATGTCTCGGCGTCGTTCCAGCATGTCGGCACGCGCTATACCCAGCCGGCGGATCAGGAAAACAACCCGCGGACCTTCGTCCACGGCCTGCCCTTCGGCGGCGCCCCGGCGAACGCCTCGACGACGGTCGACCTGCAGCTGCCCGACTATCAGCTCGTCAACCTGAGCGCCGGGGTCGACATGGAGAATGGCCTGTCGCTGATCGTCTATGTCAACAATCTGTTCGACGAGAATGCGCTGCTCTCGTTCGATCGCGAACGCGGCGGGCGCGCCCGCCTCGGCTACACCGTCGGCCAGCCGCGCACCTTCGGCATCACCGCGCGCAAGAGCTTCTAGGAGCCGGCGGGGGCGGGTTTCCCGGGCCGGAGACCCGCCTTCGCAGATGCACAATAAATAGGCAGTGGTGATGCAAATTTAGGCCTTTTCAGGATGACATTAATATGGCATTCAACACTCAAGAGTTTCAGGAGGGGAGAGCCTGAAAGGCTGGGCCGGGACGCAAGTCCCGGCCCTCTTTTTTTGTGCGCAGCACGCGCCGCTCCGAAAACACGCAGAAAAACGTGCCTCACTTTGCGGCAGTCGCGCCTGCTCCCCGATCCGGCCCGCGAATCATTGCTGCGCGAATCATCCTGTTTTGCTGCACAAATTTTTTCGGGAACCATCGCCGGCAGGGCGCGTTTCAATAGTCCAATCGATCGAAAGAAAGACTGGAATCGCTTCGCGTCTCCGGACGCAAGCATCGGAAGCCCCGCCGCAGAGATGCGGCGGGGCTTATCCGTTTCGGGCAGACCGTCTCAGGCCGCCGCGCCCATCTCCGACTGCGAGAACATGAAGGCGTTTCCGTCGGGATCGTAGAAGGTCAGCAATTTCACCAGCCCCGGGATATGCTGGATATCGCCGTCCTGCCGCACGCCTTCGGCATCGAGATGCGCCTTCGCCGCGTCGATATCCTCGACCTCGAACACATTGGTCGCGCCGCCGCCCTGCACCACCGCCTCGACCTGGCTCAGCCCGATATTCACCCCCGCCATCGGGGTCCGGAGTTCGCACCAGCCGATCTCGTCGGCGCGGTAGAGCAGCTCGCACAGCATCACCCGCTCGTACCAGGCGATCGATGCGGTCATGTCGCTGACCCCCATCGAACAGGTGAGTTCGGATCCGATCTTCAACGCCATAAATTGCTCCCTCTGCCGGCCGCGCGAACGATGTCGCGCGCGATTCCCGTTGCACCACTGGTACGGTTTGTATAGTTACTGGCAAATGCCGTCAAGAAGCCCCGATCCGCTGCTCGCGCAGCTCGGCAGCCATCGCTGGCTGGTGCCGCTGCTCGCCGATCTCGCGGCGCACAAGGGCGCGCGCTTCGTCGGGCTGGTGAACCGGTTGCAGCTCTCGCGCGACAGCCTGACCCGCACGCTCGGCGCCGCAGCGGCGATCGGCTGGGTGCAGCGAAACCCCGGTCACGGCCATCCGCTGCGCCCCGAATATATCCTCACCGAAGCGGGCCACGCCGCCGCGCTGCGCGCCGCGACGATCGCCGAAGCGCAGGCGGCGATCGGCTTGCCGCCGGGCGCGGCGACGCGCTGGGGGCTGCCGCTGGTCGCGGGGATCGGCGCGGGACACGACCGCTTCAACGCGCTGTCACGATTGCTCGCGCCCGCGACCCCGCGCGCGCTGTCGCAAGGACTGACCGCGCTGGGCGAGCACGGACTGGTCGTGCGCGACGTGATCGACGGGCGGCCGCCGAGCAGCCTTTATGCGCTGACGGCGAATGGCCGGGTGCTGGCGGAGGCGTGCGCTTAGCGTTCCCCGGCGAAAGCCGGGGTCCAGATACCGAGCGCCACCGGTCATGGGCCCCGGCTTTCGACGGGGATCAATTCACGCCAACGCCGCCTTCACGAAATCGGCCGCGCGTTCGCCGATCATGATGCTCGGCGCATTGGTGTTGCCGCTGACCAGCCGCGGCATGATGCTCACGTCGGCGACCCACAGCCCGTCGATGCCATTGGCCTTCAAGGTCGGGTCGACCACCGCATCGGCGTCGCTGCCCATGCGGCACGTCCCCACCGGATGATAGACGGTGTCGGCGCGGCTGCGGATCAGCGCGTCGAGCGCCGCATCATCGTCGATATCGACCGGATGCCGATCGACCCCGGCATAGTCGCTGAGCGGCGGCGCCGCCGCGATGCGGTGCATCATCCGCACGCCGGCGCGCAAGGTCGCGATGTCGCGGTCGTCGGTCAGAAAGCCCGGGTCGATCGCCGGCGCGGCGCCGGCGTCGCCCGACGCCAGCCGCACCGTGCCGCGGCTCTCGGGGCGCAGCACGCAAGCGTGGATCGAAAAGCCATGCCCCTTCACCTTGGTCCGGCCATGATCCTCGAGCATCGCGGGGACGAAATGATATTGGATGTCGGGCGCGGGCAGGTCGGGGTGCGATTTCCAGAACCCCCCCGCCTCGGCAAAGCAGGTCGTCATGATGCCGGTGCGTTTCAGCCGATGCTCGAAGATCGCCTTGACCATCCGCCAGCTACCGCCGGGGCTGTCGCCGAAGGGATCGGTCGACCTCGTCTCCCAGCTCGACACATAGTCGATATGATCCTGCAGATCGGCGCCCACCGCGGCGCGATCGGCCACCACGTCGATGCCATGCTCGGCCAGATGCGCGCCGGGACCGATGCCCGACAGCATCAAAATCTGCGGGCTGTTGAATGCGCCCGCCGACAGCACCACCCCGCCGCGCACGCGCAAAGTCTCGCGCCGCCCGCCGCGCCGGATGACGACCCCCGCCGCGCGGCCGTCCTCGACGAGGATCTTCTCGACCAGCGCCTTGGTGCGGATGTCGAGATTGGCGCGCCCGCGCAAGGGCTCGACATAGGCGCGCGCCGCCGACCAGCGCTCGCCCGCCTTTTGCGTCGTCTGGTAGAGGCCGAAACCTTCCTGGTTGGCGCCGTTGAAATCGGGGGTGCGCGGCAATTGCAGCGCCGCGGCGCTTTCGACGAAACGCCGGCTCGTCACATTGGGCCAGCGCTGGTCCATGACGCTCAGCGGCCCGTCGGCGCCGTGAAACGCGTCGGCGCCGCGCTCATTGCCTTCGCTGCGCCGGAACCAGGGCAGCACATCGGCATAGCTCCAGCCCGTCGCCCCCAGCGCCTCCCACTGGTCGTAATCGAATTTGTGGCCGCGAATATAGACCATCGCGTTGATCGCGCTCGACCCGCCGAGCCCGCGACCGCGCGGCTGATATCCGATGCGGCCGTTCAGCCCCTTTTGCGGGAGCGTGTCATATTGATAGTTCGACGCCTTCGGAATGAAGGGCATGAAGCCTGGGGTCTTGATGCGGATGATGTCGTTCGTCCCGCCCGCCTCGACGAGGCACACGCTGCGCGTGCCATCCTCGGCAAGCCGCCCCGCCGCCGCGCTCCCCGCACTGCCGCCGCCGATGACGATGATGTCGAACTGATCCATATACCGCTCCCCTCGCCACCCGTTCGGTGGTCGTCGAGATGCTTACATGAATGTCATTAGCGGGTGTGGCAAGGGGGGCGTTCGTCATTGCGAGCGAAGCGAAGCAATCTCCAGCCATCCAGCTTGCGCGCGTCCGATGGCTGGAGATTGCCGCGTCGCCTTCGGCTCCTCGCAATGACAGAAAATTATTCCGCCGGTTCCTCGACCGGCCGCCCCGCCGCCCAGCGTTCCTTGATCGTCGCGCTCGTCGCGCGGCTGCCGTCGTGGCTCCAGCCGGGTTCGCGCCACATATAGCTGAGCTTGTGCCGCCAAGGCGCGTGCCAGACGTCCTTCGCGATCCCGACCCATTCATGGACCGCGGCCCAGAGGATGTTGAAGCTGCCGAGCTGCTTGACGATGCCATAGCGGACCGGCTCGTCGTCGCGCTCGGGAACGAAGCTACCGAACATCTTGTCCCAGATGATGAACACGCCGGCATAGTTGGCGTCGAGGTAGCGCGGATTGACGCCATGGTGGACGCGGTGGTGCGACGGGGTGTTCATCACCGCCTCGAACCAGCGCGGCAGCCGCTTGATCGCCTCGGTATGGATCCAGAACTGGTAGATCAGGTTCAGCCCCGCGCAGAAAAAGACCATCGCGGGCGGGAAGCCGATCAGGAACAGCGGCAGGCGGAAGAGGAAGGTCAGGCTGAAGAAGCCGGTCCAGGTCTGCCGCAGCGCGGTCGACAGATTATAATGCTGGCTGCTGTGGTGGATGACATGGCTCGCCCAGAACCAGCGCACGCGATGCGCGCTGCGGTGGAAGGCGTAATAGGCCAGATCGTCGAGGAAGAAGCAGAGGATCCACGCCCACCACCAAGTGGCGAAATCGAGCCCGATGTCGAACAGCCGGTACTGGTACACCCACACCGACATCCCGACGACCGCCGCGCCGACGAGCGCACCCGCGACCTGGCTGACCGTGCCGAGCATCAGCGAGGTAAGCGTATCGCGCGCCTCGTAGCGGCTTTTGTCCTTGCGCAGCGAATAGAGCATCTCGGCGATCAGCAGCAGGATGAACGCCGGCACCGCATAGACGACCGGATCGGGCAATTTATCCATGCGCCAGGTTCCGCATCCGCGCCGCCCACACCCCGGCCTCCTTGCCGAGGTTGAGCGTCGCCGCGCCGAAGGTCCGCTCGGGCGGGGTCAGCGTCAGGAAATCCTTGTCGAGCCGCGCGATCACCTGCCGGTCGACGGGCCGTGCCGCGAAATGATTGCCATGCGCGCGCACCAGCATCATCCGCCCCTCGGCATTTTGCACGATCGCGGCGAAGCCCGCGCGGTCGCGTGCGACCTCGGTGCCCCCGAAGCCCGCCTCGGCCTCTTCGGCGAGGCGGATCGCATGCGCGTCGTCGGCGATGCGCGGGTCGGCGCCGAGCCCGAGCTTGCCGACGAGCCACGCGACGAACAGCACCGCGACCAGCGAGGCGCCCAGCTGGATGAGGTCGGCGAGGCTCATTTCTCGCCCGCGAGCGCGTCCATCATCGGCCGCAGCCCGCTCAGGTCGTAACCCGCATTCGCCGCCGCATCGACGATGCCCCCGACATCGTCGCCCGCGCGCGCGCGCGTCAGCGCCCACAGATGCGTCGAGCGCGTGCCCGAGCGGCAATAGGCGAGGATCGGGCCCGTCGCATCCTTCAGCAGGGTTTCGAGCGCGTCGAGCTGCGGATGGCTGAAGCCCGCATGGCCGACGGGGATCGCGGCATAGGCCAGCCCCTCGGCCGCCGCGGCATGCGCGATATCGTCGCCCTGCGGCGCCGAAGGCTCCTCGCCGTCGGGTCGGTTGTTGACGATCATCGCAAAACCCGCGGCCTTGGCCTCGGCGACATCCTCGATCGAGATTTGCGGGGCGACGCTATAGTCGGCGGACAGGGTTCGAAAATCGCTCATGGCGCCGATCTACTCCCGCCGCCCGCTTGCTGACAAGCGCGAATACCCGGGGGCGCCTCGGCCCCCGGGCCTCCCGCTTTCCCGTCCCGGACCCCTCGCCCGGGACGGCGGAAAAACGATCATGCGGCGACGGGCGCGGCGGCCGGAACCTCGGTCGGGCGCTCGCCGGGCAGGACGCGGTCGCCCGCGACCACCTCGGCGAAGCGCTCGGCATATTTGGGATGCTCGGTGCCCATCCATTTGTCCCACCAGGTGAAATAGAGCCCGTAATTCCGGTTGAAGCCGCCATTATGATGAAGGTCGTGGTGCGTCGTCGTGTTGATCCAGCGCGTCAGCGGGGTCGACAGCCACCAGCGCGGGTGGAGCTCGAAGCCCGCATGCCCCATCGCGTTGCGCAAAATCTGGAACAGGATCCAGGTCAGCATCACCCAGCCCGGGGTGGGCACGAAGAACAGCCAGATCGGCACGAAGGCGATCATCACGAACGCCTCGGGGATCGCGAAGCTGTACGCCGCCCACGGCGTCGGGGTGACCGAGCGGTGATGCGCGCGGTGGAAGGTCTTGAACAGTTTCGGATGATGCATCGCGCGGTGCACCCAATAGAAATAGGCGTCATGCGCGACGATGATCGCCGCGAGCAGTGCAAGATCGCCCGCCCAGCCATAGCTGCCCTCGAAGCGGTGGAGCACGCCGGCGTCGACGCCCCAGATGATGAAGGCCGAGACGAGCGTATAGACGCCGACCGTCTGCACCGACTGCGCAACCTCGCGGCGGCGATCGGCGATCGTCGCCTCGCGCGCCTGGATCTTGCGGGTGCGCAGGGCCGTCCGGCGCAGCACCCATACGACCGCCGTCACCAGCGCGGCGGCGGCGAGGTAGCGCCCGAAGTCGAAGGCAAAGACGATGGGGCCCTTGTGGACCAGATTGGCGAGGGGAGGAAAGGCGTCGAGCATCGGGGCGTCCTGCTGGCGGATCGGAACCCCGCTTGCAGCATAGCGGCGCGCCTCGCGCTCCCCGCTGTCCAAATCTGGCTAGCCGATTCCGGAATCGGCCAGCCGCCCATCCAGTCGCCGCGCCCGATATTCGCTCGGCGTCATCCCCTCGGCCTCGCGAAAGGCGCGGTTGAACGGCCCGAGCGAGCCGAAGCCGGCGTCGAGCGCGATCGTCAGGATCGGCACCTCGCGCTGCTCGGGGTCGGCAAGTGCGGCGCGCACCTCATCGAGGCGGAAGCCGTTGAGGAAAGCGGTGAAGTTGCGAAAGCCCATCTCGCCGTTGATCGCGCGGCGGACGCGATATTCGGGCTCGCCGAGCCGCGCCGCGAGCATCGCGATCGAAAAACCCTCAGCGCGATAGGCGCGCTCCTCGGCCATCGTCGCGCCGAGCCGCTGCGCCAGCGGCGAAGGTTCGGCGCGCGGCGCGGCGGCATCGGGGTCGGGGCGCGGACCGGGCGCCGCGAACAGCTCGGCGGATCGAAAGCGATAGAGGCCGACCGAGACGATGAAGGTCGCGGCGAGGATCGCGGCGAGCGTCACCGCGCGCCAGCCCTCGTGCCCGCCCTCCCGGTTATGAAACATCTCGATAAAGGTGACGAGCAGGATGAAGCCGCCGATCGCGCCGATCAGCGCGAGGCGAAAGCCGCGCCGCGCCTCGACGAGGTCGGTGGTCCGTCCGCGCCACGCGATCCACATGCCCGCGATCGCGAAGCCGAACATGCCGATGCGCACGACCGCCCATATCGCCCGGCTGAAGTCCCCGGTCGCCGCGATCATCGCGAATTGCGCGAGCGGCAGCGCGGCAAAGGCGAGCACGGGGCACCAGCTCCGCCAGCCGATCTCGGCGCGGTCGTCGAACCACAATCGCGCGAACAGCCAGAACAGCGCCGGCACCATCACCGACATCATGTCGAACAGGATATAGGGGAGCAGCGCGGTCCCGTGCGGGCGGAACAGGCCCGACAGCAGATAGGCGATGATCGTGACGTTCATCGCGATCGCGACGCGCGCCGCCGCGACGCCGCGATGATCGCGTGCAAGCAGCGCGATCCACAGCAGGAACAGCGAAATGCTCCCGCCGCGAATCATCGGATCGATTATCTCGAGCATCGCCATCTGCTATCGCAGGAGTCAGCGCGCCGCCAGTTGCTGTGCCCGCTGGCTGCCAAGCTGCGCGAAGGCGTCGCGCCGCGCCGCCTCGCGGCACTGGCGCGCCGAACGCCGTCCGCCGAGGCTGAGATGCTCGACATCGTTGCGACAAAAGGCACCGACCGCGCGGTCGATCCGCCGCTGCGCCGCTTCGGTGCCGCGCGGGGTGGTGAGGTCGATATCGTCGAGGCTGATGCGCAGCGTCGCGGCTGGTTCGGCCGCGAGCGCGGCGGGGAACGGCGCCGCCGCGGCGACGAACAGGCTGGCAAGGATCGCATATTTCATGGGCTTCACTCCTTTGACCACCGGCGCCGTGGATGAGGGGAGAGCGCCGATGGGCGAGCAATGAAGCAGCCCGCGCCGCGGGTCGCGGCGGGTTTGGAAAATGGCTAGCCCGTTTCGGAATCGGCGGTTGCGGAAGGCCGCGAGGGCGCAAAAAAGGGGGAAAGGGACTCACACAAAGACACAAAGAGGGCAGCTTTTTCGCGCACCGCTGCTCCAGGGTCGCGCGAAGCGCCTTATGGAGGGTCGCCTGCGGCGACGCGCGACGCCCGCCATGTGGTGCGCCCTCTTTGTGTCTTTGTGTGAGATCCTTCTTCTTGGCGCCTTCGCGCCTTTGCGTGAGATTATTTCAGAACCCACTCCCGCAGATCAAATCTACCCGTCGGGATATTGGTCGATGCAGGTCTGCATTTCGGCCCACAGCCCGCCCGCAGCAGCCATCGGGATCACACCGACTTCCTTGCCCAATAGCTTGACCCGCAGCTCCTTGCCGGCCTTGAGCTCATCCCAATAGAGGCTCTGGATGCTGCCGAGGCGATAGCGGGTCGCGCCATCCTCGGTCAGGCCGAGATCATAATGCGCGGTCAGCGCGCCGTCGGTGAACAGCCCGGTTCCCGCGAAATTGGCGTAGGTCGTCGCGGGCGCCATTTGCCATCCCTCGCTGCCCGCCTCGTCGAACACCAGCCCCTTGCGATGCTTTGCGGCCAGCGCTTCGTCCTGATCTTCGGGCACCGGCGACAGCCCTTTGCCCGACAGCCAGATCGACCCGTCGTTGAAATTGGTGAAGCGCAGTTCGAGCGTCAGCGCCTTGCCGAGCGGGCGCATCGCGGTGCAATTATTGCCGCGCGACTGGAAGGTCCAGCCGTCGCCAAAGCTCAGGTCCTTGCGCGGGATCGGCGGCGGTTCCCGGCCCTGCCGCGCGAGCGCGGCGTCGCCGGCGAATTGCGCGGCATCGGCGGTCGCGAGAAATTCGGCGGTGTCGCGATAATCCTCATAATGGGCCCGGCGCAGCTTGTCGCAGGCGGTCAGCCGCGTCAGCATATGGTCGTGGCGTGCGCTGCCCTCGGCGGGCAGCGCGACCACCGCCTCGCCTTCCTCGGTGTGGACCCTGTCGAACGCCGCCTTTTGCCCCGCCTCGTCGAGCGAGGTGTCGCCGCCCGCGAGCGTGAACCAGGTCAGCGCCGCCGCGGTGCGCTGGCGCGATTTTTCGGCATCACCCTCTTCGAGCACCCCCATCAGGCTGTTGAGCACCCCGCAGCGCGCCGCCTCGCCATAGGTCAGCGGCGGCGGATCGTCGGCGGCGAGCGCAGGAGCGGCGAGCAGCAGGGCGGGCAAGATCGGCAGGGCATAGCGCAGCATGGCAGGCTCCAACGGCCGCGACCCTTGCGCGCCTGATGCTCGGCGTGAGCGATGCTGTCAATCTGGCGGTACGGAAGACGGCGATCGCGGTGCAATTATGTCTCACGCAAAGGCGCGAAAGCGCAAAGAAAGAGACTCACACAAAGACACAAAGAGGGCGTTCCTGCCCCGCTGGCGTCGGCCCGTCGCCGAAGGCGACCGTGTAAAATGCGCTTTGCGCGGGATCCGGCCCTTCGGGCAGCGGCGTCGCCTGCCCTCTTTGTGTCTTTGTGTGAGATAATTCTTCTTCGCGCCTTCGCGCCTTTGCGTGAGATTTTTCTAGAACTGCCGGATCACCGCGAGGAAAGGATCGCCCCAGGCTTCGAGCTTCTTCGCGCCGACGCCGGGGATACGCGACAGCTCGGCGTGCGTCGTCGGGCGGTCGTTCGCCATCGCGCGCAGCACCGCGTCGTGGAAGATGACATAGGGCGGCACCCCCGCGTCGATCGCGATCTCGCGCCGCATCGCGCGCAGCGCATCGAACAGCGGGTCGCCGACCGGGTTCGCCACCGCGCCGGCGCCGCGCGATCCCCGCTGGCTGCGCTTCGCAGGCGGCTCGGCGATCATCACCGCCACCTCGCCCTTCATCATCGCGCGCGCGGCGGGGCCGAACATCAGCCCGCCATGCTCGGTGGTCTCGAGCGCCTCGCGCGCGACGAGCGTGCGGACGAGCGGCTTGATCAGCCGCGCCTCGTCGCCGCCGACGATGCCGAACACCGATAATTTGTCGTGACCACGGCTCGCGATGCGTTCGTCGCTACGTCCGGTCAGCACCGCCTCGACATGCCCCGCGCCGAAACTCTGCCCGGTGCGATAGACCGCCGAGAGCAATTTCTGCGCGAGCACCGAGGCGTCGATCTGCGCGGGCGGTTCGAGGCAATTGTCGCAATTGCCGCAGCGTTCGGGCGGAGTCTCGCCGAAATGGCGGAGCAGCAGCGCGCGGCGGCACTCGACCGTCTCGACCAGCGCCGCCATCGCGTTGAGCCGCACGCGCTCGCTCGCGATGCGCGCCTCGGGCAGTTCGGACAGGCGCATCCGCGCGCGCGCAAAATCCTCGGCGCCCCACAGCATCAGCGTCTCGGCAGGGTCGCCGTCGCGGCCGCCGCGCCCGGTTTCCTGATAATAGGCCTCGATCGATTTGGGCAGCCCGGCATGCGCGACGAAGCGCACGTCGGGCTTGTCGATCCCCATGCCGAAGGCGACCGTCGCGGTGACGATGCCGTCCTCCGACGCGACGAAGTCGTGCTGCACCCGCGCGCGCCGTTCGGGATCGAGCCCGGCGTGATAGGCGGCGACGCTGCGCCCGGTCGCCGCCGCCAGCCGCTCGGCCATGCGTTCGGTCCCGTCGCGCGTCGGGCAATAGACGATGCCGGGACCCGGATTGGCGGCGATGAAGTCGGCGATCTGCTTCGCGGGGCTGATGCGCGGGGTCACCCGATACCGGATGTTCGGCCGGTCGAAGCCCGCGAGCACCAGCCCCTCGGCCGGGATGCCGAGCTGGACGAGGATATCCTCGCGCGTGTGCTTGTCGGCGGTGGCAGTGAGCGCGAGCCGGGGAACCGCGGGAAAGGCGTCGAGCAGCGGGCGCAGCAGGCGATAGTCGGGGCGGAAATCATGCCCCCATTCGGACACGCAATGCGCCTCGTCGATCGCGAACAGCGCCGGCTCGCGGGCCTGCATCAGCGAGCGGAAGCCCTCGCCGGTCGCGCGCTCGGGCGCGATATAGAGAAGGTCGAGGGTGCCGTCGCGATAGGCCTGGCGCGTGTCGGCCCAGTCGGCATCGACGCTGGTCAGCGACGCGGCGCGGATTCCCGCCGCGCGCGCACCGCGGAGCTGGTCGTGCATCAGCGCGATCAGCGGCGACACGACGACGACGCAGCCGGGCAGCGCGACCGCGGGCAGCTGATAGGTCAGCGACTTGCCCGCGCCGGTCGGCATCACCGCAAGCGTGCGCTGTCCCGCCATAACGCGGTCGACGACATCGGCCTGACGCCCACGAAAATGGTCGAAGCCGAAGGTCGATTTGAGGAGCGGGAGAAGCGCGTCGGCGGACATGGTGGGGGCGATAGGAAGTTTGGGGGAGCGGGGGAAGCCCCCATTCCGTCGCCCCCGCGGAGGCGGGGGCCGCTGGCAACCCGGCGCAAGGCCGATTGCGGCCCCCGCCTGCGCGGGGGCGACGATCAGGCCCGCGCCAGCATCGCACGCTCGGCCATGCGCGACGCGGTCTCGCGCTCGGCCATCACGACATGGTCGGCGCCGCGGCGCACGAGGTCGGCGACCTCCTCGTCCGAATGCGCGCGCGCGACGATCAGCAGCTTGGGGTTGATCGCGCGCGCCTTGCGTACCACCGCGCCCGCCTCGACCCCCTCGGGGATCGCGATCAGCAAGGTCGCGGCCTCCTCGATTCCCGCCTGCCGCAGGATGCTGTCCTTGGTCGCATCGCCGATAATCACCGTCGCCCCCGCCTCGCGCGCCGCCGCCGCCATGTCCTTCTGGTCCTCGATCACGGTCAGCCCCTCGCCGCGCCCGCAGATCAGGCTGCCGATATGGCTTCCGACGCGGCCATAGCCGATCAGCACCACCCCGGCGTTGCACGCTGCAGGGACGTCGTCGCCGACCGCCTCGGGCTCGGGAACGTCATCGGCGCGGATGCGCTTGACCATCAGCGTGAAGAAGACCGGGTTGAACAGGATCGACAGGATCGACCCCGCAAGAATCAGGTCGCGCGCCTCGTCGGGCATCACCTTGAGCGCGACGCCGAGTCCCGCGAGGATGAAGGAGAATTCGCCGATCTGCGACAGGCTGACCGCGACGGTGAGCGCGGTCTGGTTCGGATGGCCGAAGGCGCGCACGATCGCCCAGGCGGCGAGCGACTTGCCGAAGACGATGATCGCCACCGTCGCGATCACCGGCCCCGGCTGCTCGATCAGCACCCAGGGGTCGAAGAGCATGCCGACCGAGACGAAGAAGAGCACCGCAAAGGCGTCGCGCAGCGGCAGCGTTTCCTCCGCCGCGCGGCGGCTCAATTGCGTCTCGCCGAGGATCATGCCCGCAAAGAAAGCCCCTAGCGCGAAGCTCACGTCGAACACCACCGCCGCGCCGAAGGCGACGCCGAGCGCGATCGCCAGCACCGCAAGGCGGAAGAGTTCGCGCGATCCCGTATGCGCGACCCAGTGCAGCACCCAGGGCAATATGCGCCGCGCGACGATCAGCATGAAGGCGACGAAGCCGACGACCTTCAGCCCGACGATGCCCGCCGACTGCCACAGCCCGATGCCATTGCCCTCGTCGCCGCGCGACCCGAACATCGCGGGCAGCAGGACGAGCGCGAGCACCATCGCGAGATCCTCGACGATCAGCCAGCCGACCGCGATGCGGCCCTTTTCGGTTTCGACCATGTCGCGCGCCTGCAGCGCGCGCAGCAGCACGACGGTCGAGGCGACCGACAGCGCGAGCCCGAAGATCGCGCTGCCCGCGAGCGTCCAGCCCTGCCACAGCCCGAGCGCGATGCCGAGTCCGGTCGCAACCGCCATCTGGACGATCGCCCCCGGCACCGCGATCCGGCGCACCGAGAGCAGGTCCTTGAGCGAAAAATGCAGGCCGACCCCGAACATCAGCAGGATCACGCCGATTTCGGCGAGCTGGAGCGCGAGGCCCGTGTCGGCGACGAAGCCCGGGGTGAAGGGCCCGACCATCACGCCCGCGAGCAGATAGCCCGCGATCGGCGAAATCTTCAGCCGATGCGCGAGCGCCCCCATCAGGAACGCAACCCCCAGGCCCGCAACCACGGTTCCGATCAATGTCGTGTCGTGCGGCATGTCCCCTGCCTAGGGGGCGGGGGCGCCGGGGGTCAAGTTTGTGCGGCGCAAAAATGCAAAAGAGCGGGGATCGCGACCGATCCCCGCTCGTTTTTTTTCAGCGCCCCGCGTGTCAGCTGCGCGTGATCGAGGCGCCGCCGTCGAGCAGCGAGGCGGTGCCGGTGACGAAGCTCGCATCGTCCGAGGCGAGGTAGAGCACCGATTTCGCAATCTCGATCGGCTGCGCGACCCTCTTCAGCGCATGCAGGTTCGTGACGAAATCCTGCTTTTCGGCGCTGTCGTTCACCGCCTCGAACATGTCGGTCGCGACCGCGCCGGGGAGCACCGCGTTGACGCGCACCGCCTGCGGCCCATATTCGGCGGCGAGCGCCTGCGTCAGCCCGATCAGCCCCGACTTGCTCGCTGAGTAAGCGGCGCTGCCGGGGAAGGCGAAGCTGTAGCCGACGAAGGTCGAGGTGAAGATCACCGACCCGCCGCCATGCTTCACCATTTCGGCGATCTGGTGCTTGGCGCCGAGGAACGATGCGGTGAGGTTGACCGCGAGCGCGTCGCTGAAGCCCGCGGCGCTGACTTCGGTGCTGGGGCCGGCTTCGCCGAACACCCCGGCATTGTTGAAGGCGATGTCGAGGCGGCCGTAATTGTCGACCGCGGCGGCAACCAGCGCTTCATGAAAGGCTTCGCTGCGCACGTCGCCTGCGACGGCGACCGCCTCGCCGCCCGCGGCCCTGATTTCGGCGACGAGGCTGTCGAGTTCGGCCTGGCGGCGCGCGCCGACGACGACGCGGGCACCTTCGGCGGCAAAGAGTTTCGCGGTTTCGCGGCCGATGCCGGCGCTGGCGCCGGTGACGATCGCAACCTTGTTGTTCAGACGGTCCATGATCTTTCTCCTGTTCGGCGGCGGGCCCGATGCCCGTGGTCGATGAGGGGAAAGTGGACTTTGCAGGCCGTTCGGAATAGACGGCATTTCTTGGTTCTATAATTCGGGATTTCCGAACAATGATCCGCATCGAGGGCATCGCCGCCTTTATCGCCACGGTCGAGCAGGGCTCGATCAGCGGCGCCGCGCGCCAGCTCCGGCTGTCGAAATCGGTGGTCAGCGAACGCCTCGCCGAACTCGAACGCTCGCTCGGCAGCGCGCTGCTCCACCGCACGACGCGCAAACTCGGGCTGACCGAGGACGGCAGCGCCTTCCTGCCGCGCGCGCAGCGCATCGTCCGCGACGTGACCGAGGCGGCGGCCGACATCGCCGAGCGGCGCGGCACGCTGTCGGGGCCGCTGCGCATCGCGGCGCCGGTGACCTTCGGCCATATGCACCTCGGCCCCGCGCTCTATCCGTTCCTGAAAGCGCATCCCGAGCTGCAGCTGACGCTCGACCTCGACGACCGCCGCATCGACGTCGCGTCGAGCGGGCATGACGCAATCATCCGCCAGGGGGTGATCGACGACAGCCGGCTGATCGTGTGGAAACTCGCGAAGAGCCGCCGCATCCTCACCGCCTCGGCCGCCTATCTCGCCGAATATGGCACGCCGCGGACGCTCGAGGATCTGCGCGCGCATCGCGGCATCTTCTACACCAACCGCGGCGTCGCCGACTGGCATTTTCGCACCAAGGACGGGCCGGTGGCGATTCAGGCGAAGCAGGCGCTCGGGGTCAACAATGGCGACATGATCCGCGACGCGGTCGCGGCGGGGCTCGGCATCGCGATGCTCCCCGCCTTCATCGCCGGCCCCGCAATCAAGGCGGGCCGGCTCGTCGCCATCCCGCTCGACCTCGCCCCCGACGAGGAGTGGATTTACATGGCGCATGGCCAGGGGCGCGAGCCGTCGGCGAAATTACGCGCGCTCCGCGATCATTTGCAGACGGCGTTCGGCGACCCGCCTTATTGGGACGCGAGCTAGGCGACCGCCGCCGCGGCGCCGCCACCGGCGACATCGCGGCCCGGGCGCCCGATCAGGAAGCCTTGCGCCTCGTCGCAGCCCTCGCGGCGCAGCACGTCGAGCTGCTCGCGCGTCTCGATCCCTTCCGCCAGGATCGGGATCGACAGGCTCTTGCCCAGCGCGAGCACCGCACGCAGGATCGCGGTCGACTGGATATTGCCCTCGAGCTCGGCGGCGAAGAAGCGGTCGAGCTTGATCTTGTCGAACGGAAAGGCGCGCAAGGTTTCGAGCGACGAATAGCCGGTGCCGAAATCGTCGAGCGCGACCCCGATGCCCAGCGCCTTGATCTGGCGCAGCACGTGCAGCGCGCGCTCGCGATCGGCGATGATCGCGGTCTCGGTCAGCTCGATCTCCAGCCGCCGCGGCGGCAGCCCGGTATCGAGCAATATCTGGTGGAACAGCCGCGGCAGGTCGGCGTGCGACAGCTGCAGCGGCGACACATTGACCGCGACCTTCGCGCCATGCGTCCAGCCCGCGGCGTCGGCGCAGGCGCGGCGCAGCACCCATTCGCCGAGCGTCAGGATAAAGCCGTTCGATTCGGCGATCGGGATGAAGGTCACGGGGGGAATCGGGCCGCGCAGCGGGTGCGTCCAGCGCAGCAGCGCCTCGTAACCCGTGACCTCGCCGGTGTTGACCGAGGTCTGCACCTGGTAATGGACGTCGAGCTCGTTGCGGTCGATCGCGCGGCGCAGGTCGGCGGCCAGCTCGCGCTGGTCGCGGATCGCCTCGTCGAGCGCCGAATCATAGGGAACCGGCACCGGCGCGGCGTCGGCCTTGGCGCGGTACATCGCGAGGTCGGCGTTGTTCGCGAGCATGTCGGCGCTGATCGCGTCGTCGGGATAGACCGCGATGCCGATGCTCGCGCCCAGCCGCGCCTCGAATTCCTCGAACGCCAGCGGCGCCTTCAGCTCGGCGTCGAGCCGCGCGGCAAAGGCATGGATCTGCGCGCGGTCGGTGAAGCGCGTCAGCGCGACGAATTCGTCGCCGCCGAGGCGCGCGACGAACTCCTGTTCGCCCAATGCGCCGCGCAGCCGCTGCGCGATCCGCACCAGCACCGCGTCGCCCGCCTTGTGGCCATGGACGTCGTTGACTTCCTTGAAACGGTCGAGGTCGATCGCGCACAGCCCGACGCGCTCGCCGCTGGTGCTCGCGATCGCGATCTGGCGCCCCAGCTCCTCGCGGAACGCGACGCGGTTGGGCAGCCCGGTCAGGCTGTCGTTCATCGCCATGCGGGTCAGTTCGCGCATCGCGTCCGAGCGCGTCTGGCGGTCGAGCATCGCCGCGAACACCCCCGCGGCGATCACGATCGCGCCGACCAGCACCGTCGCCAGCGCCAGCGCGTTGAACTCCGACGGACGCAGCGGCGTCGCGTCGAGCGCCATCGGGGTGATCCGCATCGCGGTCATCGACAGGAAATGCAGCGACGCGATCGCAAGCACGATCAGCGCGGTGGCGACCGGCACGCGGTGGCGGACCGTACGGCGCGTGCGCAGCGTCGCGACCGCGACCGACGACAGGACGATCCCCATCACGATCGCGGTGACGACATAGACCATGTCCCATTCGACGATGCCGTCGACGCGGTACGCGGTCATGCCGGTGAAATGCATCGCGGCGATCGCCGCGCCGAACAGCGCGCCGCCGACCGCGCCATAGGCTTCGTGCCGCCCCCAGGCGGCGACCGCGAAGCCCATGAAACAGCCGACCATCGCGACCATCAGCGACGCGATCGTCAGCACGGGGTCGAGCGTCACCGGCGCCTTCGCCTCGAAGGCGAGCATCGCGACGAAATGGGTGCACCAGATCGTCGCGCTCGCGGCGACCGAGATCAGGAAGGCCCAGGCCAGCCCCTGCCCCCGCGCCGCACCGCGCGCGCGTTCGAACATCTGGACGATCGAAAAGGCGCCGACACCGCAGACAAGCACCGCGAGCGCGACGAGCCACGGGTCGTGCTCGACCGCGATGCACATGGCCAGCCTGATCAAAATCCCCACCTTTCGACGCAAAAACGCCCCACCGGACGGGCGGGACGATTGCTGCCGAAATGGCGGTAATTGCTTACAAATTTGTAAATTTTATTGACGGTGGGGGCGGCGATTTCGCGACAGGGCGGTCGGCACACGCTCTCAACTGTGGCCTATCTCCGACCCCTCAGCTATGAGACTTCATATCACGCCATCGAAGGCCGGACACCATGACCACCGCCACGCCCCCGTCGGCCCCAAAGTCGCGCAGGCTTCGGATTCTTCACGGCATCGGCTACCTGACCACCACCCTCGTCGGCATCCAGTTGCTCTTCATCGCCTTCATGGTCGGATCGGATTGGTGGGACAGACGCCAGATTGACCTGCGATACCGCGAGTCGACCCGCACCCATGACGGCCCATTGACCAATATTGGATCGGAGGGTCTCGAAGAATCCGCGGCACTGCTCGCGGCGCTGCCGACGGCATCGCAGGATGCACCCGATTCCTTCCGGATCGTTATTGAGCCCTCGCTGAGCCTGCACAGTTACGCGCTCTCGCTGATCCCGGCTAATAAACGC
Organism: Sphingopyxis sp. KK2; assembly: GCF_001990265.1. Classification (GTDB taxonomy): domain Bacteria; phylum Pseudomonadota; class Alphaproteobacteria; order Sphingomonadales; family Sphingomonadaceae; genus Sphingopyxis. The sequence continues at coordinate 40,466 of NZ_LYVN01000003.1, forward strand.
GAGTCCTCGGTCGCGGCCGAGTTTGTGACGCTATCGGAGGATGCCTGCGACTCTCGCGCGCCCTTGGCGATGAAGCGCCGCACCTTCACGCTGTCGCCAACCGATTATCGCCAGTTCGCGTCATGGTTCGATGCGAAAACCGAAGGATATGACGGCAGCAACGAAGGCGTCCTCGATGGCACGAGCGTCAGCTTCGAGCGGCGCAAGGCGGGCCGAACAACCTCGGGAAGCGGCAATGTCCCGGATCACCATGGCGAACTCGCCGCCCGGTTGCTCCAGTTGGTGAAGCCGCACATCAAGGGCGCCGATATTCCGACCGATCCGAGCTGGCATATCGCGGTGACGACGAAGGACTGCGAAAACTAAACCGTCCCCTCCTCCTTCTCCGCCTGCTGCCGCGCCCACATGTCGGCATAGAGCCCGCGCATCCGCAGCAGCTCTTCGTGCGTCCCCGTCTCCGCCACGCGGCCGCGGTCGAGCACGATGATCCGGTCGGCGTTCACCACCGTCGACAGCCGGTGCGCGATCACCAGCGTCGTGCGCCGCTCCGCAATCCGCTCGAGCGTTGCCTGGATCGCGGCCTCGGTGCGGCTGTCGAGCGCGCTCGTCGCTTCGTCGAGGATCAGGATCGGCGGGTTTTTCAGCAGGGTGCGCGCGATCGCGACGCGCTGCTTCTCGCCGCCCGACAGCTTGAGCCCGCGCTCGCCGACCTCGGTGTCATAGCCCTGCGGCAGCAGCGCGATGAAGCTGTCGATCGCCGCGCCCTCGGCCGCCGCCGCGATATCACCGGCGCTCGCGCCCTCGCGGCCATAGGCGATATTATAGCCGATGCTGTCGTTGAACAGCACCGTGTCCTGCGGGACGATGCCGATCTCGCCGCGCAGGCTGGCCTGCGTGACCTTGGCGATATCCTGATCGTCGATCGTGATCCGCCCGCCCTGCGGGTCATAGAAGCGGAAGAGCAGCCGCGCGATCGTCGACTTGCCCGCACCCGACGGCCCGACGATCGCCAGCGTCTCGCCCGCGCCGACCGCGAAGCTGACGCCGTTCAGGATCGTGCGGTCGGGCTCGTAACCGAACACGACATTGTCGAACGCCACCGCGCCGCCGCTCACGACGAGCGGCCAGGCGCCCTCGGCGTCGCGCACCTCGGGCGGGGTGTCGATCAGGCGGAACATCGCCTCCATGTCGATCAGCCCCTGGCGGATCACGCGATAGACCATGCCGAGCATGTCGAGCGGGCGGAACAGCTGCGCGAGCAAGGTGTTCACCAGCACGACGTCGCCGACCTTATATTCGCCGGTCGACCAGCCCCACACGGTATAGGCCATCGCCCCCGCCATCGCGGCGTTGGTGATGAAACTCTGCCCGATGTTGAGCCAGGCGAGGCTGTTCTCGCTCTTCACCGCGGCGCGCGCATATTGGTCGGCGACGTCGCGATAGCGCGCCGCCTCGCGCTCCTCGGCGCCGAAATATTTGACCGTCTCGTAATTGAGCAGGCTGTCGACGCTGCGCCCGACGGTCAGCGTATCGAGGTCGTTCATCCGCACGCGCAGCGCGTTGCGCCAGTCGGTCACCTTGCGCGTGAAGATGATATAGAGGATCACCATCAGCGCGGTCGCGCTGGCGAGCCCGAAGCTGAACTTGGTCCAGAAGATCACCAGCACCGCGACCAGCTCGATCACCGTCGGCGCGATGTTGAAAAGCAGGAAATAAAGCATCGTGTCGATGCTCTTGGTCCCGCGCTCGATCACCTTGGTCACCTCGCCGGTCCGCCGCGCGAGGTGGAAGCGCAGGCTCAGCGCGTGGAGGTGGGTGAAGGTCGCGATCGCGAGTTCGCGCGTCGCATCCTGCCCGACGCGCTCGAACACGACGTTGCGCATATTGTCGAACAGCACCCCGGCAAAGCGCGCGCCGGCATAGGCAAGCACCAGTCCGATCGCGAGCGCGACGCCCTCTTCCATCCCCGGCGCCATCTTGTCGATCGCGGCGCCATAGAGAAAGCCCATCGACAGCTGCACGCCCTTCGACGCGAGCACGATGAGCGCCGCGGCGACGATGCGGATCTTGTGCTCGGTGTGTCCGGCGGGCCAGAGATAGGGAAGGAAGCGCCGCAACGTCGCGAGGACGGGCGGTTCGCTGGCCGCCTCGGCGGAAGTTTGCGTATCGGGCGGCATGCGCGGCCTATGTAGGGTGGCGGGCGTGCGACGCCAAGCCGGGTTGGCCGGACCTTCGGGCGCGGTGTTATTTTCGTCTCACGCAAAGGCGCAAAGGCGCAAAGAAAAGGGGCTCACACAAAGACACAAAGAGGGCAGTCCATGCCGCCGGCGCGGGGCGAGGCTCGCGCGAAGCGCAATTGGAAATATCGCCTGCGGCGACGGGACGACGCCCGCTGGCCAGGCGCGCCCTCTTTGTGTCTTCGTGTGAGAATCTCTTTCTTCTTCACGCCTTTGCGCCCCTTCGACTGCCTTGCGGGCGCTCAGGACAGGCTTTGCGTGAGATTCTTCTTCCTGCTTCCTGCGCGGGACAGCCTACCGCGAATCGCGATAGCCCGCGCGCCGCAACAGGCGGTCGATCAGCCGCCGTTCGTCGGGGGTCGGCCCCGCGAGTTCGGGGGTTTCGATCGTGGTCAGGCGCCGGCCGAACAGGGGACGGCGCGGCGGAAGCAGGGGGGAGAAGCGCATAGGGGGCAAGGCGCCTTTCGTTGCGCGGCTTTGCACCCCCCGGTGCCGCAGATGATCTGGTCCCGCCGCGACCTTGGCGCGCGATGGTGAAGGACGCGTGCAGGGAAAGGGCGGACGCGCCCTTTACCATCTTCGCGCCGCGCTGCGGGGCGGCTTACTGCTTGCGTTCGGGGACGGTGAAGGTGCCGGTCACCCGGCCGCCCGCACCCGGCACGACATTACCGTCGGGTCCGCGCGTGGCGCCGCGGCCGTCGACCGTCGCGCGCCCCGAATTGAGGTCGATCACCAGCCGCCCGCCGTTCAGCCGGTTGCCGCGCTGGGTCAGCTGGACATTGCCGACCATCGTGATCAGCCGCCGGTCGAGGTCGTAAATCGCGACATTGCCCGTCGCGCGTTCGTCGCCCTTGGTCACCACGACGCCGCCGGTCGCGTCGAGCCGATTGACGTCGGTGCCGCCCTGCCGCGTGTAGGCGACGGTCATCCGCTGCGACGTCACGGTCATGCCCGCCTGCGTCACGGTGACCCCGCCCGACAGCACGACGCGGTCGGAACGGTCCTGCACCTCGATGCTGCCGGCGCTGAAATCGACCGGCGCATTGCTGTTGTGGTTGGCGAGCGCCTGCGCCTGCGCCGGGGCGCCGCTGCCGCTCGACAGGATCGCGAGGCTGGTCAGCACGAAGCTCGCCCCGGCGATCGCCAGGCTGCGCGGACCCCACAGGCGCGACGTTGCGGTCATTTCAGCACTCCCTGATTGATTCGCAGCCGGGCGTTGCCCGACAGGCGGACGACGCGCGTGTCGAGGTCGGCCGACAGCGCGTTGGCCGAAAAATTGCCGATGTTCAATGCGCCCGTGACACCGCCGCTGCCCGTCAGGCTGCGCGACTTCAGATCGATCGCGACATTGCTCGCGTCGATCCGGTATCCGTTGGCGCTGCGCACGCGCACCGCGCCGGGGACCGCGACCTGTTCGGTATCCATATTATATTGCCCCGCCGCCGCCGCGATCGTCGCGGGGCCGTCGGCGAGGTTGATCGCGCCCGACAATTGCTCCATCCGCACCACCGGTTCGGCCGAGCTTTTCTGCACCGCGCTGCCCGCGACGAGCGCGAAGGGCTGGCCCTTGGTGTCCTGCCCGCGATATTCGGCGCGCGTCACCTTCATCCGCTCCTTGGCGACCTCGACCTTGTCCTTGGAGAGCAGGAAGCTGACCTCGGCGCGCTGGGTGAAGGGCGAAAAGATCAGCACCGCGCCGACAACGCCGATCACCAGCGGCAGGCCGAAGCGCAGGATCTTGATGACGCGGTCGTGGCTCGACCCGCTGGTCGCCCACAGCTGGCGCATCGTGCGGTCATGGTCGGCGCGCGCGGACATGCGAATCGCCCCTTCAGCTATGCGCGAAAATATCGGCCTCGGGCCAGCCGGCGAGGTCGAGCGCCGCGCGCGTCGGCAGGAAGTCGAAACAGGATTGCGCGATTTCCATGCGTCCCTCGCGCACCAGCCGCGCGTCGAGGATCTCCTTCATCGCGTGCAGGAAGCGCACGTCGCTCGCGGCATAGTCGCGCTGCGCATCGGTCAGCACCGCGGCGCCCCAGTCGCTCGACTGCTGCTGCTTCGACACTTCCTGGCCGAGCAATTCGCGCACCAGTTCCTTGAGTCCGTGGCGGTCGGTGTAGGTGCGGATCAGCCGCGAGGCGATCTTGGTGCAATAGACGGGCGCGGTAACGACGCCGAGCGCATGCTGCAGCGCGGCGATGTCGAATCGTGCAAAATGGAACAATTTCAAACGGTTGGGATCGGTCAATATCGCCTTGAGCACCGGCGCGTCATAGGCGCTGCCAGGACCGAAGCGCACCAGATGCTCGTCGCCCGACCCGTCGCTGATCTGGACGAGGCACAGCCGGTCGCGCAGCGGGTTCAAACCCATCGTCTCGGTATCGATCGCAACGGCACCCGGACCCAGCACGCCCTCGGGCAGATCCTCTTCATGGAAATAGACAGTCATGCCGCTCGCCTTAGGCCAAGCGGCCTTGCTGCTCAATGACTGGTTTTACCCGCGGCATGGGGGTGGCACAGGCGTGCGACGGATGCTGCCCGCAACGCGACGGGCCCCTTGAATTTTCTGTTCGCAGGACGCTCGCATTTAGGTTATATATTGCGCCGTTAGCGGCACGGGGCGAGTCTGTGTCCAGGGTGAACTGCGTCTCCGTCCGGCGCAAGGAGCCGGTATGACGGAGCGTGGACGACCGAAAGCGACTATCAGACAATGAGTTTCAACAAAGACCGCCGTGGCCATCGGGGGCGCGGTAAGCGCGATGATTTCGGCAATTTCGACAGCTTCGAACCGGCACCCTATGGCGGCGACAGCTATGGCGGCGGCAACCGTGGCGGCTTCGGCGATCGCGACCGTGGGGGCGGTTTCGGCGGCGGTGACCGCGGCGGCTTCGGCGGCGGCGATCGTGGCGGCGGTGGCTTCGGCGGCGGACGTGGCGGCGGCATGCCGGCGCAGGTCGTCGGCGAAGGCAATGGCACCGTCAAATTCTTCAACCCGTCGAAGGGCTTCGGCTTCGTCGCACGCGACGATGGCGGCGAAGATGTGTTCGTGCACATCAGCGCGGTCGAACAGGCGGGGCTTCAGGGCCTGGCCTCGGGCCAGCCGCTCGGCTTCACCCTCGTCGAACGCAATGGCAAGGTGTCGGCCATCGATCTCAAGATCGAAGGCGAACCGATGCCGATCGAAGACAGCCCGCCGCGCCGTGACGACCGCGGCGGCTTCGGCGGCGACCGTCCGGCACCGGGCGGTGCGCGCGGCCGGCGCCAGCTGACCGGCGAACGCACCTCGGGCACGGTGAAGTTCTTCAACACCACCAAGGGCTTCGGCTTCATCGCGCGCGACGACGGACAGGCCGACGCCTTTGTCCACATCAGCGCGGTGCAGCGTGCGGGCATGGCCGGCCTCGAGGAAGGCGACCGCGTCGCTTTCGACATCGAAGTCGATGATCGCGGCAAATTCGCTGCGGTGAATATCCAGCCGTCGCAGGACTGATTTCGGTTCGAACGGACAAGGAAAAGGGCGGCCGAGAGGCCGCCCTTTTTCGTTGGGGGAATATTGACGGCTCGGTGACGGGGCGGGCATGCACTCCTCTCCCCTTGAGGGAGAGGATAGCGCAGCTTGCTCCGTCAGGAGCTAGCGAAGCTTGGTGAGGGGGTGCAGCGCAGGCAGACGCAAAATCCCCTCTCAACTGCGGCTAGGCAGCAAGCTGCCAAGCCTTCGTATCTCTCCCTCAAGGGGAGAGAGCAGTAATCAATAGCCTGCCGTCGCCTCCAGGAACCAGATCCGCTGTTCGGTTTCGTCGGCCCAGCCGTCGACCAGCCCGCTCGTCGCGATGTCGGCGTCGCGTTCGGCGGCGGCCTTCACCTCTTTGAGCTGCGCGAGCAGCGTGCGGTTGTCGGCGGCGAGCGCCTTGACCATCGCCTCGGCGTCGACACCCGCAGCGTCATCGTCCTTGATCGACTGGCGGCGGCCGACGTCGCCGATCGAGCGCAAGGTCGCGGCGCCATTCTTGCGCACGCGCTCGGCGATCAGGTCGGTGGTGGCGAGGACCTGCGTCGCCTGTTCGTCGAACAGCAGGTGGAGCTCGCGAAAGCGCGGCCCCTGGACGTGCCAGTGATAATTTTTCGTCTTGAGATAGAGAGCGAAACTGTCGGCGAGCAGCGCGTTGAGCGCGTCGGCGACCTTGGGCTGATTATGTTCGGGCATGGGACCCTCCTTTCCTGTCGCCCGGATATAGAGAGGTCGGGCGCCACATGCCCACTTAGACTTTCATATTATATGATCGATAAAATCGATCAAACTTCGACTTTTATCCCAGCAGGCCGAAAGCCGCCATGCCGCTGCGCAGCCCCCAGACCGCGAGCACCAAAACGCCCAGCCAGCGCACGACCTTCGCCGCGCGCTGCCCGGCGAGTTCGGGGCCGAAGGCGAGGAACGGCAGCATCGCGAGGATCCACCCGGCGAGGCCGCCCGCCGCGGCCCAATGGCCCGCGCCGCTCGTCGCCGCGAGCGCGCCGATCAGGAAATGGCTGCGGTCGCCGAACTGGAGCAGCAGCATCCGCCCGCCGAGCAGCGGCGCCGGCGTTTCCGCCAGACTCTCCGCCTCGGGTCCGGTCCGCCACGGCCAGGCGAGCGACACCGCCGCCGACAGCAGGGCAAAGGCGACGAGCAGGATGACGATGCCCTGCCCGATCATCCGGTTGGCGACCGATCCGGCGACCGCCGCGATCACCGCATTGACGATAAAGGCGCCGACCGCGAGGCCGAATACCAGCCGCCGGTCGCCGCGCACCGCAAGCAGTCGCGACAGGAAACTGCCCGTCCGCCCGTCGGCATTGGCCAGCGCCACCGCGACGAGCGCAACCATGATCGCATCCATGAAAAACCGGTCCTGCTAAGCGCTCAATGCCCGAGGCGCAGCGCCACCGATGCGAGCCAGGCTTCCTGCGCGGCGGGCGCCATCGGCCCGCGCGGTACGCTGGCGGCGTCGCTCATCGCGTCGAGATAGGTGAGGATCGCGGCGCGATAGCCGCCCGCGGCGACCGCCGATTCGAGCCGGCTCGCCAGCGTCTCGACCGCGGCGAAGCCATGGTCGCGCGCGAGGCAGCGGATATCGTCGACGCCCTGGACGATCTGCGTCAGCGCGCAATGCGGCAGCGCTTCGGCGAGCGCGCCGATCTGCCCGGTAATCCGGCTCTGGATATCGTGGTTCGGGTCATGGTGATGCAACATCTGACGCCCCCTGGTCCTTTAGGCGTCCGACGATGCGCTCATTTGGTTAATGCGCGGTTTAGAGACCGTCAGCGGTGCCCGAGCGGGCGATCCTGCCCCTGCTTGCAGCGATACATGTCGCGGTCGGCGGCCGCGAGGATGTCCGATTCGGTCATGTCGGGCGCGAGCATCGCGACCCCGAAGCACGCCGACAGCGCGATCTCGCGCCCGTCATAGACGGCGGGGGCGGCCGCAAGCACCTCGCAGAGCCGCTCGACCTGCGCACGCGCGCCGGCCTCGGTCGACTGGTCGAGGATCAGCCCGAACTCGTCGCCGCCGATGCGCGCCGCGACATCGGTCGCGCGGATCGACGACAGCAGGCGGTCGGCGATCTGGATCAGCGCGAAATCGCCCGCGGCATGGCCGAAGCTGTCGTTGATGAACTTGAGCTGGTTGACGTCGGCGAACACCACCGCGGCGCTTTCGGCGTGCCGTGCGAAGCGCGCGAGGCGCTGGTGGATCGCGGTCAGGAAATAGCGGCGGTTGAACAGCGGGGTCAGCGTGTCGCGTTCGGACACGCGCTCAAGCTCGGCGACCGCGATCTTGAGCACGCGATTCTCGCGGCGCAGCGCGTCGCGTTCGCGGCGAACGTCGCGCAGCTGGTCCTCGATGGAGACGACGGGTACGGCGGTCAGATGATCGACCGCGATCCGTGCCCCCCCAATGCTGTCCATCCCAAATCCCCGCAGCGAACCCACGCCGGCCGGACGCCGACAGTCTCTTGTGAGCGCCGATGCTAGCGACCACTTGATACCAATCGGTAAACGCCGGGCATGAGATTTCATGCCGTTGCCCGCGCGGGGGCGAGCCGCTAGGGGATGGGCGCGGCGATGACTCGCCGCGACAGGGAGATATGAGGGATGGGCGATAGGGCGCCGCTGGTGGGCGTGATCATGGGCAGCCAGTCCGACTGGCCGACGATGGCGCACGCCGTCCACATCCTCGAAAGCTTCGGCATCGCGCACGAGGTGCAGATCGTCTCGGCGCACCGCACCCCCGACCGCCTGATTTCCTATGCCAAAAGCGCCGCCGACCGCGGGCTCAAGGCGATCATCGCGGGCGCCGGCGGCGCCGCACACCTGCCCGGCATGGTCGCGTCGATGACGCGCGTGCCCGTGCTCGGCGTGCCCGTCCAGTCGGCGGCGCTCAGCGGCGTCGACAGCCTCTATTCGATCGTCCAGATGCCCGGCGGCATCCCCGTCGCGACCTTTGCGATCGGCAAGGCGGGCGCGACCAACGCCGGCCTGTTCGCCGCCGCGCTGCTCGCGAACGAGGATGAGGCGCTCGCGGGCCAGCTCGATGCCTGGCGCGCCGCGCAGTCGGAAAGCGTCGCGCCGACCCCCGTGCGCGAGGGCTGACGCCTTGCTGCCCCCCGGTTCGACGATCGGCATCCTCGGCGGCGGCCAGCTCGGCCGCATGCTCGCGGTCGCCGCCGCGCAATTGGGCTTCAAGGTCCATATCTATGCGCCGGATGCGGAAAGTGTGGCGGCCGAGGTCACCGCGCACCACAGCCAGGCGGCGTGGGACGACGAGCCGCGCCTCGCCGCCTTTGCCGCCGCCTGCGATGCGGTGACCTTCGAATTCGAAAATGTCCCCGTCGACACCGTGCGTTTCCTGTCGGGGCATGTCGCGGTGCGCCCCGGCGCCGCCGGGCTCGAGATCGCGCAGGACCGGCTCACCGAAAAAAGCTTCGTCGCCGACCTCGGCGGCCGCCCCGCGCCGTTCGCCGCGGTGCCGGGCCGCGCCGCGCTCGATGGCGCAATCGCGGGCATCGGCACGCCCGCGATCCTCAAGACCGTGCGCATGGGCTATGACGGCAAGGGGCAGGCGCGCCTCGCCACGTCCGAAGACGCCGACACCGCATGGGAAAGCATCGGCCGCCATTCGGCGGTGCTCGAAGGCTTCGTCGACTTCGCCCATGAATTTTCGGTGATCCTCGTGCGCGGCATCGATGGCGAGATCCGCTATTGGGATTCGACGGTCAACGTCCATGACGCCGGCATCCTCGCGACCGCGAGCCTGCCGCCGCCGCCGATCGTCCTCGAACAGCAGGATGCGGCGCGCGCGATGATGGCCGGCATCGCCGACGCGCTCGACTATGTCGGCGTGCTCACCGGCGAATTTTTCGCGACCGACGACGGCCCGGTCTTCAACGAGATGGCGCCGCGCGTCCACAACAGCGGCCATTGGACGATCGAGGGGGCCGAGACGAGCCAGTTCGAAAATCATATCCGCGCGGTCGCAGGACTGCCGCTCGGCAGCACCGCGACGCGCGCGCTGCCGGTGACAATGCGCAACCTGATCGGCGCGGACATCGCCGCGGTACCCGACCTGCTCGCCGACCCGCATTGCCACGTCCACCATTACAGCAAGACCGAGGTGCGCCCCGGGCGCAAGCTCGGTCACGCAACTTGGGTGGGTTCGGAACCCGCGGCATGAACCACCCCGAAATCACGCTCATCATGGCACGCGCGGCGAACGGCGTGATCGGCGCCAATGGCAAGATGCCCTGGCACCTGCCCGCCGACCTCCGCCGTTTCAAGCAGCTCACCATGGGGCGCCCGATGATCATGGGGCGCAAGACCTTCGACAGCCTGCCCGCGATCCTCGAGGGCCGCCGCCATATCGTGCTCACCCGCGATCCCGACTGGCAGGAAGAAGGCGCCGAGCCCGTCGCAAGCATCGACGATGCGCTGCGCCTCGCCAATGCGCCGCATGTCATGGTGATCGGCGGCGCCGAAATCTATGCGATGTTCCTGCCCCTCGCCGACCGTATCGAGCTGACCGAGGTCGCGCTCACCCCCGCGGGCGACGCGTCGATCGCCTATCCCGACCCCGCCGGCTGGGTCGAGGCGGCGCGCGAGGACCATGGCGCCGACGACGCCGGCCGCCCCGCCTACAGCTTCGTCACCTTCACCCGAAAGGACCGCTGATGCGCCGCTGGATCACCGGCATCCTGCTCGTCGTCGCGCTCGCCGCGCTCGCTTTCTTCAGCTTCGCGCCCGGCGTCATCGAACGCGGGCTCAACAAGATCGACGGCAAGCCGCTGCCGCAGGTCAGCGCGCGGGCAAAGGCGCTGCACGCGACCTTGACCATCGTCGACCTGCACAGCGACAGCCTGCTGTGGAGCCGCGATTTCCTGACGCGCGCCGACCGCGGCCATATGGACCTGCCGCGCTTGCAGGACGGCCATGTCGCGCTGCAGGTCCTCGCGAGCACGACCCAGTCGCCCAAGGGGCAGAATTACGACGCCAATGGCGCCGACAGCGACAATATCACCGGCCTCGTCATCGCGCAGCTCCAGCCGATCCGCACTTGGGATTCGCTGCTCGAACGATCGCTGTGGCATGCGACCAAGCTCCACCGAGATGCCAAGGCGTCGAACGGCCAGCTCCGCGCAGTCGCGACCCCCGAAGACATTGAGGCGCTCCTTTCAGCGCGGCAGGGCAAGCCGCTCGCCACCGGCGCGATGCTCAGCATCGAGGGGCTGCACAATCTCGAAGGCGACATCGCCAATTTGGACAAGCTCTACGCCGCCGGTTTCCGCATGGCGGGGCTCACCCATTTCTTCGACAACGACCTCGCGGGGTCGATGCACGGGCTCAAGAAGGGCGGGCTCACCCCGCTCGGGCGGCAGGTCGTGAGCCGCATGGAAGCCAAGGGCATGATCGTCGACGTCGCGCATTGCTCGAAGGCGTGCGTCGCCGATATCCTCAAGATGGCGCGCCGTCCCGTGGTGTCGAGCCATGGCGGGGTGCAGGCGACGTGCAAGGTCAACCGCAACCTCGACGACGCGCAAATCCGCGGCGTCGCGGCGACCGGCGGGCTGATCGGCATCGGCTATTGGGACGCCGCCGTGTGCGACACCTCGCCCGCGAGCATCGCGAAGGCGATGAAGCATGTCCGCGACCTCGTCGGCATCCAGCATGTAGCGCTCGGCAGCGACTATGACGGCGCCACCACGGTGCGTTTCGACACCGCGCAGCTCGTCCAGATCACCCAGGCGCTGATCGACGCGGGCTTCAGCGACGACGAGATTCGCGCCGCGATGGGCGGCAATGCGATCCGCGTGCTGAGCGCGGGGCTCGTCCCGCTGACCCCGCCCGCTCCATGACGCGCCCCTCCCAATCCGTTCGCCCTGAGCTTGTCGAAGGGCTGTTCTTTCTTTCCACGGCGGGAAAGAGAAGGACGGTGCTTCGACAAGCTCAGCACGAACGGGGAGAGGTGCGATCATGATCCGCCTCGACGGCCACCAGCGGATCGCGGGCGATCTGCGCGGCGGCGTGATCGCGCTCGGCAATTTCGACGGCTTCCACGCCGGGCACCAGGCGGTCGTCGGCCGCGCGGTGCGCCATGCGCAGGATGAGGGTCGCCCGGCGATCGTCGCGACCTTCGACCCGCATCCGGTGCGCTTCTTCAAGCCCGACGCCGCCCCCTTCCGCCTCACCACGCTCGACCAAAGGCAGGAGCTGTTCGCCGCCGCCGGTGCCGACGCGATGCTCGTCCTCCCCTTCGATGCCGCGCTCGCGGGCACGAGCGCCGAGGATTTCATCACCGAATTGCTGCTGGGTCGCTACGGCGCCAAGGGCGTGGTCACCGGCGCCGACTTCGTCTTCGGCAAGGGTCGCGGCGGCGACGTCGTGACGCTCGCCGACCATGCCCGCCGCCTCGGCTTCTTCACCGAAATGGTCGCGCCGGTCGATGCCGATGACGCGGTGATCTCGTCGAGCCGCATCCGTGAGGCGCTGCAGGCGGGCGACTGCGCGACCGCCGCACACCTGCTGACCCGCCCCTTCACCGTGCGCGGCATCGTCCAGCACGGCGACAAGAACGGCCGCCTGCTCGGTTTCCCGACCGCGAATATCGACATGGGCAATTATCTCCGCCCGCGTTACGGCATATATGCGGTGACCGGCCGGCTGCCTGACGGTCGCATGCTCAAGGGCGCCGCCAACCTCGGCATCCGCCCGAGCTTCGATCCGCCCAAGGAGTTGCTCGAACCGCATTTCTTCGACTTCGCCGAAGATCTCTACGGCCAGGAAATCGACGTCGCCTTCCACGCCTTTATCCGGCCGGAGGCGAAATTCGACGGGATGGACTCGCTGATGGCGCAGATCGCAGTCGACTGCGACGAGGCGAAGGCACTGCTCACCGACATATGATTCGCGCAGAGGCGCAGAGGCCGCAGAGAGCGCAGAGTTTCTATTCGCGCGGAGACGCGGAGACGCGGAGAAGAAATGAGAGTGGCGGCTTCGCCGCCCTTATTTCCCTCCCCTCTGCAGCCTCTGCGGCCTCTGCCCGAATCCCCTCTATCTTTTTCCTCCGCGTCTCCGCGTCTCCGCGTGAACCCCATCCAGCCCAACCCATAAGCTTTGCGCCCACGCGAATCTGCGCTAAGCGCCGCGCACCATGACCGACAGCACGCCCACCGCCGAGCAGCGCGACTATCGCGACACCGTCTTCCTGCCCAAGACCGACTTCCCGATGAAGGCCGGCCTGCCGCAGAAGGAGCCGGCAATTCTCGCCAAATGGATCGCGGGCAATCTGGAGGCGCAGATTCGCGAAAGCCGCAAGGGCCGCGACCAGTTCATCCTCCACGACGGCCCGCCCTACGCCAATGGCGACATGCACATCGGCCATGCGCTCAACCATATCCTCAAGGACATGGTCGTCCGCACCCAGACGCTGAAGGGCAAGGACGCCCCGTACGTCCCCGGCTGGGACTGCCACGGCCTGCCCATCGAGTGGAAGGTCGAGGAGCAGTATCGCAAGAAAAAGCTCAACAAGGACGAGGTTCCGGTCGAGGAGTTCCGCGCCGAATGCCGCGCCTATGCGCAGCATTGGGTCGATACCCAGCGCGAGCAGCTGAAGCGCCTCGGCATCGGCGGCGACTGGGACCATCCGTACCTGACGATGGATTATGAGGCCGAGGCCACCATCGTCCGCGAACTGCTGAAGTTCGCCGCGAACGACATGCTCTATCGCGGCGCCAAGCCGGTGATGTGGTCGCCGGTCGAAAAGACCGCGCTCGCCGAGGCCGAGGTCGAATATGAGGATATCGTCTCGACCCAGATCGACGTGGCGTTCGAGATCGTCGAAAGTCCGATCGCCGAGCTGGTCGGCGCGCATGCCGTGATCTGGACGACCACCCCGTGGACGATCCCGGTCAACCAGGCTTTGGCCTATGGGCCGGAGATCGAATATTGGCTGGTCGAAAGCTTTCACGCGGAAAACCCCGCGGTTGGCGAGCCGGGATTCTATTTGATTGCCAAAGACCTCGTCAAAGAGGCTGAAGCCCGATTCAAGAAGGGCTTTGGCGACCTTGGCACGGCATTCTTTTCCGAGCCGAAATTATCCATCAAAGGTTCCGACCTCGCCGGTACCATCGCCCGCCACCCGATGCACGCGCTCGGCGGCTTCTTCGCGCGCCCGCGTCCCTTCCTCGCGGGCGATTTCGTCACCACCGACAGCGGCACCGGGCTCGTCCATATGGCGCCCGACCATGGCGAGGACGACTTCGACCTGTGCAAGGCGAACGGGCTCGACCCCGTCTTCGCGGTCGAGGGCGACGGCAAGTACCGCGCCGACTGGGGCTGGCTCGGCGGTCAGGGATCGGTGATCAACCCCAAGTTCAACGCCCCCGACGGCCCGATCTGCACCGACCTGCGCGAAGCCGGCGGCCTGCTCGCGGCGTCGGCCGATTACCAGCACAGCTATCCGCACAGCTGGCGTTCGAAGGCCAAGGTCATCTTCCGCTGCACCCCGCAATGGTTCGTGCCGATGGACAAGGTGATGACGCATATCGAGCCCAAGACCCCGCGCGAAAAGCGCTGGGAGAATGAGGGCGGCGCGATCAATCCGCATGAGGAGGATCTGTGCGACGCCCCGACGCTGCGGCAGGCGGCGATGCAGGCGATCGCCGACACGCGCTTCGTCCCCGCCAAGGGCCGCAACCGCATCGGATCGATGGTCGAGGGCCGCCCCGACTGGGTGCTGTCGCGCCAGCGTGCATGGGGCGTGCCGATCACGCTCTTCGTCGACCGCAAGACCGGGCAGTATCTGAACGATCCGGTCGTCAACGACCGCATCGTCGCGGCGGTGCGCGAGGGCGGCGTCGACGCGTGGAACGACGCGCGCGCGCAGGACTATCTCGGCGACAAATATGACGCCGCCGATTTTGAGCGCATCACCGACATTCTCGACGTCTGGTTCGATTCGGGCTGCACCCACGCCTTCGTGCTGGAGAGTGGCAGGTGGCCCGCGCTCGTCCGCCACGACGGCGGCACGCACAGCGCCGACCTCTATCTCGAAGGCAGCGACCAGCATCGCGGCTGGTTCCAGTCGAGCCTGCTCGAAAGCTGCGGCACGCGCGGGCAGGCGCCGTATAAGGCGGTGCTGACGCACGGCTTCACGATGGACAGCAAAGGCTTCAAACAGTCGAAGTCGCTCGGCAACACGACCGACCCGGTTAAGGTGATGGAAACCAACGGCGCCGACATCATCCGCCTGTGGGCGCTTTCGGTAGACTTCACCGAGGACCACCGCATCGGCGACGAAATCCTCAAGGGCGTCGCCGACCAGTATCGCAAGCTGCGCAACACCTTCCGCTACCTGCTCGGCGCGCTCGACGGGTTCAGCGAGGAGGAACGCATCACCGACGTCGCCGCGATGCCCGAGCTCGAGCGCTATATGCTCTCGCTGCTCGCCGAGCTCGATACGAAGATGGCGCAGGCGGTCGATGATTTCGACTTCAACAGCTACACACGCCTCTTGTCGGATTTCTGCAACGAAGACCTGTCGGCCTTCTATTTCGATATCCGCAAGGACGTCCTCTACTGCGACCTCGGCCCCGCCGCGCCGCTCGGCACCGACACCCGCCGCGCGTATCGCAGCGTGCTCGACATCCTCTTCCACGCGCTCGTCCGCTACGCCGCGCCGGTGCTGGTGTTCACGAGCGAAGAGACATGGGGCACGCGCTATCCCGACGCGGGCAGCGTGCATCTGCTGGAGTGGCCCAACCTCGACACCTTAATCCGTCACCCCCGCGAAGGCGGGGGTCCAGCTTCTTCCAGCAACGAAGGCGAAAAGCTGGATTCCCGCCTTCGCGGGAATGACGAGTTGATGAAGCGTTGGGCGCAGTTGCGCGCGCTGCGCTCGCACGTCAACGAAGCTATCGAGCCTCTCCGCCGAGAGAAGGTTGTTCGTTCCAGTTTGGAAGCAAATGTCGTCCTCGCCAACTCTGGCTTGGACGATTGGACGGACGAAACCTTCGACTTCCAAGAACTCTTTATCTCCGGCCAAGTCGGTTTGTTGGCGATGGTGGAGACCGACGGTGAGACCAATGTCGTTCCCATTCAAGAATACGGCGACGGTGTATTGATCGGTGTTTCACGAACCACCGACCACAAATGCGGCCGCTGCTGGCGCCACCTGCCCGAGGTCGTCGAGGACGGCGCCTTGTGCAATCGCTGCGACACGGTATTGAGCTAAGCCATGCCCAGCACCCGTTCGCCGCACCTGAAGTTCGGCCTGATCATCGCCGCCTTCGCCTTCCTGCTCGACCAGGTCAGCAAGTGGATCGTCATCGCCCCGCTGTCGCTCGAGGCGAAGCGCGTGATCGACATCTTGCCGATCTTCCGCCTGACCTGGGCCGAAAATACCGGGATCTCGCTGTCGCTGTTCGCCGACGGGGGCGAGACGATGCGCTGGATCCTCGTCGCGGTGACCGCCGCGGTGGCGAGCGCGGTGCTGATCTGGATGACGCGCGAAAAGGCTAAGGGCGACGTTTTCGCGCTGGCGCTGATCTTCGGCGGCGCGCTCGGCAACATCGTCGACCGCGTCCGCTTCGGCTATGTCGTCGACTTCGCCGACCTGCATTTCGGCGATTTCCGCCCCTTCCTCATCTTCAACGTCGCCGATGCGTGCATCACCATCGGGGTGCTTTTGCTGGTTGCGCGCGCGCTGCTCTTGGGCGAAAAGGCCCCGAAGGCGGACGACAAGCCCGCCGCGAATTAAACGGGGCGTACAGGAGTGATTTTCAAGTGAACCGGACCACCGCCATCCTTTGCGCCGCCCTGGCCGCATCGACGCTCGCCGCCTGCGGGTCGAACAATCTGTTCAGCCGCGACCGTCCCGACGAAATGCGCGTCTCGCGCCAGGCGCCGCTGATCGTGCCGCCCGACTATTCGCTAACCCCGCCCGCCCCCGGCGCCGCGCGTCCCGGCGGCGAAACCACCGCCGAACAGACGCTGCGCGCGCTCTTCGGCGGCGCCGCACCGCGCAGCGCGACCGAGGGTGCGATCATCGGCAGCGCCGACGGCAACCGCGCCGACCCCGGCATCCGCAGCCAGGTCGGCAGCCCGACCACCGACGTCGTCGACAAGGGCCTCGTCACCCGCGACATCCTCGTCTCGCCCGAAGGCGACGGCCGCGACGCGAGCGCCGCAATCCCCGGCTGATCGGGGTCATCATCGAAAACGGAAACGGGCGGCCTCGGCCGCCCTTTCCATATCCGGCGCCGGGACGGCACGCGACCAGGCCGCATGGTTGCGCCCTCTTCTTCATGCCTTTGCGCCTTTGCGTGAGATTTTCCTGACGCTGCCGAGCGGGATCAGTTGAACAGGCTCGACAGCGCAACCATCGCGACCAGGCTTTCGACCATCGCGCGCGACGCATGGCCAAAGGCGCGCAGCCGGCCGCATTTCAGATGCTGGTTGAACCACGCCGTCTGCAGGAAACCGAACCAAAGGAGGCCGAAGATCGCGAGCGCAGCGCCCGCGAGGATCGACCAGTCGTGCCCCAGCTTGATCAGGATCACCCCGGTCCCGAGCAGCATCGCGAGCACCGCGGCGACATAGCATTGGCTGTAAAAGGGCGCGCGCAGCGTGTCGCGGTTGACCTGCAAGCCCTTCGCCCGCACCAGCCGCGTCGCCATCATCACCGGGAACAGGCTGTAGGTGACGATGCGCAGGATGATCAGGTCGGTGTTGGTGCTGACGAACGCCGACAGCCCGACCTTGCTCGCCACCACCGCGTCATTGCCGACCAGCGCGATCTCGGCGGCATGGACGAGGATCAGCGACAGCAGCAGGAACAGCGGCGGACTCAGCGTGTCGGTATATTGCTGGTCGCTCGCGTCGCCCTGCTCGAGGTCCGAATAATCCATCATCTGCAGCGGCCGCACGAGCGTGCGCCACAAGGTGATCGGGTAGAAGACCAGCCACGACATCACCTCGTACAACAGCTCGTCGAGCGATTGCAGAAGGTTGAAGAAGTTCATTCGGCGGCGTCCGCCGCGGGCGCAAGCCCGGACTGCAGCCAGCGCGCGAAATTGCGGACCGTCGTCGGCCGGTTCCGGTCCCAGTTCGCCCAGCGCTGCCAATCGAGCCCCCGGCTGTCGCAATAATGCTCGAACCAGTCCTGCGGCTCCTCGTCGTCGATCGGCAGGTCCTTTAGATAATCATCGTCGGGATGCGGGGTCAGCCCCGCGTACCAACAACTCCATTCGGGCAGCAGCTCGTCCCACAGGAACTCGGCGACGTCGCGCTCACAATCGCCGGCCAGCATGACCGGAAATTCTTCCCGGCTCGGATTCGGCCGCCGCTCGGCCAGCGCGAGCGCCTGCTTTCTCCATTTTCTGGCCGAGAAAGCCCACAGCAGCAGGTAAAGTCCGACGCAGCCAGCGGCGAACCACCAGCCGTTCAAGCCCGCGCGCCCGCCTCTTCGACACCCGCGCTGTTGTGGCGCAGCGCCTTCAACACCGTATCGACGATCTGCGGCGCGTTGAGCCCCGCCGCGTCATATTGCTTGTCGGGCGAATCCTGGTCCTGGAAGGCGTCGGGCAGGCGCATCGTGCGCAGCTTCAGCCCCGCGTCGATCAGCCCCTCGTCGCTCGCCAGCGTCAGCACATGCGCGCCCAGCCCGCCGACGCTATTCTCCTCGATCGTCACGCAGACCTCATGGTTTGCGAGCGTCTTGCGGATCAGCTCCTCGTCGAGCGGCTTGGCGAAGCGCAGGTCGATCACGCTGGTGGAAAGTCCGCGCGCCTCGAGCGTGTCCGCCGCCTTCAGCGCCTCGGCGAGCCTTGTGCCGAGCGACAGGATCGCCACCGTCTTGCCGCTGCGCACGACGCGCCCCTTGCCGATCTCGAGCTTCAGCGGAACCTCGGGCAGCGGCACCCCGGTGCCATTGCCGCGCGGATAGCGGAAGGCGATCGGGCCGTCGTCATATTCGGCCGCCGTATAGGTCATATGGACGAGCTCGGCCTCGTCGGCCGCCGCCATCACCACCATGTTCGGCAGCGTCGCGAGGTAGGTCACATCGAACGAGCCGGCATGCGTCGAACCGTCGGCGCCGACCAGCCCGGCGCGATCGATCGCGAAACGCACCGGCAAATTCTGGATCGCCACATCGTGCACGACTTGGTCGTAAGCGCGCTGGAGGAAGGTCGAGTAGATGGCGGCGAACGGCCGCATCCCCTGCGCCGCCAAACCGGCGGCAAAGGTCACCGCATGCTGTTCGGCAATGCCGACGTCGAAAGTCCGGTCGGGATGCGCCTTCGCGAATTTGTCGACCCCGGTCCCCGACGGCATCGCGGCGGTGATCGCGACGATGCGCTTGTCGGTGTCGGCGAGCTTGGCGAGCGTTTCGCCGAAGACATTCTGATATTGCGGCGGTCCGGGCGGTGCCTTCGCCTGCACGCCCGTCACGACGTCGAATTTCTGGACGCCATGATATTTGTCGGCCGCCGCCTCGGCGGGGGCATAGCCCTTGCCCTTGACCGTGACGGCATGGATCAGCACCGGGCCATGGTCGCTGTCGCGGACATTTTCGAGCACCGGGATCAGATGGTCGAGATTATGCCCGTCGATCGGGCCGACATAATAAAAGCCGAGCTCCTCGAACAGCGTGCCGCCCATCGCCATGCCGCGCGCATATTCGTCGGTCTTCTTCGCCGCCTTGTGCAAAGGCTCGGGCAGCTTGCGCGCAAAGCGCCGCGCGATCTCGCGCAGCTCGATGAACGGCCGCGACGACACCAGCTTGGCGAGATAGGCGCTGAGGCCCCCGACCGGCGGCGCGATCGACATGTCGTTGTCGTTGAGGATCACGATCAGCCGGTTGCCCGCCGCGGCGGCATTGTTCATCGCCTCATAGGCCATGCCCGCCGACATCGACCCGTCGCCGATCACCGCGATCGCGCGGCCGGGCTCGTCCTTCAGCTTGTTCGCGATCGCAAAGCCAAGCGCGGCGCTGATCGAGGTCGAGCTGTGCGCGGCGCCGAACGGATCGTATTCGCTCTCGCTGCGCTTGGTGAAGCCCGACAGCCCGCCGCCGGTGCGCAGGGTGCGGATACGGTCGCGGCGCCCCGTGATGATCTTGTGCGGATAGCATTGGTGTCCGACGTCCCAGACGATCTTGTCGCGCGGGGTGTCGAACACATAGTGGAGCGCGGTGGTCAGCTCGACCACGCCCAGCCCGCTGCCCAGATGCCCGCCGGTCGTGCCGACGGCCGAAATCATCTCGGCGCGCAGCTCGTCGGCGAACTGGCGGAGGTCTTCGGGCTTCAGCTTGCGGAGGTCGGCGGGGACATCCACCGTGTCGAGCAGCGGTGTGGACGGACGATCGGTCATCGCGCCGTCATACCGGGTGCCGCCGAAGCTGTCGAACGAAAAGGGTCCGGCCGAAACCGCGCTGTCGATAACGCGGCGCGGCGCTACCAATTTGTTTCGAGTTGCAATTTGCCCGCCGATCGACTCAGCTTCGCGCGCGCCCGATCGTGGGGACATCGCGCAGAGGGACCGGCTATGACGACATTCAGGACATGGGCATCGACGATCGGCGGCGTTTGTGCGGCGGCATGCTTCGCACTGGCCCCGGCGCCCGCCGCGGCGCAGACCGACGACGCCAATTACGGCCCCTATGCCGGAACGACCTGGTCGCTCCAGACCGTCAAGAAAGGCACCGGCCAGTGCATGATGATCGCCAACCATGGCGGCATGGGGCTCGACCGCGCGGGGACCAAATTCGTCAAGGAACGCTATGGATCGGGCGGGGTGACGCTGCTCGAATGGACCGGCGCGTGCGACGCGAACGGGCTGATCAGCGGCAAGGGCACGCTCTACATCGACCTTGACGAGACCGGCGACTATTATTCGAAGCGCTTCATCGGCACCGCCGACCGCGGCGTCCTGAACGGTCCGGTCAGCTACAATGCCTATTATGATATCGAGGCCGAGGAGTTCGACGAACTCGACCCCGACCAGCCGGTGACCTTCGTCAACGGCTGCAACAATTGGGCGGGCAAGCGCGCGAACAATTGCGACACCAGGCAAGCCGACCGGCTGCGCAGCGACTATCTCTCGGGACGCGGCACCGCTGCCGCCAAGCCCGCCGCACCCGCCAATCCCAAACCCGCGCCCAAGCCCGTCGCCGCGACCCCGGCCAAGCCGGCAGGCCCCGTGCCGGTCGAGCTGCCGCCGTCGCAGACCGGCACGCTCAACGCCGAGCAGAATGCCGCCGCCGCCGCCTGGCTGAAGGCCGATACCGAGGCAAAGCGCATCCAGGCCGAAAAGGTCGCCGACTTCGAACGCAAAAAGGCCGAATTCGACCGCAAGCAGGCGGAGTATGAAAAGCAGCAGGCCGATTATCGCGCCGCCACCGCCGCGCATCAGGCCGAGGTCGCGCGCATTGCCAAGGCCAATGCCGATATCGACGCGTGCAACAAGGGCGACCGCTCGCGCTGCCCGGCGCCGAACTGACGCGCGCTAGCCGGCGGCGTCGTCCTTGCCGGCTTCGGACGCCTCCTCGGCGCGCTTCGCGGCATCGACCTGCGCATAAAGCCCGCGCACCATCAGGTCGGTGAACACCAGCATGACGCCGATCATGCCGAGCAGCAGCGCGACCGCGGCGACCGGGAACGGCCCGACCGAGGTCATC
The DNA here is from genome assembly GCF_001990265.1 of Sphingopyxis sp. KK2. Classification (GTDB taxonomy): domain Bacteria; phylum Pseudomonadota; class Alphaproteobacteria; order Sphingomonadales; family Sphingomonadaceae; genus Sphingopyxis. The sequence continues at coordinate 61,907 of NZ_LYVN01000003.1, forward strand.
TGCCCGCTGCGCATCGCGATCGCGAGCAGCACGGCGCCCGCCATCAGCGCATAGCCGATCAGGCGTCCCGCACGGTTCATCGTCTCGTCCTCATAGGCATCCGCACGCCGCTAAAGCGATTTCGAGTGAAATGGAACATTCCACGGCTCGGAAATCACGGCAACGCAAGAATCCGGCGCGCGCCGCCGGCAAAGTCAGCCGCCGCTGCCCTGTCCCCACGGATCGTCACGCCATTTCGTGCGAAAGCTCTTTTCGCGCAGCCGTTCGATCTGCTCGTGCTGCCGGGCCGCGCATTCGGGGGTCCGGTCGCCCGCGCAATCCTCGATCGTTCCCGTCTCGACGCGCGTCGCGGGCGGGGGGTTCTGCAGCGACAGCGCCGACGCCTTGTAGGTGCCGACAAAGGCGCCGATCGGCAGCCCGATCCCCTGCTCGACATCGCGCGACAGCCGGTCGAGCGGCGCCCCGATGCGATAGACCCACGCCGGATCGCCGCAATCGGCGCTCCGACCGTCGCGGCTCGCGGCGGGGACCGGGGCGGCGGCCGGGTCATTGCCGCCGACCAGCACCGGCCCCCGGTCGGCGTCGCTGATGCGCAGCGACACCAGCCGGACGGGCATATCGCGCGGCGCGCCGACGACCTGCGGCCGATAATAGCCATAGGCGACGATGCCGCGCAGGTCGTTTTCGGCGACCGCCGACACGTCCCAGATGACGGGCTCATAGGAGGAGAGGATCAGCACTTCGGGGCCGCGCCCGTCGCCCGTCTCGACCGCGACGCGCATCGGCCGATGTTCGCGAAATTCGCGCGGCCGCTCGCCCGGACCGGGCTCGCCCTCATAGACGCCGAACAGCGCCACCGCCGTTTCGACCGGCAGGTCGGTGCCCAGGCAGCGCGATGCGACCGTGCGTCCCGACAGCGGCGGCGGCGCGGGCGCGCTCGAACAGGCGACCAGCGCGCCCGCCAGGCCCGTTGCCATCGCCATGATCGTGATGCGTCCGCGCATAGCCGCCCCCCTCGCCGTTCGCCGAAGCCTAAGCGGATCAGTCGAAACAAGCGGTTAAGACGGCGCTCCGGCGGCGGGCACGCCATAGTCGGCAAGGTCGACCGCCATGACGTCAGCCGCTATGTCGCGCCGCGCAACATAGCGCGCGGCATGTTTCAGGTCGCTCGCGAGGTGCGGCTTCAGATAGGGTACCGCCGCCATCGGATCGCGCCCCGCCAGCATCTCGCTGATCGCGAGCGCCGACATCAACGCGCGTTCGGACAAATAGCCCTGCGAACCCGACAGATACCATCCGCCGATCTGTCCGGCCTCGGCGGGCGTGTGACCGGCATAACGCGCGCTGTTGCCCAGGAAGATGCCAAAGCCCAGGAACACCGCGGTCAGGTCGGTCAGCAGTTCGTGGCAATCCTCGCCGCCCGGCATCGGACGGTCGCTGCTCGACAGCAGATAATGCGCGACCTCATGCGCCAGCGTCGCGACGAGCGCCGCCTCGTCGCGCAATTGCTGGCGGCTCGCGACGATCTCGGCGAGCCGGCCGCCCTCGCCGTCGTCGACCAACTGGAACGTCCCCAGCGCCCAGCCGGTTTCGGGCGTGATCGCATGCATTTGCGACACCGCGCGCAATTCGGGTTCGCCATCTTCCATGACCAGCCGGACCGGCCAGTCGGATATCTCGGATATGGTCATGATCTGGCGCAGCAGTTCCTCGGCGCGGGCATCGCCGCGAAGCGTGCTGTCGGGAAAACAGGCGCCGTCGGGCGTCGCCAACAGGCTCGCCCGATGCTTGTCGAGGCCATCGAATTCCTCGAGCAGCCAGCGAAAACCGGCGAGCTGCCATTCCCATTCCGCGGCTCCCAGCGGCCGCTTCGGCCCGAACAGCGCCATCAACGGTTCGGGCAGCGGTTCAGGCGCGCGCAAGGCGGCGAAGGGCAGAAACATCGGGTCATCGCCCCGTCATGGGAACTAAATACGGCCTCGACAAGTCTCTGTCTTTCCAAGACCCCTTGCTTCACTTACACCCCTGTCGACAGGGGCAAGACCAACAGGAACCGACACCGCATGCCGATGCCCGCCTTTCTCTCCCGTTTCGCGCTGTCGGCCCTGCTGCTCGCTGCCGCCGCGCCGGCACAGGCGATGGACGGCCCCGCGCTCGGCTATGATCTCGCCGGACTCGATGTGGCCGATGCCGCGCCGATCCGCCCGGCGCCGCTCATCGCGCCCGCCGCCTATCTGCAAGACCGCGAGATCGACGAATCGATTCTGCTGCCCACCGCCTCGCCCGAGGGCGACGACGACGATCGCAAATGGGCCCGCGACTATATCTCGGTCGCCGGCGGCGTGATCACCGCGCCAAGCTACAACGGCTCCGACGACCGCGTGATCCTGCCCGGCTTCTATGTCCGCGGGCGGCTCAGCGGCTTCGCCTTTTCGACCCGCGGCACCAATTTCCAGGTCGACCTGATCCGCCAGAAGCGCGGACAAAAGACCGACCTGAAATTCGGCCCGATCATCAACCTGCGCAGCGACCGCACCGGCCGGATCAAGGATGTGCAGGTCGAGGCGCTCGGCGAAAAGAAGATGGCGGTCGAACTCGGCGTTTCGGCGGGCATCACCCACACCGGCATCGTCACCAGCGGTTACGACCAGGTCGGGCTGCGCGTCGTCGGGCTCAAGGATATTTCGGGCAAGCATGGCAGCTGGGTCGTGTCGCCCACCATCGATTACGGCACCCCGCTGTCGAAGCGCGCCTTCATCGGCGTCTCGGCGTCGACGAACATCTATGGCAAGGGCTTCGGCCGCTATTATTTCGATGTCGATCCGCTCGGCAGCGCCGCGAGCGGCCTGCCGGTCTATAATCGCGCCGGGGCCAAGGCCACCGCGGGCAAATATACGCTCGGCATCGCGGGCGCCTATGGCCTGTCGGGCGACCTGCGCAAGGGCTTCGTGCTGATCGGCGGTGCGCAATATGGCCGCATGCTCGGCCGCTACGCCGATTCGCCGATCGTCGCCGACGCGGGCAGCGTCGACCAGTGGCTCGGCGGCATCGGCCTCGCCTACCAGTTCTAGGCGGAACCTTCTTCCACGGTTCCGCGCATTTCGGGGGGAATGCGAATGGACGAAGCGCTTATCCTGCGAATCATCCCGTGGTTCTTCGCGGGGATCGGGCTGCTCTTCGCCGGCATCGGCCTGTCGATGGCGCGGACCGAAATGCGCGGGCGCCGCTGGCACGAGGTCGAGGGCCGGGTCATCGGCCACGACAGCCACTGGAGCACCGACAGCGACGGCGACCGCACGCTGATGCACACCGCGACGATCGAATATCGGCTCGCGGGGGTGACGAAACAGATGCCTGACAGCCTGTCGACCAACCGCCCCAAGCCGGTCGGCAGCATCATGCGCGTGCGCTACAACCCCGACGATCCGAATGACGTCATGGTGTGGGCGCCGCTGCGCAACGGCTGTTTCATCGGCATGTTCGTCGGGCTCGGCTCGCTCTTCGCGTTGGTCGGCGGTGTTTGGATTTTGGTGGCGGGCACCTATTGACGCCAGGCGAGTGCTGCGCCGCAGATGTCGGCGAAATTTATTTCACACGAAGGCACAAAGGCACGAAGACGTTGCTCGCGGCCGAAAGGCCGCTTTTTCATCCTCGCCGCGGCATGGCGTTCCCGTTGGAGAAAGAGGCCGCTTCGCGGTCTGCTCGACCTCTTCGTGCCTTTGTGCCTTCGTGTGAGACAAATAAAATCCCGACCCGCCGCGTTCGAACGAAACGCGCGCAGCAAGCCCCTTCTCGCCTAAGCCAATCCGGCGATCCGCAGCCGCGCCTTCATCGCGTCGACGAACAGCCGCACCGACGGCAGCGCGGCGCGCGAGGGTTCGAAGAGCAGATGGACGGGCAGCACAGGCGGCTGCTCGGCCGCGAGCAGCGATATCAGCCGTCCGGCGTCGACCGCGTCCATCACCTGGTAACTCAGCAGGTTCGCGATCCCCACCCCCGCCTCGGCCGCCGCCATCGCGCCGTCGACGGTGTTGACCACCAGCCGCGGCCGCGCCTCGAGCTTCAACCGCGTGGCGGCAAATAGCCACTCGCTCCCCGCGCGCGGCCCGTCCATCGCGATCAGCGCATGGTCCGCAAGATCGCTTACCGCCGCCGGGGCGCCGTGCCGCGCCAGATAGGCGGGGCTCGCCACCAGCATCTGGCGCACCGTCCCGATGCGCACCGCCTTCAGGCTCGAATCGGCGAGCGGCCCGATACGCAGCGCGACGTCGATCCCCTCCTCGACGATGCGGACGTTACGATCGACCAGCATCATCCGCGCGGTCAGCGCGCGATGTTCGGCGAGCAACGCGCTCACCACCGGCAGCATATGCAGCCGCCCGAACATCACCGGCGCGGTCAGATAAAGCTGCCCGCGCGGCTCGGCCGCCGCACCGCGCACGTCGCGCTCGGCGCCCGCGAGATCGGCAAGGATCCGCCGCGCCTCGCCAAGGAACGCCGCACCGGCATCGGTCAGCGCCACCGCGCGCGTCGAACGATGGAACAGGCTCGTCCCGAGCCGTGCCTCGAGCGCGGCAATCCCGCGCGTCACCGCAGGCGGCGAACTGCCGAGCTTGCGCGCCGCCGCCGCGAAGCCGCCCTCGCCCGCCACCGCGACGAACATTTCCAGCGTCAGCAACCGGTCCATCGATTATTCCGATATTCGCAATGAAGTCGTGCAATCTTCGCCGATTATCATCGATCGAGCAATGACCTACTTCGGTCGGCGAAAGGAGCCGACCGATGGCCCGCAATTATCGCACCACCCTCTTCGACGAAGACGTCCGGCACTTGCAGGAAATCCACGGCTCGCGCGCCTCCTATGCCAAGCTCGACGCCGGCGCCGACGGCAGTCCCGACCTGCTCACCGCGAAGGAGATCGGCTTCATGGGCGAGCGCGACAGCTTCTATATGGCAAGCGTCAATGCCGAGGGCTGGCCCTATATGCAGCACCGCGGCGGCCCCGCCGGCTTCCTGCGGCATATCGAGGGAAACCGCATCGGCTTCGCCGACTATCGCGGCAACAAGCAATATATCAGCACCGCCAATCTCGCGCACAACGACCGGGTGTCGCTGTTCCTGATGGATTATCCGAACAGGGAACGGCTCAAGCTGATCGGCCACGCCCACAGCGTCGAGCGTGCCGCCGACCCCGAACTCGTCGCCTCGCTGATGCCCGAGGGCTATCGCGCGGTCCCCGAGCGCGCCTTCCTGATCGATATCATCGGCTGGGAATGGAATTGCTCGCAGCACATCACCCCGCGCTTCACCGAGGCCGAAATCTCGGCCGCGATCAAGCCGATGGCCGCCGAACTCAATCAATTGCGCGCCGAACTCGCGGCGCTTCGAGCCGAAAAGGACAAGACATGACCCAATCCCTCACCCAGGGCGCCCACCATATCGGCCTCGCCGTCCGCGACGTCGCCGAAGCGCGCGACTTCTTCGTCGGCGCACTCGGCTTTGTCGTCGCCGCCGAGCGTCCCGACTATCCCCGCGATCTTCGTCTCCGACGGCACGACCTTGCTCACGCTGTGGCAGGTCGCCGATCCCGCTACGGCAACGCCGTTCGACCGCCGCGCCAACATCGGCCTCCATCATCTCGCGCTCCGCGTTGCCGACCTCGACGCGCTGCGCACCGTCTTCGCGCGCGTCCAGGGCTACCCCGGAGTCGTCATCGAATTCGACCCCGAGCCGATCCGCGAGGGCGCGACGACGCATCATTTCATCGCTACCATGCCCGGCGGCATCCGCATCGAATTCGCCACCCCCTTCGCCTGAGGAGCAAGGCCATGCCCTATGTGAATATCCGCATCACCCGCGAAGGCGCGACCCCCGAGCAAAAGGCCGAGCTGATCGGCGGGGTCACCGACCTGCTGGTGCGGGTGCTCGGGAAAAATCCCGCCACCACGGTCGTCACGATCGACGAGATCGATCTGGACAATTGGGGCATCGGCGGGCTGCCCGTCCTCGACTATCGCGCCGCACAGACGGCGAAGGAGGCGGGGCGATGACCGCAAACAACAGCGCCCCCGCCTTCGCGCTCATCATGCTGCTCACCGGCATCGGCATCCCGGTCCTCGCGGCGCTCAACGGCGGGCTCGGGACAAGGCTCGGCAGCCCGATGGCCGCCTCGATGATCCTCTTCGGCCTCGCCTTCCTGATCGCGACCGCGGGCGCGCTGCTCACCGGGTCGGTCGGGCAGGTGCGTTTCACCAGCGACATCCCCGCCCAATTCTACTTCGGCGGGCTGTTCGTCGCTTTCTATGTGATCGCGGTGACCTTCATCGCGCCCAAGTTCGGGGTCGGCAATGCGATCTTCTTCGTGCTCGTCGGCCAGCTCGTCAGCGCCGCGACGATCGATCATTTCGGCCTGTTCGGCGCGCTACGCTCGGCGATCGACATGAAGCGCATCGCCGGCATCGCGCTGATGATCGCGGGGGTCTGGCTGGCGAGGCGCACGGCGTAAAGCGCCGCCTGTAGGTCCAGCGCGTCGCCTGCGACCGGTCGATCCGCGAGGTCGTCGCGGTCAGCGTGTCGTCGTCGCGGACATAGGCGATGCGCTTCGTATAGTCATGGCCCGCATTTTCGAAGGTCGCGCTGCTCGCATCATGCCGCACCAGCCGGAACGAGACCGGCGCCAGCCGCAGAAACTCCCACTCGCCAAGCTTCTCGCCCGCGCCCGGTCGGCTATTCCCCAACATCAGCGCCACCCAGCTTTCCTCAGTCCAGCGCCCGCCAGACTTGGCTCTGCCAAGGCCGCCGTGGCTATCGCCAAGAACACCTTATATACGCCTCCCCGATCAAGAAGTGCCAACATGAGCGCGATCCGTTTTCGCTCGGCTAGTCCCATCCCCACGTGACAGTGACCTTTTCAGATCTACTCCGAACCTGTTCCGAATAAACCTATCCTGTGAGAGATCCGTCGCTCCCACGAAATGTCGAGCGCTTTCGACGATCCAGCGATTAACGGCCGTGACAAGCTCCTTGTCGGTCATCCGGCCGATCCGATCAAATGTCTCGCGCCTCACCGTCATCACCAACAGGCGACGAGGAGAAATGGGCATGGCGAAATGCCCGTTTTCCACGAGAAGCCCGTTTGTCCGAGCCAGGAAATCGTCCGATATCAGAAATTGCGGTACTGACGGGCCAGTATCCATTATCCTATAGTGAAGCTCGTTTAATATACGGACAACGCGTTCGCTAGAAAATATTCCAGGAAGAGTCCTGAGAACGGACCTTTCTATGTCTCCTTCCGTCTGCAAGGAAACATAGTCTTCGAATAAATCTGGATCTGAAATGCTCTTCAGTTCTTGATAGCGATCTCTGGCTGCGTCGAGAGCCGCCAGCCATTCCTGAGCGCCACTTTCTTTGACGGCTCGAAGCCCTTCCGGCGTCCTATAGAATTGGGCGCGAACAAAAACGCTCCATGCATTGACATCTTCGCCCGTCAACTCGCCCGGAGGCTCATCGTTCAGTTTCCGGAAGACATTGGCCGCACAACTGTCAATTTGCTGAAATACGCGAGTCTCCAGCCAGTGTCGCTCCAACAACTTCTCGTTAGGCGAATCATAGAGATTTCGGCTGAATCCCATTTGGCTTGGAAATACCCGCCGTACTGCGATCTTTTTTGGCGTCGGTCGAGTGTACCGTTCCAAGCGGCCATCTGCACCTGCCCATTCTCGAAGATAGAACTCGGGAACGTAGTGATGCTTTGCAGGATCAGCTTGCAAGGCTTTTCATTCAGCCTCCAGCTCGGCCATCCGCGCCTTGTGGTGGCGCGTGCGGGTGACGATCACCCACAGCAGGATCAGCCAGCCGATGCCGAGGCAGACCCATCCCCAGCTTTCGGTCGCGAGCGGCCCGATCACCATCGGCCCGCCGCTCTGCGGCCAGGCCCAGAGGCCGAGCGAGGCGAAGACGAACAAGAACCCCACCATGCGCGGGGCGCGGGCGATGCCGCGCAGTTCGCGGCGATAGGCGGCACGCTCGGCGGCGGCAGGATCGGTATCGGTCATCGCGCTCCCCTGCCACAAAGCCCGGTGTACGCCAAGCGCGACGCCCCCGCGCCGTGCTAACCCGCCGGTAAACTCTCGCTCTTATGCTCGGCGCTTCTTTGGGGGGAAGTCACATGTTCCAGCCGGGCCCTTCGGCCTTCGACGTGGCGGTGCCGATGGGCGAAGCGCGGCTCGCCGAAATCCTCGGCGCCTTCTCCTATGCGCTCGACCTTACCGAGGGCCAGCCCGCGGGGCACAGCGTGCGCGCGGCGTGGATCGGCACCTATGTCGCGCTCGCCGCCGGGCTCGACGGCGCCGAACTCGCCGACTGCCTCTATGCCGTGCTGCTCAAGGACCTCGGCTGTTCGAGCAACGCCGCGCGCGTCGCCGGCCTGTTCCTCGGCGACGACCGCAGCCTCAAGCACGGCTTCAAGCTGATCGGCCCCGACGGCGCCGATTTCCTCGCCTTCATCGAGGCCGAGGTCGGCGCGCAGGAAGAAGCCGCCGCGCGCCAGGCGGCGCTCGACCATCTCCATGGCAACGCCGCGCCGATCCTGACCGGCTTCATCCAGACCCGCTGCACGCAGGGCGCGAGCATCGCGCGGCGGCTGCGCTTTTCGGATCGCGTCGCGGGCGGCATCGCGTCGCTCGACGAACATTGGGACGGCGGCGGCCTGCCGCGCGGGCTGTCGGGCACCGCAATTCCTTTGCTCTCGCGCATCGCGCTGCTCGCGCAGGTCGCCGACGTCTTTTTCATGGCGGGCGGCCCCGCGCGCGCGATGGCCGAGGTCGCGGCGCGCAGCGGCAGCTGGCTCGACCCCGAACTCGCCGCGATCTTCGCCGACCTCGCGAGCGACCCCGCCTTCTGGAACCAGCTCGCCGCGCCCGACATCGATGCGCGGCTCTTCGCGCTCGAACCCGCGCAGGCGCGCGTCGCGGTCGACGAGGCCTGGCTCGACGATATCGCGATCGCCTTCGGGCAGGTGATCGACGCCAAAAGCCCCTATACCGGCGGCCACAGCGAGCGCGTCGCGTTGCTCACCGACCGCGTCGCCAAGCATCTCGGCATCGCGTCGCCCGAACGCCGCCGGCTCGTGCGCTGCGCGATGCTCCACGACATCGGCAAACTCGGGGTCAGCAACCGCATCCTCGACAAGCCCGGCCGCCTCGACGCGAGCGAATGGGCGGTGATGCAGGGCCATGCGCAGGCGACCACCGACATCCTCTCGCGCATCGGGGTGATGCGCGACATGGCGCTGATCGCGGGGTCGCACCACGAACGGCTCGACGGCACCGGCTATCCGCTCGGCCTCGACGACAGCACGATATCGATGGAAACGCGCATCGTCTCGGTCGCCGATTTCTTCGACGCGCTCACCGCCGACCGCCCCTATCGGCCTGCGATGCCGGTCGATCAGGCGCTGTCGATCAT
>NZ_LYVN01000004.1 GCF_001990265.1 Sphingopyxis sp. KK2
GCCCGCCGATGACGAGCCGGGTCTGTGGCTCGCCCGGCGCGAGCGCGGCCCAGGCGATGCCGACGCCCATCGCGGCGACCATGCCGATCGGACCCGCGAGCAGCCAGCGCAGCGTTTCGCGCCATTTGGTCGTCGCGCGGTCGGAGGGTTCGGGGGCGAGGCTTTCGCGCGCGGCGCGCGCCTTGGCCTCGCGCCGCGTATAATTGCCCGCGACGAGCGCGAGCGCGACGGTCGACACGAGCGCGAGCGCGATGAACGGCCCGCGCGCGGGGCCGAGCGCCCAAGCCGGCGCGGCGATCGCGCCGACGATCAGCGCCCAGCCGCCGAGCACATAGGCGCGATTGGAATCGCGCCCCCGCCACGAGCGGCGCAGCAGCCAGACGCCCGCGCCCGCCACAGCAGCGATGACGAGCGCCGGCAAAAGCGGCGAGCTGTCCTGCATAAGTCCCCCTGTCGACCCTTTTATCGATTCTATTGACACGCATTCGCAATAGCAATAGCGGCGCCCTCGATAGCTAAGCGGGGAGCTCATGACAATGACCAAGACGATCAAGCCGTTGCTGGCGCTGCTGCTGGCGGGCGCGGCGATGCCGGTTCAGGCCGCCGAACTGGCGGCGGATGCTGCGGCCGAAGCCGGCGACGCGGGTGCCGATACGGGCGAAAGCAACGAGATCGTCGTCACGGGGATGAAATTCGACCGCACGCTGCAGGACACGCCCGAAAGCGTGAAGGTGTTCACGTCGCAGGACATCGAAGACCAGAATCTGACCAATATATTCGACCTGATCGACCGCACTGCCAACCTCGCCTCGACCTTCGGCGAGTCGGGCTTCACGATCCGCGGCATTTCGAACACCAATGTTTCGGGCACGGGCTTCGGCGACCTCGCCACCGTCTATCTCGACGGCTCCCCCCTGCCCAGCGAGGCGACCGCGAGCGGCCCGCTCGACCTGTGGGACATCGACCAGGTCGAAATATTGCGCGGTCCGCAATCGACGCTGCAAGGGCGCAACGCGCTCGCCGGCGCGATCATCATCAAGACCGCCGACCCCAGCTTCGACTGGCGCGGCAAGGCACGCGCGATGATCAGCGCGCCCAACGGCGAATATCGCTTTGCCGCTGCGATCGGCGGTCCGATCGTCGACGATGTGCTGGCGTTTCGCGTCGCGGGCGAACTGACGCGCGGCGACGGCTTCATCAAGAACGGCTTCACCGGCGGCCATTACGACCCGAGCAGCAGCGACACCGTGCGCGCCAAACTGCTCTTCACCCCCGCAGGACCCGACGGACTGCAGGTCAAGCTGTCCTATCTTTACGACCGCCACGACGGCAACGGCCGCGCCTATGCCTTCAGCGACACGCCCGATGCCTGGAACAATCGCGTCGTCGAGGCCAATCGCCCGACCTTCTCGCGCGCGAAGACCGACCTGTTCACGCTCGACGCGACGCTGCCGCTGGGCGATATCTTCACGCTGTCGTCGATCTCGACCTACAACCATCTGCGCACCGCATCGGCGTATGACGGCGATTTGCAGTCGGTCGACACCGCCTATGGCGACGCGGTCACCGACCAGAAAATCTTCAGCCAGGAACTGCGGCTGACCTTCGACACCGGTCCGCTCCAGGGCATCGTCGGCGGCTATTATTCGCGCACCAAGAACCCCGATTCGGACACCAATTCGACCTTCGGGCTCGATCCCGACCGCGACCTGGGGCTGACGCCGACGGTCGCCGGGGTGCTGCAGGGGCCGCCCTTCGGTCTCGACCCGGCGACCGCGCTGTTCCTCGCGCAGCAGGCGCGCGCGCAATATCCGGGGCTGATCTACATCACCTCGTCGCAGGCCTATTCGATCGATATCGAGACGATGGCGCTGTTCGGCGACGCGAGCTGGGAAATCACCCCGGGGATCAAGCTGCTCGCGGGCTTCCGTTACGATCGCGAGAAGCAGCGCGTGTCGAACGACAATATCGTCGTCATCAATACGCCGCTGCCCAATCCGGCGCTCTACCCCTCGCCGCTCAACCTGATCCTCGCGACGGTCAATGGACTGATCCAGCAGCAGGCCGACGATGCGAGCAGCAGCAGCCCGCTGTCGAACACCAGTTACGAGGCCTTCCTGCCCAAGGGCGGCCTGTCGATCGAATTCGCCGAGGACAAGACGCTGAGCGCGATCGTCCAGCGCGGCTATCGTTCGGGCGGCAGCGGGGTGAACCCGGCGCGCGCCTCGACCTATGCCTATGATCCCGAATATACGTGGAATTACGAACTGTCGCTGCGCACCCAATGGTTCGACCGGCGGCTGACCTTCAACGCCAACGCCTTTTTCATCGACTGGACCGACCAGCAGGTCAGCGTGCAATTGTCGAACAGCGTCTATGATTATGAGACGCAGAATGCGGGCAAGTCGCGCGTCTATGGTTTCGAGGTCGAGAGCGATTATGACGTCAGCGACAGCCTGAACATCTATGGCTCGGTCGGCTATGCGCGCACCGAATTCCTCGAATTCGACGCGACCGGCGGCTTTGTCGACGACCTGTCGGGGCTGGAATTCATCAACGCGGCGCGCTGGACCTGGGCGGCGGGTTTCAGCTGGCGTGACCGGAGCGGCCTGTCGGCCAATGCCAATGTCAACTATCGCGGCCCCGCCTATCAGGGACTGGTCGACCAGAGCGCCCGCGACGTGCCCGGCCGCACGCTCGTCAACGCCAAGATCGGCTGGAGCAACGACAATTTCGGCGCCTATCTCTTCGCCAACAACATCTTCGACGATCAATATTTCGACTATCAATATGACAATGACGGCCGCCTCAACGCGCTCTACGGCGACCCGCGGGTGATCGGACTGAGCTTCGAAGCGCGCTTTTGACGCTCAGGCCCATGATCTGACGGCTTGTCGTTCGGCGCTTGGGACCATAGACATTTGCGGCGCGTTTCCCATGCGCCAAGAGCGTCAATCAATCGAGCGGGAATGAGATCATGGCAGCTGTCCATGTCGACGCCGACAAGGTCCATGAATTTGTGGACGCCGACGGTTTCTACGACTGGCTGGCGGCCAACCACGCGACCGAAAGCGAGGTCTGGATCAAGATCCACAAGGTCAAGTCGGGCCTCCCCTCGATCACCCCCGAACAGGCGATCCATGCCGCGCTGTGCTGGGGATGGATCGATGCGATCCGCAAATCCTTTGACGAGAAGAGCTTCCTCCAGCGCTACACCCCGCGCGGCGCCAAGAGCGTCTGGAGCCAGATCAACATCGACAATGTCGCGCGGCTGACCGCCGAAGGGCGGATGACCGAGCATGGACTGAAGCCGGTCGCGGCCGCCAAGGCCGACGGGCGCTGGGATCGCGCCTATCGCGTCAAGGGGTCCGAGATTCCCGAGGACCTGCTGGCGTCGATCGACGCCGAACCGGCGGCAAAAGCGATGCTGGCGAAACTGACCGCGCAAAACCGTTTCGCGCTGATCTTTCGCCTCGGTGCGATCAAGACCGAGGCGGGGCGGAGAAAGAAGATCGCCGACCTGGTCGCAATGCTGAAACGCGGCGAGACTTTTCACCCGCAGAAAAGCGACTGACGCTCGCCTGGGAGTGGGTTACAGCCGCGCCGAACCGGACGGGAGCGACGCGATGAAAGCTGCTTGGATCTTGGCCGCACTGATGCTCGCCGCCTGTTCGTCGCCGACCAGCGAGGCCGCACCGGAACCGACGAAAACGGCAGGCGCCGCCGAAACCGTCGCCACACCGCCCATACCCAGAACCCGCCCGGTCGTCGAAAATCCGCTCATCCTCGCCCCCGATGGCCTGCTTGCGATCAACCGCGATGGCCAGATGCGCCTGGTGCCTTTCGGCCTGGCGCGGGGCGAGGCCGAATCCGCTGTCGGCATCGCCATGACGCCGCCGCGAAAACGCGGCAGCAGCAGCGAATGTGGCGCGGGCATCGTCGACTACACCGATTTCCGGAACGGGCTGCAAATGACTTTTCAGGTCGATAAATTCGTGGGGTGGACGATCAACACGGACTCGCCGCTCAGGACCGCCAAAGGCATCGGCGTCGGTTCGACCCGCCAGCAACTCGACGCGGCGTACAAGGTCGATGTCGAGGACTCGTCGCTCGGGCTGCTGTTCAGCACCGGCGATCTGGTCGGCCTGCTCGACCAGGATGGGATCGAAGGGCTGGTCACCGATATCTGGGCGGGCACCGTCTGCCTGATCGATTGAGCGGGCGCCGCGCTACCCTTCGAGTTCGAGCAGATATTTCTTTGCCGCGAGGCCGCCCGCAAAACCGGTAAGCTGGCCGCCCGAGCCAACCACCCGGTGGCACGGCGCGATGATCGAGATAGGGTTGCGCCCGTTCGCCGCCCCGACCGCCCGCGACGCACCCGGCTTGCCGATCTGCTCGGCGATCTCGCCATAGCTGCGCGTCTCGCCGAACGGGATGGTGAGCAGGGCGGCCCAGACGCTCTTCTGGAAGTCGGTCCCGGCGAAGGACAACGGCACGTCGAAACTGCGGCGCGCGCCCGCGAAATATTCGCCCAGCTGGCGCTCGGTTTCGATCAGCAGCGGATGATCGGCCGCCTCGCGCATCGGCCCGAGCCGCACCCGACCGGGCCGGTCATTCTCCCACAGGATGGCGGCGAGGCCGCCGGCATCGGCGACCAAGGTCAGCTCGCCCACGGGCGACCAGATGGTCTTGAAAACATAAGTCATGCGTCGATCCTTGAACGGCTATGCCGCGCTTATGGCAAGCCTCGACGCACGCCGCGTCCCGGATCTTGCGCCCAATCCATCCGCCGATTTTTCTGGTCCCGTCACGCCGCTGTGATAGCCTCCTGCCCAGGCAGGGGACAGATATGGCAACGACCATAAACGACACGCGTCACAGCAACGCACGGCTGACCTCGATCGTCGTGCTCATCGCGCTGTCGGTCCTCCTCAACTATGTCGATCGCGGCGCGATCGGGGTCGCCGCACCGCTGATGAAGGGCGAGCTGCAGCTGTCCGCGACCGGCTTCGGCATCGCGGTGTCGGCCTTTTTCTGGGTCTATGCGCCTGCCTGCCTGCTCGTCGGATGGCTGTGCGACCGTTTCTGCGTCTACCGCGTCTTCGCCCTCGGCGTCGCGCTCTGGGCGATCAGCACCGCGCTCACCGGTTTTGTCGGCGGACTTGCGTCGCTCATCCTGCTGCGGCTGTTTCTCGGCCTTGGCGAGAGCATCGCCTTTCCCGGCAGCAGCAAGATCTTCGCCGCCGAAATCCCGGCCCCGCGCCGCGGCATCGCCAATGCCTCGGTGTCCGCCGCGCTCGCTTTCGGCCCCGCGCTCGGCACGCTGTTCGGCGGTGCCATCCTCGGCGAATGGGGCTGGCGCGCGATATTCTGGATCTTCGGCCTCGCAACCCTGGTCTGGCTGATCCCCTGGCAGGTCGCCGCCGCACCGCTCCGCGCGCGCAGCGTCGCCGCGCCATCGGCCGAACGCGTGTCGATGCGGCGCCTGCTCCGCATCCCGACGCTGTGGCGGATGGGGCTGGTGCATTTCCTGTCCAACTACGGCTTTTATTTCCTGCTGGCCTGGCTGCCGCTCTATCTCGTCAACACGCGCGGCTATTCGATCGGCGAAATGACCTTGCTCACGACGCTCGGCTTCACGACGCAGGGGATCGTCGCGCTCGCCGCGGGCTGGCTCTCCGACCGCATGGTCGCGCGCGGCGCGCACGAGGGCCAGTTGCGCCGCGGGCTGATGGTCGCGGGCCAGCTCGCGACCGCCGCCGCGATCGCGGGCATCGCGGTCGGCGACGGCATGGCGACGCTCGCCTGCTGGCTGGTCGTGGCGGGATTCGGCACCGGGCTGGTCGCCACCAACCTGTTCGCGATCGGTCAGATTTTTGCCGGCCCGCGCGCCGCGGGCAGCTGGATCGGCGCGCAAAACGCGCTCGGCAATGTCTCGGGCATCGTCGGCCCCGTGATTACCGGGCTGATCGTCGACTATCTCGGTGGCTATGGCTGGGCCTTCGCCTGCGCCGCCGCCATGGCCGCGCTCGGCGCGCTGCTGTGGTGGGCGATCATTCCCGACATCCGCCAGATCGAGACATGAGCTCGCCACTGGCGAATCCCGCGCACCCCGACTAAGCGGGGCGCCCCACGCCAGCGACGAAAGCCCGCCCATGACCCCCACCGCCACCATCCTGCTGCTCGGTTCGGGCGAACTCGGGCGCGAGTTCGTGATCTCGGCCAAGCGCCTCGGCTGCCGCGTCATCGCCTGCGACAGCTATGAAGGCGCGCCCGCGATGCAGGTCGCCGATGGTTTCGAAGTCTTCTCGATGCTCGACGGTGCTGCGCTGCGCGCCACGATCGAAAAGCACCGCCCCGACCATATCGTCCCCGAGGTCGAGGCGATCCGTACCGAAATCCTCGCCGAGGTCGAGGCCGAGGGTTTCCATGTCGTCCCCTCGGCGCGCGCCGCGCAGCTCACGATGAACCGCGACGCGATCCGCGACCTCGCGGCGAGCGAACTGGGGCTCACCACCTCGACCTTCGAATATGCCGAGACGCGCGAGGAGCTGGTCGCCGCGGCAAACCGCATCGGCTTCCCGCTCGTCGTCAAGCCCGTGATGTCCTCGTCGGGCAAGGGCCAGAGCACGGTCAAGAGCGCCGCCGACATCGACGCCGCCTGGGACTATGCCGCCGCGGGCATGCGCGGCGACCGCCTGCGCGTCATCGCCGAGGCGTTTATCGACTTCGATTACGAGATCACCCTGCTGACCGTGCGCCACCAGGATGGCGTCGCCTTCTGCCCGCCGATCGGCCACCGCCAGGAACGCGGCGATTATCGCGAAAGCTGGCAGCCCGCCGCGATGTCGGACGCCGCGCTCGCATCCGCGCAGGATATGGCGACCAAGGTCGTCGACGCGCTCGGCGGCCATGGCATTTTCGGGGTCGAATTTTTCGTGAAGGGCGACGCGGTGATCTTCTCCGAACTCTCGCCGCGCCCGCACGACACCGGCATGGTCACCCTGATCTCGCAAAGCCTGTCCGAATTTGACCTTCACGCCCGCGCGATCCTCGGCCTGCCGATTCCTGCTGTCGCGGTGCCCGACGCGAGCGCCAGCGCGGTGCTGCTCGCCGACCGCGACGCGAGCGATTTCGCGATCACCGGCCTCGCCGACGCGTTGACCCCGCCGAATGCCGAAATCGCGATCGACGCGCGCATCTTCGGCAAGCCGGTGACGCGGCCCTATCGCCGCATGGGCGTTACGCTCGCCAAGATCGCGGGCGGCACGACCGACGACGCGCGCACGGCGGCAGTCGCGGCGGCGGCGAAGCTGCATATCGACTATCGGGACTGACGCGCTAAGTTGCGGCATGGCAAAGCCCCCTGCCCCGTTCCTTCGCTGGCTCGTCATCGCCGCGCTGCTCTTCCTCGTCATCGGCCTGCCGCTGATCTTTCGCGACCAGTTCATGGCGGCGAGCGACGCGATCCTCGCCGCCGCCGAACAGCGCCCGCTCGCTGCGGCGCTCTTCATCGTCGCCGCGCTGACGCTCGATCTGTTCCTGCCCGTACCCAACGGCGTGACCAATACGCTCGCGGGCGCCGCCTTCGGTTTTCCAGTCGGCACGCTGGTGATCTGGCTCGGGCTGATGGGGGCCAGCCTCGCGGGCTACGCCTTCGGTCGCTGGGCGGCGCGCCCGCTCGCGAAACGCTGGCTCGGCGCCGACGACGTCGACAGGGCGCATGCGCTCGCCGAGCGCGTCGGCCCGATCGCGCTGATCGTCTCGCGCCCCGTTCCCGTCCTCGCCGAGGTGATGGCGATTGCCGCCGGGGTATCGGCGATGGCTTTCGCGCGCTTCGCGCTCGTCATGGCGCTCGCCAATCTCGGCGTCGCGATGCTGTTCGCGGCGATCGGTGCGGCCGCAGTCGAGCAGGCGTCGGCCGAATTGCTGATGCTCGGCGCGGTCGGGTTGCCGCTCGCCTTCTGGCTGGGCTGGCAAGGCATCGAACGCTGGCGCGCGCGATGATCGTCCGCCGCCTCGGGCCCGCCGACGTCGAAACAGCGCGCGACCTCAACGCGCTCTACGCCGACGCCTTCGAGGATCCCGGCACCTATCGCCGCGACACCCCCGACGACGCCTGGCTCGCGCGCCAGCTCGCCAAGGAGGCGACCATCCTGCTCGTCGCCGAAATCGACGGGCGCATCGTCGGCGGCCTGACCGCCTATGAACTCGCCAAGCTCGAAGCGGCGCGGAACGAAATCTATCTCTACGACCTGGCGGTTGCGGAGGCGCATCGCCGCAAAGGCGTCGCCATCGCATTGATCACCGAACTCCAGCATATCGCCGCCGAAACCGGCGCCTGGGCGGTGTTCGTCCAGGCCGATTATGAAGATCCGCCCGCGATTGCGCTCTATACCAAGCTCGGCGTGCGCGAGGATGTCCTGCATTTCGACCTGCCGCCGCTGCCGCGCCCCTAGCCCGCGCTCAAGGGGCGCGCTACACCCCGCGCCATGTCCGAGAAGAATCATCTCTATCTGGTCGACGGCTCCGGTTACATCTTCCGCGCCTATCACCGCCTGCCGCCGCTGACGAACCCGCAGGGAACCCCCGTCGGCGCGGTCTATGGCTATACGACGATGTTGTGGAAGCTCGCGAAGGACCTGCACGACGCCGACGGGCCGACGCATCTCGCGGTGATCCTTGACCATAGCAGCCAGTCGTTCCGCAACCAGATCTACGATCAGTATAAAGCAAACCGCCCCGAACCGCCCGAGGATCTGCGCCCGCAATTCCCGCTGATCCGCGACGCGACCCGCGCCTTCTCGCTGCCGTGCATCGAGCTTGAGGGCTTTGAGGCCGACGATCTCATCGCAAGCTATACCGAGGCGGCGGTCGCCGCGGGCTGGGACGTCACCATCGTCTCGTCCGACAAGGATCTGATGCAGCTCGTCCGCGAACCCACCGACGGATCGCCGCACGTCGACATGCTTGACACGATGAAGAATGTCCGCATCGGGCTCGACGGCGTGAACGAGAAGTTCGGGGTCACCCCCGACCGCGTCGGCGACGTGCTCGCGCTGATGGGCGACAGCGTCGACAATGTTCCCGGCGTGCGCGGGATCGGGCCGAAGACCGCGACCAAGCTGATCGTCGAATATGGCGACCTCGAAAGCGCGCTCGCGGGCGCCGAGACGATGAAGGCGTCGAAGCTGCGCGACAATCTGATCGAACATGCCGACATGGCGCGGCTGTCGCGCGTGCTGGTCGAACTGAAGCGCGACACGCCGCTGCCCGACACACTCGATCAATTGAAGCTCGGCGCGATCCCGCCGGCACCGCTCAAGGCCTTTCTCGACGAACATGGCTTCCGCTCGCTGTCGGCGAAGATCGACACCGGCGCGACGCCGGGCGGCCCGCCGACGCTGCCGCGCGCCAGCGCCGCGCCCGCTACGGCGCCCGCCGGGCCATCGACGCCCACCCTGCCCGTCTGGCCCGCGATCGACCGTTCGCTCTACGAGACGGTGACGACCATCGACGCGCTCGATCGCTGGATCGCCGAGGCGAAAGCGGCCCATGTCGTCGCGGTCGACACCGAAACCGCGACGCTCGACAGCGTCACCGGCGAGCTTGTGGGGGTCAGCCTGTCGACCGGTCCGGGCAAGGCCTGCTACATCCCGCTCGGCCATGGCGGCACCGACATGTTCGCCGAAAAGCCCGAGCAGATTCCCTTCAACGAAGCGATCGACCGGCTGCGACCCCTCTTGGCAGACGACGCGGTGCTCAAGGTCGGGCACAACCTCAAATATGACATCGGCGTGCTCGCGCAGCACGGACTGACCGTCGCGCCCTATGACGACACGCTGGTGATGAGTTTCGCGCTCGACGCGGGCAAGCATCAACACGGGATGGACGAGCTGGCGAAACTCCACCTCGACCATGTCTGCCTGTCGTTCAAGGAGGTATGCGGCACCGGCAAGTCGCAGATCAGCTTCGCCGAGGTGCAATTGCCGCGCGCGACCGAATATGCCGCCGAGGACGCCGAAGTGACCTGGCGGCTGTGGAAGCTGCTCAAGCTGCGCCTGCCGCTCGAAGGCGGCACCCGCGTCTACGAGATGGTCGACCGTCCTTTGGCGGCGATCGTCGAGACGATGGAGCGCGCCGGCATCACCGTCGACCGCGACTATCTCGCGCGCCTGTCGGGTGAGTTCGCGACCGAAATGCTGCGCATCGAGGGCGAAATCCACACCCTCGCGGGCCAGCCCTTCGCCATCGGCAGCCCGAAACAGCTCGGCGAAATCCTCTTCGACAAGCTCGGCCTCAAGGGCGGGCGCAAGGGCAAGTCGGGCGACTGGTCGACCGACCAGAACGAACTCGAACGGCTCGAACGCGACGGCGTGCCGATCGCGAGGCTGATCCTCGAATGGCGCCAGCTCGCCAAGCTCAAGTCCACCTACACCGATGCGCTCCAGCAACAGGTCAATGCCAGGACCGGCCGCGTCCACACCAGCTACAGCCTCGTCGGCGCGCAGACCGGGCGGCTGTCCTCGACCGACCCCAATCTCCAGAACATCCCGATCCGGACCGAGACGGGGCGCCAGATCCGCGACGCGTTCATCGCCGCGCCCGGCCATGTGCTGATCGCCGCCGACTAT
Source organism: Sphingopyxis sp. KK2 (assembly GCF_001990265.1). Lineage (GTDB taxonomy): Bacteria > Pseudomonadota > Alphaproteobacteria > Sphingomonadales > Sphingomonadaceae > Sphingopyxis. The sequence continues at coordinate 10,635 of NZ_LYVN01000004.1, forward strand.
AGCCAGATCGAGCTGCGGCTGGCCGCGCATATGGCCGATGTCCCCGAGCTCAAGGAAGCCTTTGCGCAGGGACAGGACATCCATGCCGCGACCGCGATCGAGCTGTTCGGCGAGGTCAACCGCGATACGCGCGGCAAGGCGAAGACGGTCAATTTCTCGATCCTCTACGGCATCTCGCGCTGGGGCCTCGCGGGGCGGCTCGAAGTCACCCCCGACGAAGCCCAAGCACTGATCGCGCGTTATTTCGAGCGTTTCCCGGGGATCAGCGACTATATCACCGACACGCTCGAAAGCGCGCGCGCCAAGGGCTATACCGAAACCCTGTTCGGCCGGAAGACCTGGTTCCCGCGCATCAAGGCGCCGAACCAGAACGAGCGCGCGGGCAGCGAGCGCGCCGCGATCAACGCGCCAATCCAGGGCACCAGCGCCGACCTTATCAAGCGCGCGATGGCGCGCATGCCCGCCGCGCTCGCCGATGCCGGCCTGTCCGACGTCAAGATGCTCCTCCAGGTCCATGACGAACTCGTCTTCGAGGCGCCCGAGGACAAGGCCGAAGCCGCCGGCGCGGTCATCCGCCGCGTGATGATGGGCGCCGCCGAACCCGCACTGACGCTGTCGGTCCCGCTGGAGGTCGAGGTCGGGGTCGGCAAGAGCTGGGGCGAGGCGCATTGACGATGTGGGTCGCCGCGCTGCTCGCGCTCGCCGCCCCCGAAGTGCCGCCGCCGGCACCGCCGCCGATCGACGCCGCCTCCGACGCGCTTCCCGCCGAAGACCTGCGCATGATGGCGGCGACGATCGGCCCGCTGACCGCGACGCAGCCGATCGGCGGCGACGCGAAGGCCGACAAGATCCTCCTGCTCGGCCGCCAAAATGGCACGCCCGTGGTCTCGGGGATGATGGCCGTGCCGCCCGGCGACGCGACGCCCGCGCCGGTCAAGGGAACGCTCGCGATCGTCCGCAGCCGCGAACGGACGAAAAAGGGCCAGGCCGGCCCGCTTCCCGCCGACCGCGACTTCGTCGCGGCGCACCGCCTGCCCCTCTACCTCATCCTCGTCGGCAAGGGCTCGACCCAGATCTGGGAGCTCGCCTGGTACGAGGGTCGCGTTCGCCATCGGCCGGTCAACAACAAGGGCGCCGCCGGGCCTTGGCTGGACTGACCTGAAAGCCGCATACGACGCGAGGCCGCACCGGCGCGGCGGCGATTGCACCGGGCAAAATCCAAGTTTGAATTGCGGGATGCAAGGATTTGCGGCACCTCGCACGGCATAGGGGTGCAGGGGCCGCCGCGAATCAACCGTCGCGGGGCCGATAGAGGGAATCTGGGAATAGGATGATCGTCGGCATCGATTTGGGAACGACCAACAGTGCGGCTGCAATTTTCGAAAATGGCGAATCCCGACTGATCCCCAACGCGCTCGGCGACCTGCTGACCCCCTCGGCGGTCGCGGTGCTGCCCGACGGCACGACTTTGGTCGGCAAGCCCGCGCTCAACCACTGGGCGGTCAAGCCCAGCGAGGCGGTGACCAGCTTCAAACGCTTCATCGGAACCAACCGGACGATCAAGATCGGCCGCTTCTCCTTTGGCGCCGAGGATCTGTCGGCGATCGTGCTGCGCAGCCTGAAAGAGGATATCGAGGCTGCGACGGGGCAGGAGGTGACCGAGGCGATCATCACCGTCCCCGCCTATTTCAACGACAAGCAGCGCAAGGCGACGCGGCGCGCGGGCGAACTGGCGGGGCTGAAGGTCGCGCGCCTGCTCAACGAGCCCACCGCCGCAGCGCTCGCCTTCGGCATCGCCGACAAGGAGGATCGCGAGCCCTTCCTCGTCTTCGACCTCGGTGGCGGCACCTTCGACGTGTCGATCGTCGAAATGTTCGACGCGATCGTCGAGGTCCGCGCCTCGTCGGGCGACAACCGGCTCGGCGGCGACGACTTCACCAATGCGATCGTCACCCACTGGACCGAGCAATATCAATTCCCCGCCGACGTCCGCAGCAACCTGCTCCAGGCGCGGCTGTTCCAGGCCGCCGACAGCGCGCGGCGCACATTGTCCGAAGCCGACACGGCCAATGTCACGCTGACCGTCGGCGACCGCCAGTTCGACCTGTCGATCGACGCGACGACCTTCGAAACGCTCGCCGCGCCCTTGCTCACCCGCCTGCGCGACCCGATCCTGCGCTCGCTGCGCGACAGCAACCTGCGCATCGAGGCGCTGAGCGACATCGTCCTCGTCGGCGGCGCGACGCGTATGCCGATCGTGCGCAAGGCGATCACCAAGATGTTCGGGCGATTCCCGAACCATATCGTCCATCCCGACCATGCCGTCGCGATCGGCGCCGCGATCCAGGCCGGGCTCGTCGCACGCGACGCCGCGCTCGACGAAGTGCGGCTCACCGACATCTGCCCCTTCACGCTCGGGGTCGAGGTGACCGAATATGACAGCCACGGCCGCCTGCGCGGCGGGCTCTTTTCGCCGATCATCAGCCGCAACAGCCCGACCCCGATCAGCCGTACCAACAGCTATTCGTCGATGTCGGACAATCAGAGCCAGATCAAACTCAACATCTACCAGGGCGAATCGCGCGAGGTCGCGAACAACATCCTGCTCGGCACGATGGAATTTCCGATCCCCAAGAAGCCGGCGGGCCAGGTGTCGATCGATTGCCGCTTCACCTATGACACATCGGGGCTGCTCGACGTCGACGTGACGATCCCCGAGAGCGGCGAGACGCGCTCGATGGTGATCAGCGACGATGCTGACGCGCTCACCCCCGAACAGCTCGAGGCGCGGCGCGACCAGCTTGCGGCGCTCAAGACCCACCCGCGCGACGTCGCCGAGAACCAATATGTCGTCGGCTGGGCGGCGCGGCTCTACGAAGAGTTCATCGACGAACGGCGCGAGCATATCGGCCGCATGCTGCTCCATTTCGAAGGCGTGCTCGAAACGCAGGACCCGCGCGCGATCGAACAGGCACGCGCCGCCTTTTCGGCATCGCTCGAGGAACTCGAAAAGGACCAGCGCCTGTGAGCGAATTTCACTGGCCGTGGCCGGTGCTGGGGATTGCGCCGACCGACGACCGCAAGACGATCCGCGAGGCTTATTCGCGGCTGCTCAAGGCGCTCGACCCCGACGCCGAAACCGAAGCCTTCATGGCGTTGCGCGACGCGCGCGACGGGGCGCTGTCGGGGCAATTCCTCCACCCGCCGCGCGATGACGGCGAAGAAGAGGATGATTTCGGGCTGGGCATGCCCTTGCCCGAAGGCGGCGATCAACCGGCGGGCGGCATCGAACCGCTTACCGATGCCGAGCCCGCCGAAAAGCCGGTCTTCACCGTCGAATATAGCGACGCGGACGACAAGAGATTCAACCGCACCGTCGAACTCTTTCTGGGCGAAGGCGAACTGACGCAGGGCGAGATCGCCGAACTGCACGAACATCTCGACGCCCTGCTGGGCGACGACCGCATGGCCGATCTTGGCCATTATGCCCGCGTCGAGGCCTGGCTCGCGCAATTGCTCGCCGAACGCTACCCGCGCGGCGCGGCGCTCTTTCCGCGGATCGCCGAGCATTTCCAGTGGAGCGAACGCGCGCACGAGCTCGGCATCCATCCCGCCATCCCCTGGCTGTTCAACGCGCATGAAGGCCAGAGCCTGGTGCGCGAGCTTTCGACCCCCGGCCACAAATATCATCGCGAGTGGGCCGAACTGACGCGCGGAAAGCCGCAGGGGATGCTGTGGATGCGCGCGATCGACAAGCCGCGCATGGCCAATCTGATCGCCACGGTCCGCCGCGACTACCCGTGGCTCGAACAGGAACATTGGCAACCCGAACTCGTCGCGCGCTGGGAAAAGAAGGCCGCGGGGGGCACGACCAGCGGCCCGAACCAATGGGTGTGGATCATATTCGTCGTCCTGTTCCTGTCGGCACTCGGGCGTATGATCGGCAGCGAAGGCGCCGCGACGAGCGGCCCCGAAGCCCCCTCCAAACTTGCCGCATCGGTTGCTGCGGAAGCCAATGTCCTCGACTTCATCCAGACACAATTTCCGCAAGCCGCCGGGGACGGACGCACGATCGTCACGCTGCGCAAGGAAAGCCCGCGGGCTTACGAAAAGCTGGCCGAAGTCGCCGGCCGATATGGTGCGCCCGGCGACGCCCGCGATCGCCTGATGACGAGGGAGATCGACGAAATCTATTTCTACATCATCGACAAGCTGCCGTACAAGACGCAGGTCGCCGACGCCAAATTCCGCGCCGCCACCCTGAAGGACCTGCAGGACGATGCGCCGTCCTGTACCGCATTCTTCAGGAATCCGCGGTCGTATCTCCGGCAAGGCCGCAACAGCGACGCGCTTTCACCCGAATATCGCTATCATATGTTCTCGGTCCTCCACGACGAATATGGCGACCGCGAATGGCCCCTGGTCGACAAGACGATGACGATCCCGGGCGAGGTGGTAGGCAAGCTCATCAAGCGCTCGGGCTTGTCCGAGGAGCGGTTGCGCGCGGCGATCGCGACCGACACGGCGCCCGACGCCGATGTTTGCGCCGCGATGCGCAGCCTGTACGAGATCGCGACCGAAATCCCACAGGCGCAGGCGAGCAAGATCTTGCCAGCCATCATGTAAGCCACGACAAGGCCCGACATCCATGATCGCCCTGCTTCTCGCCATTCAGTCACCCGTCGACGCCGCACCCGTCCCGCCGCCAGTGGTGGCGACGCCCCCACAGTCCGCCGCCATCCCCGCGATCGCCGACGAGGATATGCGCCTGTTCGCCGCGCTCAACGGACGCAAGGTCGCGGGACGGCCGGTTGGCGGTCCCTATCCGACCGCCGACAAGATCCTGCTGCTGACACGCGACCGCAATGGCCATCCCGACATCGGCGGCAGCCTTGCGATGCCGGTGCGCCAGTCGTTGCCGCCGCCCCCCGTGGGGACGATCGCGGTGGTCCGGTTGCACCAGCGCTCCGAAACCGTGGTGCCCGGCCCGACCGCCGACGATCTCGCTTTCGTCGCCGCCAACAAGATTCCGCTGTTCGTCATCGGCGAATGGGCGCGCCCCGCCCCGATGTGGGAGGTCGCCTGGCAGGGCGACGCGGTGCGCTACCGCGTGATCGGCGACGTCGGCGAAATCGGTCCCTGGCAGGATTGATTATTCGGGCTGCGGCCCAAAGCGATTGGGTCCCGGCGTCCCGGCGCGCAGCAATTCGACGACCAGCACGAGCATCGCGACGCTGGCGACGATCGCCGGCCAGCTGACGCCGATTGCCTCGGGCTGCATCTTCGCGATCAGGCCAAAGATGTCGGCGGGCCGACCCGTGCCGCTTTGCGCCGCGAGTTCCGCCGACAGCTTCGGCATCATGCCCAGCATATGCTCGGTCCGCCGCGCCTGGTCGAAGCCCGTCACGGCCGCAGCAAGCGGCAGGATCAGGGCGAACAGCCCGCTCCTTCCCCGGTCGTGCAGGCGGCGCGCCGTTGCCGCCAGCAACAGCAGCGCCGCAACGACATGCAGCGCCATGGTGAGATAGATCGAGGTGATCATGCCGTCGACCATCGCGGTCATCGCTTTCAGATTGGCCGCCTTGGCATCATAACCGGGCTGCATCGCCGCCTGCAGGTCGATCGATGGAAAGGTCAGCACGACCTGCGCGATCATCTGCACGACGATCAGCGGGGCAAAGACGAGCGCGAAATAAATCCAGAACTGGACGCGGTCGTCGCGTCCGCGCGGGTCGAAGCTGCCCGCAATCCCGCGCCGCACGATCCTGCCCATTGAAATATCGGCCATTTGCTTCCCCCTTGCCGTTCCCGGATAGCCGCTTGGCAACGGCGCGCCAAGCGGTGCCCGCGTCGGTCCGCCCCGCCATGACGCCAAAGCGCGCTTCCTGCCCTTTTCCCGCCGCAAAATTGCGCTTATGACGCGCGCGTGACGTCTGGCTGACACAGATGTGACGGCTCCCGACGAAAGGCCGACATGAGCAGCAATCCCCCGCCGGCGGCGACCACCGTCCGCATCCAGCAGAATATCCTCGCCCGCGGCGAGCGCCGCCTCCTCAACTGGATCTGCCCGCGCCTGCCCGGCTGGGTCACCCCCGACCAGCTGACGACGCTTGGCTTCCTTGGCGCGGTGATGGTCGCGATGGGCTATATGCTGAGCTGGCTCGGCCCGGCGTGGCTCTCGCTTTCGATCGCCGGCTATGTCGTCCACTGGTTCGGCGACTCGCTCGACGGCAGCCTCGCGCGCTGGCGCCGGATCGAACGCCCCTCCTATGGCTATTTCGTCGACCACAGCGTCGACGGGCTCGCGATCTTCCTGATGGTCGGCAGCATCGGGCTCAGCCCCTATATGCGCTTCGACGTCGCGCTGATCGCGGTGATCGGCTACCTGCTGCTCGCGATCCACAGCTTCCTTGCGGCCAAGGTCGTCGGCGAATTCCGCCTTTCCTACATGGCGGGCGGCCCGACCGAGCTGCGGCTGATGCTGATCGCGATGACCGCATCGATGCCGATCATCGGCGGCGCCGACGTCAACGGCACCAATTTCTCGCCCTTCGACCTCTTCGGCCTCGTCGTGTCGAGCATCCTCGTCACGCTGTTCGTGACGCAGAGCTTCGCGACCGCGCGCAGCCTGGCGCACCGCCGCGACTGACCGCCCCGACTTTTCGCTTGACTGTATTGGATGAATAATACAGCTAGGTGAAAAGAGGAGGGCGATATGAAGCGCTGGAAATCCGCCTTGGCCGCCGCCTTCGTCGCGGCGCTCCCCCTCGCCCCGGTCGCTGCGGCCGATCCTGCCCCCGCCGAACCGGTCGAAATCCTACCGATCGCCTTTTCCGAGGACGGGCTTTCGGGCGCCGGCGGCGAACGGCTGCGCGCCGAGCTTCGGACTGCGCAATTCATCGCGCTCGGCGAGGATCATGGCTTTGCCGGATCGCCCGAACTCGGCATCGCGCTGGCGCATGACGCGCAGGCGCTGGCGGGCGCGAACCCCGTCTTCCACGCGGTCGAGGTCGGCCCGATCACCGCGCGCCGCACAGCCTTCGAAATCCGCGACCATGGCGTCGACGGCCTCGGCCCCTGGCTGAAGGGCCGCCCCTGGGCGATGCCCTTCCTCTCGAACGTCGAGGATGCGAAGCTCGCCGCGATCTTCAGCCCGCGCTATCTGTGGGGGATCGACCAGGAATTCGTCGGATCGCCCGCGATCCTGCTCGACCTGCTCACCGAACGCGCGCCCGACCAGGCGACGAAGCAGCTGCTCGCCAAATGGCAGGCCAGCGACAAGGCGGCGCTCGACGCCGGGCAGTTCGACAAGATCATGCTGCAGACCGCGACCCCCGCCGATTTCGCCGACCTGCGCGCGCGCTACAGGGGCAGCGTCGAACTCACCGCCATCGTCGACGCGATGGAGAAGAGCGCGCACATCTACCAGCTCAACGATCAGGGCCGATATCTCGAGAATAACGAGGTGCGCGCCGCGCTGATGCGCAGCTATTTCCTCCGCGCGCTCGATGGCGAAAAACCCGCGGCGCCGACCGTGCTGCTCAAGATGGGGCTCAACCATGTCGGCCGCGGCACGACGCCGACCTCGATCTACGACCTCGGCTCGCTGCTCCCCGGGCTCGCCGCCGCGAACGGCAAGACCTCGCTCCACATCGCCTATCTCCCGCTCGCCGGGACGGTGCGCAATATCAAGCCGACGCCGACGACCTTTACCGAAGTCGCGCCCTACAAGGACGAGACCGTCGGTCCGATCCTCGCCGCCGCGGGCATCGCGCCGGACAGCCTGCCCGCGACCGGCCATGTGCTGATCCCGCTCGCACCGCTGCGCCACACATTGCAGGGCAAGGCGCTGCGCGAACTGCCCGTCTATTCGCGTTTCACGCTGCTCGGCTTCGATTATCTGGTCACGACGCGCGACGCGAAGCCCGCGACGCATTTCGAGGCACGTTAGCCCCGGTCAGCTGCGCGCGCGCGCCTGCCGGTAGGTGCCGAGCAGCCGCAGCGTCTTGGTCTGGAAATCCAGCTCCTCGAGTGCGCGGTCGATGCGTTCCTCGCCGGGCGCCCCGACGATGTCGGCGTAAAAGGTCGTCGCGGTAAAGCTGCCCCCGACCTGATAGCTTTCGAGCTTGGTCATGTTGACGCCGTTGGTCGCGAAGCCGCCGAGCGCCTTGTACAGCGCGGCGGGAATGTTGCGGACCTCGAAGATGAAGGTCGTCATCAGCGGCACGTCCTGCGGCAATTCGGGCAGCGGTTCGCGCGCCAGCACGACGAAGCGCGTCATATTATGGTCAGCGTCCTCGATGCCCGTTTCGTGCAGCTTGAGCCCATAGAGGTCGGCGGCGTGCGGCGGCGCCAGTGCGGCAAGTCCGACCTCGTCGCTGTCGGCGACCCAGGCGGCGGCGCCCGCGGTGTCGCTGTGCGCGACGGGGTCGATCTTGTTGCTGCGCAACCACTTGCGGCACTGGCCCAGCGCCTGCTCATGGCTCATCGCACGCGTGACGGAGCCGAGGTCGCGACTCATCAGGCCATAGCGGATGCGCAGGAAGTGCTCGCCGACGATCGACAGGCCGGATTCGGGAAGCAGAAAATGGATGTCGGCGACGCGGCCGTGCAGGCTGTTTTCGATCGGGATGATCGCGCGGTCGACGCGCCCGTCGCGCACCGCCTCGATCGCATCCTCGAACGAATAGCAGGGCAAGGGCAGCGAATTAGGGTCATATTCGCGCGCAGCGAGGTCGCTGTTCGCGCCGGGGGCGCCCTGAAACGCCAGCCCGCGCGCGGGCTCGGCGAGCGCCGCCGCCTTCATCTGGTCGACCAATGCCTGTGCCGAAGCCGAATAACTGCCCATGAGTGCCTTCCCGCGTGAAGGTCGGGCGCATAGCGGCGGCGCGCTTTGCACGCAACCGGCGCGAAGGCCGTTTCATCCCCTTGCGCCGCCGCGTGCGCATCAGTAAGGGAGCGTCCAAATCAAATATGCGCGCCCATGAGGGGCGCCAGCGAACGGGGCTGCAAAGCATGGACAACCGCAACAATACCATCGCCGGCTGGGTGCTCTTCGCGGGCATCTGCGCGCTGGGCCTGACCATCGGGTCGGGCATGGTGTTCGCCGATCATCACCCCGAGAAGGAAGGCTATCCGATCGAGGACGCCGAAGGCGGTGCCGGCGGCGGCGCATCGGCCGTCCCGCTTCCCAACCTGCTCGCTGCGGCGGATGTCGCGAAGGGCGAGGCCGTGTTCGCGAAATGCGCCGCGTGCCACACGGTCAATGCCGGCGGCGCCAACGGCGTCGGTCCGAACATCCATGCGATCATGGGCGACGAAATCGGCCATGGCCGCGGCGGCTTCGCCTTCTCCGACGCGCTCAAGAGCCATGGCGGCACCTGGACCTTCGAGAATATGGACGCCTGGCTCGCCAGCCCGCGCAAGTTCGCCAATGGCACCAAGATGTCGTTCGCCGGCCTGTCGAGCGCCGAAGATCGCGCCAACCTGATCGTCTATCTGAACGCGCAGGGTTCGAATCTGGCGCTGCCCGCCGCCGAAGCCGCTCCGGCCGCTGACGCCGCTGCCGCGCCGGCCGAAGGCGAGGCACCCGCCGCCGCCGACAAGGGCGCCGCCGCTGCACCGGCCGAAGGCGCCGCAGCCACCCCCGCCCCGGCAGAAGCCAAGAAATAATGCGCCTCGCGCCCGTCGTGCTGGCGGGCGCGCTCGCGCTGGCAGGCTGCGGCAAGGGCGACAAGCCCGCTGCTGAAACCACCGACGCGCCGTCGGGGGCGCCCGCAGCGCCGGTCGAACCGACCGCGGCGATGGGCGAACAGATTTTCAAGCGCTGCGTCGCGTGCCACACGATCGACAAGGGCGGCAACAACGCCATCGGCCCGAACCTCCACGGCGTCGTCGGCCGCGCCGTCGGCTCGCATGCGGGCTTCAGCTATTCGTCGGCGATGAAGGCGAAGGGCGGTGTCTGGGACGATACCGCGCTCGACGCCTATCTCAAATCGCCGATGAAGGCGATTCCCGGCACGCGCATGGCCTTTGCCGGCATCCCAGACGATGCCGACCGCAAGGCGCTGATCCTGTACCTCGACGAACAGTCGAAATGATCGCCGCCCCCGCATTCGCGGGGGCCAGGCGATGTTATTCCGCCACCTTGGCGTAGAAATCCTGGATGATCGCCCAGGCTTCGTCGGCGGTTTCGACGAAGTGGAACAGCGACAGGTCGCGCGCGCTGATCACGCCTTCCTCGACCAGCGCGTCGAAATTGACGACGCGGGTCCAGAATTCCTTGCTGAACAGCACGATCGGGATCGGCTTGATCTTGCCGGTCTGGATCAGCGTCAGCAGTTCGAACGTCTCGTCGAACGTCCCGAACCCGCCCGGGAACACGCACACCGCGCGCGCGCGGAGCAGGAAGTGCATCTTGCGGAGCGCGAAATAGTGGAACTGGAAGCTCAGCTTCGGGGTGACGAAGCGGTTGGGCGCCTGCTCGTGCGGCAGCACGATGTTGAGCCCGATCGAATCGCGGCCTTCGTCGTCGGCGCCGCGGTTCGCGGCCTCCATGATCGACGGGCCGCCGCCCGAACAGACGACGAAGTCGCGGCAGCCATTTTCGTCGCACGGGACCTGGCTCGCGATCCGCGCGAGGTTGCGCGCCTCGTCATAATATTTCGACTTGGCGGCGAGCCGCTCGGCGATGCGCGTCTCCTCGGGCGTCCGCGCGGCGTCGAGCACCGCCTGCGCCGCGTCGGGCGCCGGGATGCGCGCCGAGCCATAGATGACGAGGGTCGATTCGATCTTCGCTTCGTTGAGCAGCAATTCGGGCTTGAGCAGCTCGAGCTGGAAGCGCACCGGCCGCAGATCCTCGCGCAGCAGGAATTCGGTGTCCTGGAACGCCAGCCGATAGGCGGGGTCCTGCGTCTGGGGGGTCGATACCGCCTGTTTGGCGAATTGCGCGTCGTCCTTGGCCTTGTGGAAACGCGAACGATGGGGTTGTTTTTCTTCTGTCATTGGCGGACGGCTACCCGCTCCGCGTGACTTTGCCAAGACTGGGCACCCTCAGCGGCAGTATCCGTTGCCGCTCATATCCATATGGAAATGGTTGTAGTGCGCCGCGTTGTAATCGGGGCTCAGCACCGTCCCGAAGCGGCGGCACGCCGACTTGTGCAGCGCGCGGAGGAAATCCTGCGACGCCTTGTCGCCCTTCCACCCGCCGTCGAGCATGATCCGCCGGCCGTCGGCGAGCACGAAGCCCGACACGTCGATCGCATTCGAATAGGCATGCTGCGACAGCCGGCCCGACCGGCCGCCATAGATGTTGCGGCAGCTATAGGTGCCAAAGGTCTCGATCTTGACGACCTTCTGCCCGAAATATTTCTGCGCCGCGGGCTTCACCGCATATTGCGCCCACGCCGCGAAATTCTTCGCCAGCGGACAGGTCATCGCGCCCAGCCCCGACGTCGGGGTGCCGATGTCGAGCAGCTTCACCGAATCGATCGAGCTGCACCCGCCGCCATGATCCTGGTTGGGCAGCGGGGTGAACTTCACTCCCGCCTGCTTCAGGTCGACCGCGCATTGCTGTGCTTCGGGGCTGTTGAACGACGGCGCCGTCGTCATTTGCGGGCGTTTCGGCGTGCTCGCCGCCGGGCGCCCATTGTCGCTGCGCTTCATCACGTCGGGGCTCCCGAAACAGCCCGAAAGCGACAGCGCCGCGAGGGCGGCGACGGCGATCCGGGGCTGGAGGAACGACGCGAAGGACATGGCGTCAATTTACCGACACTATGGTTAACAAGCTCTAAAGCATCGCTTCAGCTCGTCGATAATTTCGCCCGGGCGGCGCATTTTGTTTGACAGTTTCTTGTCCGACCCTAAACGCGGCGCCGGGCCACGCGGTCCCAACGCCGCGCGAGCTCTCTGCAAGGAGAGACTATGATGAGTGAAGTGACGACACCCGAATTGCGCCCTGCGCGCCCGTTTTTCTCTTCCGGACCCTGCGCCAAGCCGCCGGTCTGGTCCCCCGAAAAACTCAACACCGAATCGCTGGGCCGCTCGCATCGCGCCAAGATCGGCAAGACGCGCCTGCAGCTTTGCATCGACCTGATGCGCGAGATGCTGCAGCTTCCCGACACGCACCGCATCGGCATCGTTCCGGGTTCGGACACCGGCGCCTTCGAAATGGCGATGTGGACGATGCTCGGCGCCCGCCCCGTCACGACGCTCGCTTGGGAAAGCTTCGGCGAAGGCTGGGTCACCGACGCCGCCAAGCAGCTCAAGCTCGATCCGACCGTCATCCGCGCCGACTACGGCCAGCTTCCCGACCTCAGCCAGGTCGACTGGTCGAACGACGTGCTTTTCACCTGGAACGGCACCACCTCGGGCGTCCGCGTGCCCGACGGCGACTGGATCGCCGCCGACCGCGAAGGCCTCTCCTTCGCCGACGCGACCAGCGCTGTGTTCGCCTACGACCTGCCGTGGGACAAGATCGACGTCGCGACCTTCAGCTGGCAGAAGGTGCTCGGCGGCGAAGGCGGCCATGGCGTGCTGATCCTCGGCCCGCGCGCGGTCGAACGGCTCGAGAATTACACCCCCGCCTGGCCGCTGCCGAAGGTGTTCCGCCTCGTCTCGAAGGGCGCGCTCGCCGAGGGCGTGTTCAAGGGCGAGACGATCAACACCCCGTCGATGCTCGCGGTCGAGGATGCGATCTTCGCGCTCGAATGGGCGAAGTCGCTCGGCGGCCTCGACGGGCTGAAAGCGCGCAGCGATGCGAATGCCGCGGCGCTCGACAAGATCGTCGCGGAACGCGACTGGCTCTCCCACCTCGCCGCCGATCCGGCCAGCCGCTCGAAGACCTCGGTCTGCCTGTCGGTCGCCGGCGCCGACGAGGGCTTCATCAAGAAGTTCGCGGGGCTGCTCGAAGCCGAGGGCGCGGCCTATGACATCGCGGGCTATCGCGACGCGCCTCCGGGTCTTCGCATCTGGTGCGGCGCGACCGTCGACACCGCCGATATCGAAGCGCTCGGCCCGTGGCTCGACTGGGCCTACGAAACCCTCTCCGCGTAACATTTGTTCGTCATCCCCGCGAAAGCGGGGACCCAGAGCGTGCATGGGCTTTCCCCACACTGGGTTCCCGCTTTCGCGGGAATGACGAGGTTAAAGGATCATAGACATGACCGCACCCAAAGTTCTGATTTCCGACAAAATGGACCCCAAGGCCGCCGCGATCTTCAAGGAACGCGGCATCGACGTCGACGTCATCACCGGCAAGACCAAGGACGAGCTGATCGCGATGATCGGCGACTATGACGGCCTCGCCATCCGCTCGGCCACCAAGGTCACCGCCGACGTCCTCGCCGCCGCGACGAACCTCAAGGTCGTCGGCCGCGCCGGCATCGGCGTCGACAATGTCGATATCCCGTCGGCCTCCAAGCAGGGCGTCATCGTGATGAACACGCCCTTCGGCAACAGCATCACCACCGCCGAACATGCGATCGCGATGATGTTCGCGCTCGCCCGCCAGATCCCCGAAGCGAACACGCTGACGCAGGCGGGCAAATGGCCGAAGAACGACTTCATGGGGGTCGAACTGACGTCGAAGACGCTCGGCCTGATCGGCTGCGGCAACATCGGCAGCATCGTTGCCGAGCGTGCCCTCGGCCTGCGCATGAAGGTCGTCGCCTTCGATCCCTTCCTGACCCCCGAGCGCGCGATCGAACTCGGTGTCGAAAAGGCCGATCTCGACACCCTGCTCGCCAAGGCGGACTTCATCACGCTGCACACGCCGCTCACCGACCAGACGCGCAATATCCTTTCGAAGGAAAATATCGCCAAGGCGAAGAAGGGCGTGCGCATCATCAACTGCGCGCGCGGCGGGTTGATCGACGAGGCCGCGCTCAAGGATGCGCTCGACAGCGGCCAGGTCGCGGGCGCAGCGCTCGACGTGTTCCAGACCGAACCGCCCGCCGCCGACCATCCGCTGTTCGGCACCCCGAACTTCATCTGCACGCCGCATTTGGGCGCGTCGACCGACGAAGCGCAGGTCAATGTCGCGATCCAGGTCGCCGAGCAGATTTCGGATTACCTCCTGACCGGCGGCATCACCAATGCACTTAACGTGCCGAGCCTGTCGGCCGAGGAAGCGCCGAAGCTGCGCCCCTATATGAGCCTCGCCGAAAAGCTCGGCAGTCTCGTCGGCCAGCTCGCGCACGACAACCTCACCACCATCTCGATCGAGGTCGAGGGGGCGGCTGCCGAGCTCAACCTCAAGCCGATCACCGCCGCGGTGCTCACCGGCCTGATGCGGCGCTATTCGGACGCGGTGAATATGGTCAACGCCCCGCACCTCGCGCGCGAACGCGGTCTCGACGTGCGTGAAGTGCGCCACGACCGCGACGGCGACTATCACACGCTCGTCCGCGTCACCGTCGCGACCGAGGCCGGCGACCGCTCGGTCGCGGGCACGCTGTTCAGCAACGGCGACCCGCGCCTCGTCGAGATGTTCGGGATCAAGGTCGAGGCCGATCTCGACGGCCATATGCTCTACATCGTCAACGAGGACGCCCCGGGCTTCATCGGCCGCATCGGCACCGCCCTCGGCGAAGCCGGGCTCAACATCGGTACCTTCCACCTCGGCCGCCGCGCCGCGGGCGGCGAAGCGGTGCTGCTTTTGAGCCTCGATTCGCCGATGCCCGAACCCTTGCTGTGGCAGCTCTGCCAGCTGCCCGGCGTGAAGACGGTGAAGGGTCTGAAGTTCTAGGACTTCATTCCCCTCCAGTCCGTGTCGAGTGGACCGGGATGCCGCATCGGGCTCTCTCTCCTCCAGGGTGTGCCGGCACCACTCGACGCGGATGAATCGCACCGGATCGTTGACTCCGGTCGCGACCAGCCTAAGGCCGCACCGATGCCCAAAGCCCCTGCCCTGCTGCCCGAAGGCCTTCGCGACCGCCTGCCGCAACAGGCCGAGGCCGCGTCGCGCGTCACCCGCGCACTCGTCGATGCGATGCGCGCGCATGGCTATGGCCGCGTCTCGCCGCCGCTCGCCGAGTTCCGCGAGACACTCGGCGGCGACGATGATCGCAGCGCGCGCGACCTTCTCCGCTTCACCGACCCCGTGTCGCAGCGCACCCTCGCGCTCCGCCCCGACATCACGCGGCAGGTCGGCCGTATCGCGACCTCGCTTCTTGCCCACGCACCGCGCCCGCTGCGGCTTTGCTACGCCGGGCAGGTCGTCAAGCTGCGCGCCAGCCAGCTCCGTCCCGCGCGCGAGATGCTTCAGGTCGGCGCCGAACTGATCGGCAGCGACAGTGTCGCCGCGGCGCGCGAAATCGTCACCGTCGCGATCGACGCACTCGACGCCGCGGGCATCGGCCCCGTCACGATCGACTTCACGCTACCCGACGCGGTCGACCTGCTCGCCGCCTCGCTGCCCGTCGCGGCCAGTCTCGACACGTTGCGCGACGAACTCGACGCCAAGGATGCCGGCGCGCTCGTCCGCATCGGCGCCGCGGCCTATCTGCCTTTGCTCCGCGCCACCGGCCCGTTCGATCAGGCGATCGCCGACCTGCGCGCCTTCGACACCGGCGGCGTCCTGACCAGCCGCATCGACGCGCTCGAGGCCATCGCCGCGCCGATCCGCGACCGCGTGTCACTGACGCTCGACCCCACCGAACGCCACGGCTTCGCCTATCAAAGCTGGTTCGGTTTCCAGATCTTCGTCCCCGGCCAGGGCGACGCGATCGGCCGCGGCGGCGGCTATGCGATCCCGGTCGGCGAGGATCATGAGGAATCGGCGGTCGGTTTCTCGCTCTACCCCGACCCGCTGATCGACGACGGCCTCGGCGCCGAGGACGACGCCGAACGCCGGCTGTTCCTGCCGCTCGGCCATGACGCCGCGCTCGCCGCCGGCCTGCGCGCCGACGGGTGGCAGACGGTCGCCGCGCTGTCCGACGGCGACGATGCCCGCGCGCTCGGCTGCGGCTACCGCCTCAGCGCCGACGGTCCCGTCGCCGCCTAGAAATCGGCCTTGCCGAACCGCGGCATGCCCTGATTGATCCCCGGCGGGTCGAGCACCGTCACATCGAGTTCCACCGGTTCGCCAATCCAGTGCGCGAGCGTCGTGTGATCGGCGAGATCGTCGTCGGTCAGCGGATGCACCAGCGCGCGCAGCCCCGTCGCCTCGATCGCCGCGACCACCGCGGGCACCGCGCTGCCGAGAAAATGCACCTCATATTGTGCGATCGGATGCGGCCCGACGCCGCCCTCGGTCATCGACCCGACGAACAGGATCGCGGGATCGCGTCCAAAATCCTCGCGCAGCGCCGCCGCCGCGGGGTGTTCGGCGGCATCATAATAGATATGCGCATGATAGGGCGCGGTCGGGTCGGTCATGTCGGCATCTCATCCATCGTCGCCCGGACCTGATCCGGGAGCCTGCCCGCCTTGAACGCAAAGGCGGGTCGAAGGTCAAGCCCGGGATTCCGCCCCCGCCCGGCGATCATTTCGAACGCTTCAGCCAGCACCAAGCCGATGCAGCGGAACGATCGTTGCGAGCGGCTGTTGTCGAAATACCGAAAATATAATCGAGGGTGGGTCGCCCTCGTTGCCGGAGAGAGAAAATGAAAAAGCTTCTCAAAATTTTCGCCATCAGCACCTCGATCTTGGTCCTGTCCGCTTGCAACACCGTTCAAGGCGCCGGGAAGGACGTGGAATCCGTTGGCGACTGTGCCGATGGCGTGAAGGGCAACTGCTAGAACACCCGCTTCAGCCACGCATCGACCGTCGCGGTCGGCGCGTAGCTCGGGTCGCCCAGTCGCCGGTTGATCTCGGCATGGCCCTGCAGCCCCTCGCCGGGGAAGCTGCCATGCTCGACCTTGCTGCCGCCTTTCTCGAGCGCGGCGCCGAGCGCCTTCGCCTGCCGCACCCCGTCGGGACGCTGGACATAGAGCAGCAGGAACGCCGGTGCATTGGGCGCGCTCGCTTGCAATGTCGGCGACAGCGTCGCTTGCCGCGCCGCGTCGCTCCCGAACGCTTGGCGGTATGTCTTCTGCATGATCGGCGGCCCGTCCTTCAGCTGTGCCGGCACGTCATAGGCCGCGCCGTCGATCGGGATCACCCCCGCGATATCGGCGAAGGACAGCCCCGCGCTCTTCAGATAATTCTCGTCGGTCCCCACCAGCGCGACCAGATGCGCGCCCGCGCTATGCCCCATCAACACGATGCGCCGCCGGTCGATACCCAGCCGGTCGGCATCCTTGATCAGCATCTTCACCGCCATCGCGACGTCCTCGGCCTGCTGCTCGACCGTCGACGCCGGCACCAGCCGGTAATCGATCGACGCAAAGGCATAGCCCTCGCCCGGATAATGCACGGGCTTATACTGCCCCGTCGCATTGTCCTTGCTGCCGCGCTTCCACCCGCCGCCATGGACGAAGACCACTAGCGGCGCAGGCCCCCTGGCATCTGTCGGGCGCCACAAGTCGAGCGATTGCAGCGGGTCGCGGCCATAGAAGATCGTCTCGCTGCCTGGCGCCTTCGGCCCCTCGTCGGCGCCCATGCGCTGCGCGATCCGGTCGCGCAGCCGCTCGCGCGCCTCGGCAAAGGGCCCCGGAACGATCAGGCTCGCCGCCACGAATGCCGCCAACGCCGCGCCCGTTATCAACCGCTGTTTTCGCATCGTCCACAATCTCCGCTTTCCCCGGCGGCAGCATATCTAGCCCGAAATTGTCGCAAATCCGTCCCACCAAGCTTGCCTCTGCGGCCAAATCCGCTAAGGCCGCGCCGGGTCAAACGCCGGTCGTTTCGGGGCCCAGTTCAGCAGGACAGCATCATGGCAAATGTCACCGTCATCGGGTCGCAATGGGGCGACGAGGGCAAGGGCAAGATCGTCGACTGGCTCGCCAGCCGCGCCGACGCCGTGGTGCGTTTCCAGGGCGGGCATAACGCCGGCCATACGCTCGTCGTCGGCGAACAGGTGTACAAGCTATCTTTGCTCCCCTCGGGCATCGTCACCGGCACGCTGTCGATCATCGGCAATGGCGTCGTACTCGACCCTTGGGCGCTGCGCGACGAGATGGCCAAGCTGCGCGGCCAGGGCGTCGAGATCAACGCCGACAATTTCGCGATCGCCGACAATTGCGCGCTGATCCTGCCCTTCCACCGCGACCTCGACGCGCTGCGCGAAACCGCCGCGGGCGCGGGCAAGATCGGCACCACCGGCCGCGGCATCGGCCCCGCCTATGAGGACAAGGTCGGCCGCCGCGCGATCCGCGTCTGCGACCTCGCGCATCTCGACAAGCTCGATCCGCAGCTCGACCGCCTGACCGCACATCACGACGCGCTGCGCGCCGGTTTCGGCGAACCGCCGATCGACCGCGAGCGGCTGATCGCCGACCTCTCCGAAATCGCCGACTTCGTGCTCGAATATGCGCAGCCGGTGTGGAAGCGTCTGAAAAAGGTCCGCAAGGCCGGCGCGCGCATCCTGTTCGAAGGCGCGCAGGGCGTGCTGCTCGACGTCGATCATGGCACCTATCCCTTCGTCACCAGCTCGAACACCGTCAGCGGCACCGCCGCGTCGGGCTCGGGCCTCGGCCCCTCGTCGGTCGGCTTCGTGCTCGGCATCGCCAAGGCCTATACGACGCGCGTCGGCAGCGGCCCCTTCCCCACCGAACTCGAGGACGAGATCGGCCAGCGGCTCGGCGAGCGCGGGCATGAATTCGGCACCGTCACCGGGCGCAAGCGCCGCTGCGGCTGGTTCGACGCGGTGCTCGTGCGCCAGAGCTGCGCCGTCTCGGGCGTCACCGGCATCGCGCTCACCAAGCTCGACGTGCTCGACGGTTTCGACACCATCCGCATCTGCACCGGCTACCGGCTGCGCGGCAAGATCCTCGACTATTTCCCCGCGCACTCGGCCGACCAGGCCGAGGTCGAGCCGATCTACGAGGAAATGGACGGCTGGCACGAAACCACCGCGGGCGCGCGCAGCTATGCCGACCTGCCCGCGCAGGCGATCAAATATGTCCAGCGCGTGCAGGAACTGATCGAGACCCCGATCGCCCTCGTCTCGACCAGCCCCGAGCGCGAGGACACGATCCTGATCCGCGATCCGTTCAGCGACTGACCCCGGCCGCGGCCACGTCGCGGATTGCCGCGACAAAGCCTTCGGGATCATTTTCCTGGATGAAATGTCCGCCGTGCAGCGTGCGGTGCGCCATGCCGCGCGCACCGGGCACCCGGTCGATGAACAGCGCATCACCGCCGCGCGTGATCGGGTCGCCATCGGCGAAGCAACAGAGGAAGGGCTTGTCGAAGCGCTCGAGCGCCGCCCATGCCCGTTTCTGGTCGAAGACCGCGACATTGTCGCCAAGCGGCACGAAGGATGGGAAGATGCGCGCCGCGACCTTCGACGCGCGCGTCGGAAAGGGCGCGTCATAAGCCGCGATCTCGTCAGGTGTCAGTTGCCGCTTCGCCCCCGCATTGACGATGCGTCCGATCGGAAAGACCGGGCTGTAGCGCGAAAAGGCCCGCCAGATCGCAAAGGCGCGCGGCGCGGGCTGGCCCTCGGGCAAACCGCCGTTCGACAGCGCGACGCCCGCGAACCGCTCGGGCATTTCGGCGACGAGACGCAGCCCGATCAGCGAGCCCCAGTCTTGGCACGCAAGGATGATGTTGGTCAGGTCGAGCGCCTCGATCCATTGCCGCATCCACGCCACTTGCGCCGCATAGCTGTACGCCCCGGCATCGAGCGGCTTGTCCGACCGGCCGAAGCCGATGAGGTCGGGCGCGACGACGCGAAATCCCGCCGCGATCGTCGGCCCGATCATCTTGCGATAGAGATAGGCCCATGTCGGCTCGCCGTGCAGCATCAGCACGGGCTGGGCCGCCGCGTCGCCCTCGTCGATATAATGGACGCGCAGCCCGTCCTCGATCTCTCGATATTTCGGCGCATAGGGCCAGCCGGGCAGCCCCTCGAAACGCGCGTCCGGCGTGCGATACATCCGCATTCAATCCCCCCTCTTCCCGCCAATCAGCATAACGGCCGCGCCGACCTTGTCCATGCGCGGTGATGGCGTAAGGTGCCGCCATGCGCCCCGCCCTCCTCTTGCCTGCCCTGCTGCTCACGGCGTGCGGATCGGCCAGTTCGCAGGTGCCCGCCCTGCCCGCCGGTACCAAGGCCGACCGGCTTCTCGTCGACAAGAGCGACCGCCTGCTCATCGCCTATGCCGGCAACCGCGAGGTCGTCCGCTACACGAATATCCGCTTCGGCGACGTCCCCACGGGGCACAAGCAGTTCGAAGGTGATGAACGCACGCCCGAGGGGCGCTACACGATCGACGGCCGCAATCCGAACAGCGCCTATCACCTGTCGCTGCGCATCTCCTATCCCAACGCCGCCGACCGCGCCTTTGCCAAGGCGCAGGGGCGCTCGCCCGGCGGCGACATCTTCATCCACGGCCAGCCCAATCGCTGGCCCGGACCGACGCTGACGAACGACTGGACCGACGGCTGCATCGCGCTGTCCGACGCCGAAATCGAACAATTATGGGCTATCGTCCCCGACGGCATCCCGATCACCATCCGCCCCTGAAGGAAGAAATATGGCCCGCGACATCCTCGTCTTTTACGGCAGCTACCGCAGCGACCGGCAGGGCATCAAGCTCGCGCGCTGGATCGTCGCGGCGCTCCAGGCGCGCGGCGACAATGCCGAGTTGATCGATGCCAAGGTGATCGGCCTGCCGATCCTCGATCGCCGGTTCAGCGACTATCCCGCGGGCGAGGCACCCGCGCCGATGGCCGAACTCGCCGACCGCATCGCCGCCGCCGATGGCTTCCTCTTCGTGACCGGCGAATATAATGGCGGCCTGCAACCCGGACTCAAGAATCTCGTCGATCATTATCTGACCGAATTTGCATGGCGCCCCGCGGCCATCGCCTCCTATTCGGCCGGGCCCTTCGCGGGCGTCCGGTCGGCGACCGCATGGCGCACGACGCTTGGCGCGATGGGCATGGTCGTCACCTCGACCCCGCTGTCGCTCGCGCGGATCGGCGGCGCTTTCGATGCCGACGGCCAGCCGGCGGGCGAAGATGGCGGGCGGATCGCCAAGGCCTTTCCGCGCTTCGCCGACGATCTCAATTGGTGGATCGATGCCGCCGCGGAGCAGCGTGCGAAACAGGACCCGCCCTATTAACCCGTCTTGAGTTCGCGCGACAGGCGCAGGCTGGCGCGCCAGAAGAAGAAGGCGGGGATAAGGCCCAGCCACGCCGCGCCATAAAGGACGTAGCGGACGCTTTCCTGCCCATAGGTCGGGGCAAGCGCGTCGGACAGCACCCCGAACAGGAAGGGTCCGAAACCCAGGCCGATCAGATTCTGTCCGAACAACATGATCGAGGCCGCAACCGCGCGCGCGCGCGGCTGCACCAGCCCTTGAACACAGCCATAAGCGGGACCGTAATAGGCCGAATTGAGGATCGTCGGCACGATCAGCAGCGCCACCGCGACGATCCAGTTTTCCATATAATAGCCAAGGAACAGCACCGGTGCCGCAACGGCCATGCCATAGGCCGGCAGGGTCAATATGTGCTTCTTGTCGTGCGATCCGAACTTGTCGGCCACCTTGCCGCCGAGCCAGGTCCCAAAGACGCCCGCGACGCCCAGCACCACCGCCATCGACAGCCCCGCCTCGGTCGTCGACAACCCGTGGCTGCGGATGAAGAAACTGATCGTCCACAGCGCCTTGCCATAGCCGAGGAACGCGACGACCGACGATGCGATCAGGATGTAGACGAAGGCGCGCGATGCGAAGATTTCGGACATGGCCTCGCGGGTCGAAAGCTGTACGGGCTTCGCCGCGCTCGCCTCGACCACCGGCTTCAGGTGGCGGGGTTCACGCAGCACGAACAGCACGACCAGCGCCAGCAACAGCCCGGGCAGCCCGACGAGCATCAGCGCCACCCGCCAGCCGTAAAGGTCGTTGACGATGCCGCCGATGATCAGCCCCAGCAGCGACCCGATCGGCACGCCCATGCCGTAAAAGGCGATCGCCGAGGATCGTTTCGCGGGCTCGACGCTGTCGCTGATCAACGAATGCGCGGCCGGGGTGCAACCGGCCTCGCCGATGCCGACGCCGATGCGCGCGAACAGCAATTGCACGAAATTCTGCGCCAGCCCGCACACCGCGGTCATCGCCGACCAGATCGCCAGCGCGAGCGATATCAGCCGGATCCGGTTGGTCCCGTCCTTGTCGGCATAGCGGGCGATCGGGATACCGAGCAGCGCGTAAAAGACCGCGAAGGCCGGACCGGCGAGCAGGCCGAGTTCGGTATCGGTCAGGCCAAGGTCGGTCTTGATCGGCTCGGCGAGGATGTTGACGATCTGCCGGTCGAGGAAGTTGAAGATATAGACGATCAACAACACCCACAGCATCGTCCGCGTCTGCGCGGAAACAGCGTCTTCGGATGGCAAGGCGATGCCCGCAGCAAGAGCCGGCTTTTCGGTCATTTTCATCTCCCAGACCGACAAGGGGCCAGAACGGGACCGTGGTGTCAATGCCGAGGCGGCCAGCCGAAAATCGCCGCTTGCAATTGCCGCTACGGCTGGCAGCCTGTTTTCCATGCAAAAAATTTCGCTGCTCGCCGCCAGTGCGCTCCTCGCCGCCGCCCCTGCCACCGCGATGCCCCCGCCGCTGCCCGAGGTCGAGGGCAGGGATGCTGCGACGCTACGCGCCGAGATGGAGAGCGGCCAGCTTTACGAAGGCCTGCTCGCGTCGGTCTATCAGGACCGGATCGGTCGGATCGACGACTATGGGCCGAAACTCGGCGCGGTCATCGCGAACCTCTCGCAGACCGAGGCCTATGCCGAGGGCCAGCGGCTCTATGACGAGCGCATGGCGGGCAAGGCGCGCGGCCCGCTGCACGGCATTCCCATCTTGCTCAAGGACAATATCGAGGCCGCGGGTCCATGGGCGACGACCGCCGGCTCGCTCGCGCTCAAGGACAATGTCACGAACCGCGACGCGCCGATCGTCGCGCGGCTGCGCGATGCCGGGCTCCTCATCCTCGGCAAGGCCAACCTCAGCGAATGGGCCAATATCCGGTCGAACAATTCGACGAGCGGCTGGAGCGCGGTCGGCGGACTCACCAAAAACCCGCATGCGCTCGACCGCAACAGCTGCGGCTCGTCGTCGGGCAGCGCCGCGGCGGTCGCCGCCAGCCTCGCGCCGCTCGCGATCGGTACCGAAACCGACGGTTCGATCACCTGCCCCGCCGGGGTCAATGGCGTGGTCGGCTTCAAGCCGACGCTCGGTCTCGTCAGCCGCACCTACATCGTGCCGATCAGCCACAGCCAGGACACCGCCGGCCCGATCACGCTCAGCGTGCGCGACGCGGCCGCAGTGATGACCGTGATCGCCGGCAGCGATCCCGCCGACCCCGCGACCGCCGAGGCCGATGCGCGCAAGGCGGATTATGTCGCCGCGCTGTCGCCGCAGGCGCTGAAGGGCAAGCGCATCGGGGTACTGCGCGACCGCATCGGCGACCGCGCCGACGTCCGCGCGCTGTTCGACGCCGCGCTGGCGCAGATGGCGGGCCTCGGCGCGACGATCGTCGAGATCAACGACAGCCGCAAAGGACTCGAGGAATTGGGCGCCGCCGAATTCGAAATCCTGATGACCGAGCTCAAGGCCGACATGGCCACCTATCTGGCGGGCCTGCCGGCGAAGGACGGCCCGAAGACGCTCGCCGACCTGATCGCGTTCAACAAGGCCAATGCCGCCGAACTCGCCTGGTTCGATCAGTCGCTGTTCGAACTCGCCGAAAGCAAGGGCGGGCTCGACAGCCCCGCCTATGTCGAGGCGAAGGCCAAGGCGGCGCGGCTCGCGGGGCCCGAGGGCATCGACAAATTGCTGAAGGACCATGGCGTCGACCTGCTGGTCGGAGTGACCAACGGCCCCGCGTGGACCAGCGACCTCGTCAACGGCGATCATTATAATGGCCCGAGCGTCAGCCAGTTGCCCGCGGTCGCCGGCTATCCGCACCTCACGGTCCCGATGGGAACGGTTCAAAGCCTGCCGATCGGCCTCTCGTTCATCGGCCCCAAGTGGAGCGACGCCGATGTGCTCGCCGCAGGCTATGCCTATGAACAGGCGAGCAACAAGCGGGTGACCCCGACCTTCAGGGCAAGCGCGGCACCTTGAGCCGGTTGCGCTTCGAATTGCGCTGCTTTTCCTCGAGTTCGAGCAGCTCGATCGGGATATGGATGGTGTAGATCGCCAGCCGCACCTCATAAAGGAAGAGCAGCAGCGACAGCAAAAGCAGCAGCATCGCGACGACGAACGCCGATGCCACCGCCATGCCCCATTCGAACCCCGCCGCGCGCTGCACGAACAACAGCGCGACGAGCAGGCACACGACGACCCCGCTGGCGACCGCCATCAGGATCGACGCGTTGATGACGCTCATCCGCTTGTCGAGCTTGCGCAATTCCTCGACCAGCCGGTCGTGCTCAGCGCCCGTGGTCGCGCTATGCAGCGCCATCAGCCCGCGCGAGCGGTCGACGACGCGCGCCAGCCGCCCGGCAAAGACGCCGAGCAGATTGCCGATGCCGACGAGCAGGAAGGCGGGGGCGAGCGCGAGCTGGATGGTCTGCGAGATGACCGGCGCGCTGCCCCCCACTCCGGTCAGCCCTCGCCGTTCGCCGCGACCGACGGGGTGTTGATGCCGTGCATCTGCAGGAACTTGCGCACGTTGCGCGCCGCCTGGCGGATACGCTGCTCATTCTCGACCATCGCGATGCGCACGAACCCTTCGCCATCCTCGCCATAGCCGACGCCCGGCGCGACCGCGACCTTGGCGTGGGTGAGCAATTGCTTCGAAAATTCGAGGCTGCCCATTTCTTTCAGCGCGGGCGGCAGCGGCGCCCAGGCGAACATTGATGCCTTGGGGCTGGGGATGTCCCAGCCGGCGCGGCCGAAGCTGTCGACCATGACGTCGCGGCGCTTCTGGTAAAGCTCGCGGTTCTTGGCGACGATATCCTGCGGCCCGTTGAGCGCGGCGCAGGCCGCGGCCTGGATCGGCGTGAAGGCGCCATAGTCGAGATAGGATTTCACGCGCGTCATCGCCGCGATCAGGCGCTTGTTGCCGACCGCGAAGCCCATGCGCCAGCCCGCCATCGAATAGGTTTTCGACATCGAGGTAAATTCGACCGCGACATCCTTCGCGCCCGGAACCTGCAGGATCGAGGGGGTCGGATTGCCGTCGTAATAAAGCTCCGAATAGGCAAGGTCGCTGAGGACCCAGACCTTATTCTCCTTCGCCCAGGCGACGAGCCGCTCGTAAAAGGCGAGGTCGACCGATTCCGCGGTCGGGTTCGACGGATAGTTGACCACCAGGATCGACGGACGCGGCACGGTGAAGGCCATCGCGCGGTCGAGCGCCCGCCAGTAATTCTCGTCGGGCGTCGTCGGCACGCTGCGGATCGTCGCGCCGGCGATGATGAAGCCGAAGGTGTGGATCGGATAGCTGGGGTTCGGCGCGAGCACGACGTCGCCGGGACCTGTGATCGCGGTCGCGAGGCTCGCGAGCCCTTCCTTCGACCCCATCGTCACCACCACCTCGGTCTCGGGGTCGAGCGTGACGTTGAAACGGCGCGCGTAATAATTGGCCTGCGCGCGGCGCAGCCCCGGAATGCCCTTCGACTGCGAATAGCCGTGCGCGTCGGGTTTCATCGCCACTTCACAAAGCTTCTCGATAACATGCGCGGGCGGAGGCAGGTCGGGGTTGCCCATCCCCAGGTCGATGATGTCTTCGCCCGAGGCGCGGGCGGCCGCACGCATCGCATTGACTTCAGCGATGACATAGGGCGGCAGGCGCTTGATGCGATAGAATTCATCTTCGGACATGGGAAACTAGAACAACTCCTTTGCGTATCTTGTTGATTGACGCGAGCGGCAATCTCGCCAGCCGCATCGCGGCTTGTTATAGGCATATTGACGGCACTGACCAGCAGGAACGAGCATGACCGAAACGGGTACGGACGGCACCACCGAAAAGCCAAATCCCTTCATGCCCGCGCCCGACGACCTGCAGCATTGGGCCAGCGTCATGGGCCGCGCGCAGCAGATGATGCTCGACTATGCGCTCGGCCAGGCGAACGACGGCCACACGAGCGCCGCAGCGCTGTTCGATCCCGCCGGCTGGCTGAACAATCCGGCGACGCAGCAATGGGCCGAACATTCGTCGAAGATGTGGGAACAGGGGGTCGCCTTCTGGACCTCGCTCGCCACGCTCGGCCCTTCCTTCACCCCGGTCACCGACACGCCGAAGGACAAGCGCTTCGCCGACCCCGACTGGACCGACAACCCCGCCTTCGCGCTGATCCGCCAGACCTATGGCCTGCTCTCCGACCAACTGCTCGAAACGACGCGCCAGATGGCTGGGCTCGACGAAAATGCGCGCAAGAAGATGGAATTTGCGGCGAAGGGCATGGCCGATGCCTTTTCGCCGTCGAACCTTGCGCTCACCAATCCCGAAGTGATCAAGCGCGCGATCGAGACGCGCGGCGAGAGCCTGCTCAAGGGCCTGAAGCACATGCTCACCGACCTGCAGCGCGGGCAGCTCAGCCATGTCGATCCCGACGCCTTCGAGGTCGGCGTAAACATCGCGACCACGCCCGGCAAGGTGATCCACGAGACCGACCTCTACCAGCTGATCCAATATACGCCGACGACCAGCGAGGTGTTCGCGACGCCGCTCGTCATCTTCCCGCCGTGGATCAACCGCTTCTACATCCTCGACCTCAACCCCGCGAAAAGCTTCGTGCGCTGGGCGGTCGAACAGGGACTGTCGGTGTTCATGGTGTCGTGGAAATCCGCCGACGCCTCGATGAAGGATGTCGTCTGGGACGATTATATCGCGGCGCAGGTCGACGCGATCGACACGGTGCGCGACCTGCTCGATGCCCCCGCGGTCCACACCATCGGCTATTGCGTCGCGGGCACCACACTCGCTGCGACCCTCGCCATGCTGTCGGCGAAGGGCGAGGCCGACAAGGTCAAGTCGGTGACCTTCTTCACCGCGCAGATCGATTTCGAGTTCGCCGGCGACCTCAAGATGTTCGTCGACGAAAGCTATCTTGCGCTGCTCGAGCAACTGTCGGCGCAGGGCTATCTCGACGGGCGCTATATGGCGGCGACCTTCAACAGCCTGCGCGGGCGCGACCTGATCTGGAATTATGTCGTCAACAATTACCTGCTCGGCAACGACTATCCGCCCTTCGACCTGCTCTATTGGAACGGCGATACCACCAACCTGCCCGCGAAGTGGCACCGCCAATATCTGGTCGACCTCTATCGCGACAACCGCATGGTCGTCCCGAACAGCCTGTCGGTCTGCGGCACCCCGATCGACCTCAAGAAGATCAAGACCCCGGCCTATATCCAGGCGGGGCGAGAAGATCATATCGCGCCGCTTGCCAGTGTCTGGCGGCTGATGGACCATCTGTCGGGCGACAAGACCTTCCTGCTCGCGGGGTCGGGGCATATCGCCGGGGTCGTGAACCCGCCCGCCGCCGGCAAATATCAATATTGGACCGGCGACAATCAGGCGACCACCCTAGCCGACTTCGAAGCGTCATCGAAGGAGACTAAAGGTAGCTGGTGGCCGCACTGGATCGACTGGATTGCCGCGCAGGACGGCGCAAAAATCCCAGCCAAGGGTTCGTATATTCCCGGAAAAGGTGCTAAGAAGGCCATAGAGGATGCCCCCGGCCGCTACGTCAAGCAGCGGTAAAATCAGGGGAATAAGGGGCCAATAAGGCTGCGATCGACAATTTTTGTGCACTGCACAAAAATATCCTTGAAATCGCCACGCCACTCCTATATTGTGCACTGCAACATAAAGGAGTTCCCCCGATGGCTACCAAGATGGATAGTGCCGAAAAGGCTTTCGAAGCCGCGACGCTGGAAACCCCCGCCAAGCCGGCGGTGACTCCGGCCGCTCCGGTCGAAACCGCTGCCCCGGCAGTGGCAAAGGCCGCACCGGCTCCTGTGAAAACCCCGACGGTGAAGGCAAAAGCCAAGCCGGTCGCGAAAAAGGCCGCTGCCCCCAAGGCCGTGGCCAAGAAGGTCGCCCCCAAGAAGGCGGCCGTAAAGACCATTGCCCCCAAGCCCCTGAAGGCCGCGCCGAAGCCGGTCGCCGCCGCCACCAAAGGATTCAAGACCATGAACGACACCGTCAAGAAGTTCGCCGACGAAGCCAAGACCCGCGCCGAAGCCCTGACCGCCGATTTCCAAGCGAAGTCGAAGGAAGCGCTCGCCAAGTCGAGCAAGCTCGCCGAAGAAGCCGTCGAGTTCAACAAGGCAAACCTCGAAGCGCTCGTCGAAGCCGGCAAGATTGCCGCGAAAAACGCCGAAGTGCTCGGCCAGGAAGGCGTGACCTTCGCTCGCAAGAGCTTCGAAGACACGACCGCCGCGCTGAAGGGCTACACCTCGGTCAAGTCGCCGACCGAATTCTTCAAGCTCTATGCCGAAAACAGCAAGAAGGCGTTTGACGCCGCTGTCGCGCAGACCTCGAAGACCAGCGAACTCGTCGTCAAGATGGCGAACGACAGCTTCGCGCCGATCTCGAACCGCGTGTCGGTCATCACTTCGAAGATGAAGGCAGCCTAAGGGCCTTTTTCTTCCCGTTGGCGCGGGCGTCTCTCCCCTCCTCCCAGCCTGCGCCGACACAACAAGACCGCTCGCATCCCTCGGGTTGCGGGCGGTTCTTGCTTTTGGGCTCCGACAAAAGGGGGTTAATGATGCCCCGCCCCCTTGCGAATCCGCTTCGGCGTGCGATATTCCGGTGACAATGCTTCCAGTTCAGAATCTCCACCCGATCCGCGCCATGGCGGATGCCGAAGATGTCCGCCTTATGGCGGACAAGGACGACGGCACGCCCGGCACTCCGGGCGTCGGCATCGCGACGCGCACCCGCGCCAAGGCCAAGAAGCCGTCGATGTACAAGGTGCTGTTGCTCAACGACGATTACACGCCGATGGAATTCGTCGTGATGGTGCTCCAGCGTTTCTTCAACATGGACATCGAACAGGCGACGCAAGTGATGCTGCACGTCCACCAGCAAGGCGTCGGCGTGTGCGGCGTGTTCAGCTATGAAGTCGCCGAGACCAAAGTGAACCAGGTGATGGACGCCGCGCGGCAGAACCAGCACCCGCTGCAGTGCACGCTGGAAAAGGCTTAACGCCTATCCGGCCACCTGCTTTTGCGCGGCTTCGAGCATAGCGGGCAGTTCCGGGAACAAGCGGCGATACAGGGTGTCGGACGCCGCCCGGTCGGCCAGGCCGAAATAGGAATCGACCAGCAACCGTGAAAATTGCTGCCCGGCCGGCGTAGCGACGAAGCGCCGCACGTCGGCCAGATCGGTCGCCGACATCAGCCGAAACTGGTTGACCAGCGGCCTATAGATATTGGCCTGTTCCTCCGGCCAGACCGCATCAACGCGCGCTTGGACGGCCCCGATGAACGCCTGGAGAACGACTTGGTCCCGAACATCGGGATGCGCGACCGCGAGCCACCCGAGCGCCTCATTGGCGACTGCAGAACGGGTTCGAAAACGCAAATCGCCGTCATTCGGTGCAACCAGTTCCCTGGCCAATCCATGGGCTTCGTCCATCACCGCCGGATCGGGCGGCGACGGTGGCGGCGGGATCGCATGCGCCGGCGTTGTAAGGGCCAGGACAGCGACAAGATTGGCAAATGATCGGCCGCGCATATTCGCCCCTTCGTATCCGGGCGATAGCCTATCAGAACGCCGCCTTGGGTCTAGCCCGCCCGCGCCGCCTGCTCAGCCTTGAGCGCCGGCGACGGGTCGCCTTTCAGATCGCCATAGCCCAGCGCCGCGCCGCACCCCGGACAGACCGTCGCCGTCCCGACATCGCTGCCGCACGCGCGGTGGATGTAGCGCATCGCCGGCCCGCCGCCGGTCTCGCCATCCTTATACGCCCAGCGCTCGGCCCAGCCGCGCATCGCATAGAGCACCCCGAACAGGTCCTTGCCCTTGTCGGTCAGCCGATATTCGTGGCGTAGCGGCCGGTCCTGATAGGCGTGGCGCTCGACCACGCCCTCGCCCTCGAGCAGTTTGAGCCGCGCCGACACGAGTTGCGGCCCCAGCCCGGTGTTCGCCGCGATCGCCTCGAACCGGCGTCGCCCGAAGAACAGGTCGCGCAGGATCAGCAGCACCGCGCGGTCGCCGAGCAGCTCGGCCGAGCGCCCGACGGGGCAGAAAGTGTCCGAAAGATCCGCGCGCTTGGGCATGCCGTGTCCTTAGCCGTCTTCGACGGCGAACAAAAATCGCTTGTCACTATGATTATCATAGTTACGATGCACGGCAAGAGGAGAGTCGCATGCCCCACCCAGCCGCCGTCATCATCGGAGCCGGCGATGCCACCGGCGGCGCGATCGCGCGTGCGTTCGCCGCCGAGGGCCTCACCGCCTGCGTCAACCGCCGCCCGCGCAACGCCGACCAGCTCGAAGCGCTCGCACAGTCGATCCGCGACGCGGGCCACCAGGCGCGCGCCTTCCCCGGCGACGCGCGCGAAGAGAAGGACATGGTCGCGCTGTTCAACCAGGTCGAGGCCGAGGTCGGGCCGGTCGAGGTCGCGGTCTTCAACATCGGCGCCAACGTCAATTTTCCGATCGCCGAGACCAGCGTGCGCGTCTACACCAAGGTCTGGGAAATGGCGTGCCTCGGCGGCTTTCTGATGGGGCGCGAGGCAGCGAAGCATATGGCGCCGCGCGGCCGCGGTACCATCATCTTCACCGGCGCAACCGCCAGCCTGCGCGGCGGATCGGGCTTCTCGGCCTTTTCGGGCGCGAAGGGCGCGCTCCGCATGCTCGCACAATCGATGGCGCGCGAACTGGGGCCGCAGGGCGTGCATGTTGCGCACACCATCATCGACGGCGCGATCGACACCGAGTTCATCAAGGGCCGCCACCCCGATTTCGACAATGCGAAGGCCGCCGAGCTAATCCTCAACCCCGACGCCATCGCCGCCAATTATGTGATGCTCCACCGGCAACCCAAAAGCGCCTGGACGCACGAACTCGACCTCCGTCCCTGGGGAGAAAAATGGTGACCAAAAGTCTCGAACTCATCTTCGATTTCGGCAGCCCCAACGCCTATCTCACGCTCAAGGTCCTGCCCGAACTGCTCGACCGCACCGGCGCCGACCTCGTCATCACCCCCTGCCTGCTCGGCGGCATCTTCAAGGCGACGGGCAACAAGGCACCGATGATCCAATATGCCGAGGCGCCCGCGAAACTCGCCTATGAGCATCTCGAGATGCGCCGCTTCATCGAGAAGCACGCCCTCTCCAAATTCCGCCTCAACCCGCATTTCCCGGTCAACACGCTACTCATCATGCGCGGGGCGATCGTCGCCGAGGATGAGGGCGTGCTCGACGACTATGTCGATGCGGTGAACCGCGCGATGTGGGAGGAAGGCCTGAAAATGGACGACCCCGAAGTCGCCGGCGCCTTCCTCACCGCCAACGGCTTCGACGGCCCCGCGCTGCTCGCGCGCACGCAGGAGCCCGGGATCAAGGCGAAGCTGGTCGCCAACACCGAGGCTGCGGTCGCGCGCGGCGTGTTCGGTATCCCGACCTTCTTCGTCGGCAGCGAGATGTTCTTCGGCAAGGATCGTCTGGCGCAGGTCGAGGACGCGCTGCTCGCGCGCTAGGACGCGTCCTCTGCACCCCGGCTGAGCTCGAAATCGACCGCGATCGACACCCGCAGCCCCGGGGCGTCATAGGGCGTCGTCCAGTGCGTGTAGTAAGAGGGCATCAGCACCAGCAGCCCGGCCTGCGGCCGGACCCGTGCGTGCGGCCATCCGGGGAGCGGCGCGCCGTCCTCCGGCGGGCCGACCACCAACTCGCCGCCCGCCTCGCCCTCGGGCACGCCGACGGGATAATAGACGCAGGTCACCCAGCCGCGCTTGTGCGAATGGCGGTCGAGCCGCCCCGGCCCCTGCGAGATGAGGCCCCAGGCGTGAATGATATGCTGGTCGCTGACATGCTGCGCGAACGGGTGATCGCTGCCCGCCCAGCTCGCGAGATAGCGCCGCGCCTCGGCTTCGATCGCATCGATCAACCGCGCAATTGCCGGACCGGGATCCTGCGCGAGCTTGCCGATGCGCAGCATCTCCAGCGCCGGTCCATTGGTTGTGGGCCGTGCCGACGCGGCCGCGCGCATCGCCATTTCGGCCGCGACCGCCTCCGCCAGTTCTTCGCTTGGATCGCCCAGCTTTACGGTCCGGAAAAGTCGTGCGGAATCGAAGATCCGCGCCATCTCCTCGGTCCGCCCCAATTCGATCAGACTCGCCGCATAGCCCGCGATCATCCGCGAATTGATCGCCCCGCGTGCGAACAGCGCCTCATATTCGCTGCAAAGCTGGTCGGGCGATTGCGCCTGATAGGCGGCGGCACTAACGTCTTCGCCCGTGCGCAGCCCCAGCGCGCGCAAAGCCTGCGCCGCGGACCCATGACCGGCCGCTTCGAGCATCGCGATATGCACGCCGATCGGCAGGCGCCGTTTCGACGCCTGCATACTCGCCTGATAGTGCGCGATACCATCCGCGATATCACCCGACAGCAGCAGGCGAACGGCCGCAAGCGCGCGCTTGGACGGCGCGTCGCTGTCGGCTGTGGCTGGCTTGTCGGTCAGTCGCGCGCTCCTATCCGCGCCCCGGATAATCGCAACGCCCAACGGGCGCCAGCCCGATACCATTCGCGATCCCGGACCTAGCTGAAATCGAGCTGGATGATCTCGCTTGGCGTCGCGCGGCAATACATTTCCAGCGATCGCGCCCCGTCGGGATAGGTGGCGGTCATCGCGGCACGAATGCGCCAGCCGCCATTACCCTGCTCCAGACTGACGAGCCGGTCATAGGACAGCCGCGTGCCCCCTGTGACCCCGATCTGCCGCGCCGCGTCGTTCATGCAATTCTGCACCGACGGCCGCGCCGCGCTCGGCAGCGACGACAGATTGGCGCTCAACGTTGCCGGCGGCCCCGCGGGATAGGTCGTCGGCGTCTCGACCGCGGTCTCTTCGCCCGCTGGCGACTTCTTTTTCTTGCTCAGCAGCAGCGCGAGCAGCCCGCCCGCGACCACCACACCGCCGATGATCAGACCGGTGCTCGGCCCCTTGTCCTTCTCGGGCTTCGGCCCCGGCAGCGGAACGAGATTGCTGTAACCATAGCGGAATTCGGCACGGCAGCCGTTGTTGACCCAGATATAATTGGCATCATAGCCCCATTGCCGCCCGGCGTTGCAGCGCCCGCCCAGCCGCCGCACCAGCTCGACGCGGTTGTTCGTCGGAACATTGCATTGCTCGTAACGATTGCTGCGCGATTCGCAGCGGATCGTCCCGGCAAAATCGTCGACCGGCTGCGGCAGCGGCACCGGATAGGTCCCGCCATTGCCATAGCCATAGCCGAACTCGGCACGGCAGCCGCCCGACACCCAGATCTGGTTGGCGGTAAAACCCCAGTCGCGCCCTTTCGAACAGCGGCCACCGATGACGCGGATCAGGTCGACGCGATTGTCGGTGCGGACGTTGCAACGCTGCGTCCGGTTGCTGCGCGACTCGCAGCGCAACGTCCCGGCATAGGCCTGGTCACGCGGCGGCTGGATCTGCGGGCCGCCGGGCGGTGGATAGGGATAGGTGGTCTGGGCGAGGACGGGGGCCGCAAGCGGCGTGGCGACCAGCGAAGCCGATGTGGCGATGGTGACGACGATATTCCTCATGCCCTTGCCCCTTTTTCCTAACAGGTGTCCGTGTCTTACCGTCCCAAATTTGATGAAATCCGCGCCACTGGTCCCATGTTTCGGCGCGCTTTACCACTGCAAAAGACGCCGCCGGCCGCCTGCTTCCCTTTCGCGGCCAAGTCGCTTAGGTTTCGCGGGGTCATGAACCGCGACTGGGGAATGAACGACATGGGCACATCGATCATCGACGGAACCGTCACCGCCACCGACGTCAAACGCACGGCGGGCGACATGACGATATTCAAGACCATCGACTTCCTGCGCGACGACGGCACCTCGCAGAGCCTGAACAATGCGGTGACCAGGAAGGACGTGACCGAGATGCTCCAGCCCGGAACGCGGGGGCGCTTCTATGGCTTCTCCGCGCTCGACATCGGCGGCATCCATGGCGTGCGCACCGCCGATGGCCGCGCCGCCTTTGCCTACCCCGGCGGCAACAATCAGAAAATCTTCCTGATGGCGGCCATCGTCGGCGGGGCCTTTGTGGCGTTCATGGTGGCGACGCGCGGCGAGATCCCTCTGTTCGGCGCGGCGGCGCTGATCCTCGGCGTCGTGGGTTATATCTTCATGGGCAAGGGCGCGCGCGAGACCAGGGCGCAGTTCGACGGCGACTCGGGATATGTCCCGACACCCGCCGGAGCCGACTGACGCTTTTCCCTCTGACCAGCCGGCAAGGATTCCATGGCAGCCAAGCACATCATCCTGCTCGTCCACGGCATCAGGACCCACGCCAGCTGGTACGAGCGCGCCGAGCAGGTTTTCGCCCAGCTCGACAATGTCGAAATCCGTCCGATCAAATATGGGCGCTTCGACCTGTTTCGTTTCCTCGTCCCGGGGCCGTGGCGGCGGACCCCGGTCGACAAGTCGGAGGATCGCATCCTTCCGATCATCGACCGCAGCCGCGCCGAGCAGGGGCAGGTCAGCGTCATCGCGCACAGCAACGGCACCAATGTCGTCGCGACGTTGCTGAAGGAAAGCCATTTGTTCCGCATCGACAACCTGATCCTGTGCGGATCGGTGGTCGATTCCGATTTCGACTGGGAAGGTGTCTCGCACAAGGTCGGCGGCACGATCATCAACGACTATGGCGTGCGCGACATCTGGCCCGCCGTCGCGAAGGCCTTCACCTGGGGCTATGGCTATTCGGGGACCAACGGCTTCGGATCGCCGGTCCGCGACCGGCTCCACGATGCCGGCCATTCGGACTATTTCACCAAGGAATTCATGGAGAAATACTGGATCAGCTTTTTCCGTGACGGCACGATCGTCCGCCCCGCCTATGGCGATGTCGAAATCCCCAAATCGCCCTGGTGGTTCTTCCTGTTCGAAATCCCTTGGAAATGGCTGATCCTCGCAGCGCTGGGCTATCTCGCCTTCTGGTCGCTGGGGGGCATGGCGATGATCAGGCCCCCTGCCGGGCAGACCGAGGTCGCCGCCCCGCCGGCAACGGCGCCGCCCGCCACGGCCGATCGCGATGCGACCGCTGCCGCAACCCCGGACACCCCCACGGTCGCCGCCGACGACGAGCCCGCCGAGAATGACGAAATCGCCGCCTTCAGCCCCGAATGCGACCAAAGCCCCGAACGCTGGGCGCCCACCGACATCGCGCAAGCGAAGAGCGACGCCGCCTTCGTCAACACCGCGACATGGCTGAACATAGCGATCGGTGAACTCGGTCAGCGCGAGGCGCCGGGCGCGGCGGCCAACCCGCGCATCGTCGCCTATATGGCGACCGCCGAACCCAAATATGTGAATGACGAGCAGCCGTGGAACAGCCAGTTCGTCAACTATGTCATGCGCAAGGCCGGCAAGCGCGGCACGAACAGCGGGCGCGCCCAATCCTGGCTGGCGTGGGGCAAGGATGCGATCGCCGAAGTGGGCGAGCCCGTCCTCGGCTCGATCGTCGTCGCGAAACGCGCCGGCGTGCCCGACGGCGGCTTCGCCGGTTTCTATCTCGGGTCTAACGGCGCGGGCGCGGTTCGCATGCTCGCCGGCAATGTCTGCCGCGAGGTCGCGGTCGTCACCGTCCCCGAAAGCAAGATCATGGGATATCGCCTGCCGTCGGGCTGGCTCGGCCCGGCGCAATAGGGCGCGGTCCGCCGCTTGCGCGCTTCGGCGCATCCGCTAAAGACTGCGCATGGATCAAATCGTCATTCGCGGCGGCCAGCGACTCAAGGGCCGTATCCCCATCTCCGGCGCGAAAAACGCGGCGCTCACTTTGCTTCCTTGCGCGCTGCTCACCGACGAGCCGCTGACGCTCCGCAACCTGCCGCGGCTCGCCGACGTCGACGGTTTCGGCCATTTGCTCAACCAGCTCGGCTGCTCGACGACGATCGAAGGGTCGCGCCCCGAGGATTTCGGCCGCGTCCTCACCGCGCGCGCGACGACGCTGACCTCGACCGTCGCGCCTTACGATATCGTCCGCAAGATGCGCGCCTCGATCCTCGTCCTCGGCCCGCTGCTCGCGCGCGCCGGCGAGGCGACCGTGTCGCTGCCCGGCGGCTGCGCGATCGGCAACCGCCCGATCGATCTCCACCTGAAAGCGCTCGAGGCCTTCGGCGCCGAAATCGAACTCGCCTCGGGCTATGTGAAGGCCGTTGCACCCGGCGGCCGGCTCAAGGGCGGCAAGTTCACCTTCCCTGTCGTCTCGGTCGGCGCGACCGAAAATGCCGTCATGGCAGCGGTGCTCGCCGCCGGCACCTGCGTCCTCGAAAACGCCGCGCGCGAGCCCGAGATCGTCGACCTGTGCAACTGCCTCGTCGCGATGGGCGCGCAGATCGACGGCATCGGCACCGAGACGCTGACGATCGAGGGCGTGGACCGGCTGCACGGCGCGACCTACCGCGTCATGGCCGATCGCATCGAGGCGGGCAGCTACGCCTGCGCCGCCGTCATCACCGAGGGCGACGTCGAATTGGTCGGGGCCAAGGCGAGCGAGATGGAAGCGACGCTCGCGGCGCTGCGCCAGGCCGGCGCGACGGTCGAGGAGACCAAGACCGGCATCCGCGTCGCCATGTCGGGCCGCGCCCAGCCGGTCACGCTGTCGACCGCGCCCTACCCGGGCTTCGCGACCGACATGCAGGCGCAGTTCATGGCGATGGCGACGCTGGGGTCGGGCGCATCGCTGTTCACCGAAACCATCTTCGAAAACCGCTACATGCACGTTCCTGAGTTGGCGCGCATGGGCTGCGACATCGACGTGCGCGGCCGCAGCGCGGTGGTCCGCGGGGTCGACCATCTCGTCGGCGCGCCCGTCATGGCAACCGACCTGCGCGCCTCGATGAGCCTGATCATCGCCGGCCTCGCCGCGCAGGGCCAGACCGAGGTCAACCGCGTCTACCACCTCGACCGCGGTTACGAGCGGCTCGAGGAAAAGCTGCAAGCGGTGGGGGCCGATATCGAGCGGATCAGCGCGGGGTGAAATTCGCGTCCCTATCACAGACTGCAATTTGCCTCAGCCTGCTGTCAGGGATGCTCCTATCGTGCCAGCCAGCCCTTGCGCGGTATGAATATGATCCTGCCGATCTGTACGAGGAATTTCGGTGCGACCCCGACGAGCCGGCCGAGACATGCCCTCAACAGCGTGAAGACGAAGCCTATTGGGAGAAATATGGTGATTGATATGATCGCTGGTATTTTGCGCTGGCTCACAATCCCGACTTTTTCTTTGGCTCGCCCGTCTGGAACGAAAGAGATGACCCAGAGACGGCGGACTATATCCCGTCGGGCGAACCGGCGGGACTGATCGATATCAGCTACAGCATCGCGCTACGTCGCTACGACGGTTGGACGATGGCAATCTCGATGGTGTGCGAGGGGCGCTACCAGACGAGCGGATCATCAGGTTGCCGACCCATCGCTCGCATCACTCGAACCATCAAGGTGGACCGCCGCGACCGGGCTGGGCAATCGGCGTACAAGGACATTGCAAGCGAATTGCGCAAGCGTGGCCACCCGACGAGTGCAATCGAACTGGCCGATGACCTCAATCTTCAAATGGAATGGCTAGAGGCCGACCTGCGTCGATGTCGAGGCGCAATCCCGCTGATAAGTAAGTTCCCGGGCAGGCAAGCGACGTTGTGGCCCGACAATCTGACCCACTTACTCGACGGGTCGCTCCCGTCCGTAGCCCGCCAGAGCGAGCCCGAGAGGGAAATAACGGTGACCACCGACGGAGACAGCGTCATAATTCGCGCCACCAGCGCGGTGATCGACGACGATCGAGAAAGCTACAAGGACGGGCCCTATTTTCAGGTCATAAGCCAATCCAACGGTGGCGAATTTTACGATTGGGCTAAGGAGCTTGCGGTGCTGGTCGAGCCCTGCCTGAAACCTGCCGCGGCACCTTCGCCCTGGTCGGCCTATCGTGATTGGAAAACAGGGAAAGCCGGAACTGGCCATAAGTAGAAAGCTGCGTCAGCGCGATTTGTCGGTAGCCTCGTTCACCGGCACCGAAACCATATTGCCGCTCACCGACGGCTTCTCGGGCCGCTTGACCACCGCGATCACCAGCCCGACCAGCGCGACCGCGCCGCCCGCGATCGACAGCGGCGCCCAGCGATAGCCTTCGAATATCGTCGAAAAGCCCATCGCGATGATCGGGATCACCACGCTCGACCATGCCGCCTGACCCGGCCCGACCGCGCGGATGATGGTGAAATAGAGCGGGAAGGTCACCGCGCTCGCCACGACACCGAGATACAGCACCCCGGCGAGATAGGCCGGGGTCGTTTCGATCACCGGCGGTCCCGTCGTGATCCACGCGAAGCTCGCGTCGCCAATCGCGCCGAACAGCATCGCCCAGGCGATCATCACCACCATCGACTGCGCGCGCGCGATCTGCGCGCCCTGCATCACGTTCGAGATCGACGCGCTCATCACCCCGCTCAGCGCCAGCGCGGTGCCGAGCAGCACCTCGCCCGCGCCGACCGTCGCGGCGCGATATTCGTGGAGGATCATCAGCCCGACGCCGACGATCGCGATCCCCGCCCCGGCGAGGAAGCGCCCCTCGACCTTCGTCTTCAGGAAGATGCGCCCGAGCAAGGTGTTCGGCACGATCAGTAGTGCGAAGAGCACCGCGACCAGCCCCGAGGTGATATGCAGCTCGGAGCGATAGACGAAGTTGAAATTGAACGCGAATTGCGCGAGCCCGAGCGTGGCGGCAAAGCCCCACGCCCAGCCCGAGAGGAGCAACCTTTCGCGCCGCCACAGCGCATAGGCGAACATCGCCGCCGCGCCGGTGAAGAAACGATAGGCGACCGACCAGCTCGGCGGCACGACGCCAAGCTGTCCGGTGATGACGATCCAGGTCGACCCCCAGATCAGGGTGACGAACAGGAACGGCAGCAGGACGCGCGGCGTCAACAGGCTCGGCGTTGTACTCACAAGGCGGCGATCGCCGCCGCGAGCGGCGCGACGGCTTCGGCATCCTGATCCCAGCTCACCACCAGCCGTGCCGCGCCCTCGCCCCAGTCATAGAAGTCGAAGCCCTTGGCGCGCAGGTCGGCGGCATCCTCGGCGCTGATCCGCACGAACAGCTCGTTTGCCTCGACCGGATACATCAGCCGGTCGCCGCACGCCGCCGCCAGCGCCGCGGCGCCGGCATTCGCGGCGCGCGCGTTGGCGAGCCACAGATCGTCCTTGAGCATCGCGCGGATCTGCGCCGCGACAAAACGCCCCTTGCTGAGCAGATGCCCGCCGCGCTTCTTGAGCTCGCGCACCCCGGCGCCGCCGCTGCCGCCGAAAAAGACCAGCGCCTCGGCCATCATCGCGCCGTTCTTGGTGAAACCGAACGACAGCGCGTCGACCCCCGCGCGCCAGGTCACGTCGGCGGGCGAGCAGCCGGCGAACGCCACCGCATTGGCGAAACGCGCGCCGTCCATATGCAGCTTCAGCCCCTTGCCCTTGGCGATCTCGCTGATCTCGCGCACCTCGTCGGGGCGCCAGGCGAGGCCATATTCGGTCGCATTGGTGATGCTGATCGCCGCCGGCTGGACCTGATGCACGTCGTTCCGGATCGCCGCGATCCGCGCCTTCAACGCCTCGGCGTCGATCTTCGCCCCCGCACCGGGCAGCGTCATGAGCTTGGCGCCGCCAGAATAAAAGCTTGGCGCGCCGCATTCGTCGACCTCGATATGCGCTTCCTCGTAACAGAGGATGCCCTGCCACGGCCGCACGAAATGCGCGAGGATGATGCTGTTCGCCGCGGTCCCGGTCGGGATCCACACGACCTCGCAGTCGGTTTCGAACAGGTCCGAAAAGGTCGCGTCGAGCGACTGGCTGAGCGCATCGCCGTCATAGGCGGTATCGACATGGTTGGCGGCTGCCAGCGCCTCCATCACCTTGGGATGGACGGTCGCGGCATTGTCGGAGAAAAAGCGGGTCGCGGTCATCCGCGCGCCTTAGCGCAGCAAATCAAACCGCACCAGCGGCGGCATCAATGCCGACGATAGACGTAGCGTTTATAGGTGCGCGACCAGCGAACCAGATAGCGCCCCGGCCAGATGAAGCGCGTGCGCATGCCGGTACGATTGACGTTCAGCGCTAAGCGCGGGACCAGCACAAGGCGCCATTCCCACTCGTCGCGTTCGGAGGTCGCGTCCTCCGCGTTCCATTCGTCCATATTCGCTACCCCCTGGATGGTGGCAGCCTCTTCCCAACATCGTCGTTCGATTGCCGGGAGCCTGGGTATCACGCGTTGGATGCCGGGTCGACCGCATGTGATCGATCCGGTCGCCTGCAGCGGCGACACCTGCCCCGAACGGGGCAGGCCGCATCAGCGGTCGCGCTTCGCCAGCAATTTCAGCCGCAGCGCGTTCAATTTGATGAAGCCTGCCGCATCCTTCTGGTCATAAGCGCCGGCATCATCCTCGAAGGTCACATGCCGCTCGCTGTACAGGCTGTTCGGCGACTTGCGGCCGACGACGCTGGCATTGCCCTTGTAGAGCTTGAGCCGCACCGTGCCCGACACCTTCTCCTGGCTATGGTCGATCGCCGCCTGCAGCATCTCGCGCTCAGGCGCGAACCAGAAGCCGTTGTAGATGAGCTCGGCATATTTCGGCATCAGCTCGTCCTTGAGGTGCGCGGCGCCGCGATCGAGCGTGATGCTCTCGATCCCGCGATGCGCGCGGGCGTAGATCTCGCCGCCCGGCGTCTCGTACATGCCGCGCGACTTCATGCCGACGAAACGGTTCTCGACGAGGTCGAGGCGGCCGATGCCATGCTTACGGCCGAGGTCGTTGAGCGCCGCAAGCAAAGTGGCGGGCGACATCGCCTCGCCGTTCAGCGCGACGCCGTCGCCGCGCTCGAAATCGACCGTGATATATTCGGGCGTGTCGGGGGCATCCTCGGGATTGACCGTACGCGAATAGACATAGTCGGGGGTCTCGTCCCACGGATTTTCGAGCACCTTGCCCTCCGACGAGGTGTGCAGCAGGTTCGCGTCGGTGCTGAACGGGCTTTCGCCGCGCTTGTCCTTGGGCACCGGGATCTGGTGCTGTTCGGCAAATTCTATCAGCGCCGTACGGCTCGTCAGGTCCCATTCGCGCCACGGCGCGATCACCTTGATGTCGGGATTGAGCGCATAGGCCGAAAGCTCGAAGCGCACCTGGTCGTTGCCCTTGCCCGTCGCGCCATGCGCGACCGCGTCGGCACCGGTTTCACGCGCGATCTCGACGAGACGCTTCGAAATCAGCGGCCGAGCGATCGAGGTGCCGAGCAGGTAATCGCCCTCATAGCGCGCATTGGCGCGCATCATCGGGAAGACGAAATCGCGGACGAACTCCTCGCGGACATCGTCGATGTAGATATGCTCGGGCTTGATCCCCATCAGCTCGGCCTTGGCGCGCGCCGGCTCGAGTTCCTCGCCCTGTCCCAGATCGGCGGTGAAGGTGATGACCTCGCAGCCATAGGTCACCTGCAGCCATTTCAGGATGACGCTGGTGTCGAGCCCCCCCGAATAGGCGAGGACGACGCGCTTGATGGACTCGGACATGGGGCACACCTTTGGTGATAAAAGACGGTCGCGCGCCTAACAGGGACGTCCGCGCCGCGCAACGCCTTGGCGCGTTCTTACAAGTTTCCGCACCCGTCCTGCGGCATGATCGCGCGTGGGGACGCATAGTGGGGACAATTTGTCATGCGAATGATCCTGACCTTCGCCGCGCCCTTGCTCGCGCTGGCGACCGCCTCATCGACGATGAGCGCTGGCGGCGCGATGCCCGACCCGACGGTCGAATATAATCAGAATGTCGATTGCCATAACGCCTATGACCGGCTGGTGAGCGAGAAGAAGGCTGGGACCAGCCCCTCGCCGGCCGCGCTCGCCTGGGCACAAAGCTATGAGGCGGGCGCCAACGCCGGCACACCCTGCCCCGCGCCGCTGCCCGAAATGACCGCACGCGGCGGCAACTGGTATATCCGCACCGTCGAGGGCCGCGACGCCGCGCTCGCTTATGCGCAGAAGCAGAAGGACCCGGCAGCGCTCAGCGAGATCGGCCATGCCTGGATCAACAGCAGCGTCGCGGGCGGCACACCGCAGGAAGGACTCGCGCTGATCGAGCAGGCTGCCGACCTCGGCGATCCGGTCGCGCTTTATTCGGTCGGCACGCTCTATGGCGCCGGCGTGATCGGCGGCAAGAAGGACCCGGCCAAGGCTTTCACGCTGCTCAGCCAGTCGGCGGCCTCCGGGCATATCGACGCCATCTATCGCACCGGGCTTTATTATCTCGAGGGCATCGGGACCAAGAAGGACCCGAAGAAAGCCTTCGCCGCGTTCAAGTCGGCCGCCGAGCGCGGACATTTCTACGCGGTGATCATGGCGGTCGACATGATCAACAGCGGCAATGGCACCAAAAAGGATTTCGAGCTTGCCTATCGGCTGTCGCGCTCGGTCACCGACAAGGGCGAACCTTATGGCGCGATCATGGCGGCGTCCTCGCTGCTTCAGATGAAGGACGCGCTGAAGCATGAGGATGAAATCCTCTACTGGATGGACGAGGGCATCGCGCGCGGCGACGAGACTATCCGCAATCAGCTTATCCCGCTCCGCGCGCAGGTCGTCGGCGCCTTCACCAAGGCCAAGGCGCCGCCCGAATATAAACCGCGCGTGTTCAAGGCATGCCCGATGAAGACCGTGTGCCTGGTGAACCATTATTCGGGGCTGCAGAGCTGCACCACGAACAAGGATTATTGGAACGACTGCGACGGGTAAAAATCCGATCCTCCCCGCGATGGGAGGATCACCCCACCCGCGTCCAATCCATGAACCAGCCGTCGTCCCACGTCGCCCCGCCGTCGCGCGATACGCCCTGGAACCAGCGGCAACTCGTCGGCGTGATCCGGTCCCACACGCCGCGATAGAGTTCGGGTCCCTTCTCGCCCTCGCCTTCGGACAGGAAGGTGCCGACGCCATCCTCGAACACCCCGAGTTGCCCGGGTACCGCGACGACCCCCGACTTGGCATTGACCCAATGGTCCGACCAGATCTTCTTCTCGACGTCGAGCAACCGCAGCCCCATGCCCGAAAAGCCGCGCGCCGGGATGCGCAATTCTTCGATGCTCGCGACCCCGCCAAGGATGCCGACCACCGTCGCCTCGCCCGGGAATTCGATCCATTTTTCGCCTTCGCGGAACTTGTTGTGGATCCGCCATTCGCCGGTCAGGAAATCGAAGTCGCCCGGCTTGCCGACCGGCTTGGGGGCGATCGCGGCGACGGCTGCGGCTGGGATGAGGCTGGTCATAAGGGCTCCTGCGCTGAGGGCCATGAGATGGCGTCGGTCGATGTCGGTCATGCGTCCCTCCCGGTTGAGGTCCCGTCCTACGCCCGCAATCCTGACATTATTCGTCAGTTATTTTCTGCTACGAAGAAAAAATGCGCGCGAGCCGCCTCCTCTCGATCCTCATCCTGTTGCAGCTGCGCCAGCGGCTCACCGCCGCCGATCTCGCCGCCGAGTTCGAGGTGTCGGACCGCACCATCTACCGCGACATCGACGCACTCAGCGCCGCGGGCATCCCCGTCTACGGTGATCGCGGCCCCGGCGGCGGTTTCCAACTCCTCAATGGCTATCGCACCCGCCTCACCGGCCTCGATCCGCAGGAGGCGCAGGCGATGCTCCTCGTCGGACTGCCCGAACAGGCGTCGGCACTCGGACTCGGCGACCCGGCGAAACGCGCGCGCGGCAAATTGCTCGCCGCGCTTCCCCGCAGCGGCAGCGCCGAGGCCGATCGCATCGCGCGCGCCTTTCACATCGACACGCTCGACTGGTATCGCGCCGCACGCCCGGCGCCGCTGCTCGCCGCCGCCGCACGCGCGGTGATCGATCGCCGCCGCATCGCGATGCGCTACACCAGCTGGCGCGGCACGCGCGACTGGAGGCTCGATCCGCTCGGCATCGTCCTCAAGGGCGGCAATCACTATCTCGTCGCGGCGACCGGCGCGCGCGTGCTGACCTTTACCGTCGCCGACATGCAGGCCCTGACGATGCTCGACGAGGTCGCGGCGCGTCCCGCCGATTTCAACCTCGCCGCATGGTGGACCGCTTCGACCCGCGATTTCGAGGTGCGGCTTCGCCCGGGCCGCGCGATCCTGCGCG
Organism: Sphingopyxis sp. KK2; assembly: GCF_001990265.1. GTDB lineage: Bacteria > Pseudomonadota > Alphaproteobacteria > Sphingomonadales > Sphingomonadaceae > Sphingopyxis. The sequence continues at coordinate 55,026 of NZ_LYVN01000004.1, forward strand.
CCTCGCCGCTCGGGCTCGAACGGATTCGCCTGCTCGGCGCCTGGGCCGCCGAAGCCGTCGACGCGGCCGAAGCCCCCGATCCCGCAGGCCAGTGCCGCCTGACACTGCCGATCGAGGGGATCGACGCCGCCGCGCCGATGCTGCTCGGCATCGGACCCGAGATCGACATCGAGGCCCCACCCGAACTTCGAACCGCCGTCGCCAGTCTGGCCCACGCGGTCGCCGCGCGGCTGGAGATTGCGGATCGCGGCTAACGCTTTATCATTCATTCTCGTCCACCTGTCCGGCGAGGGGAGATTTATGGACATCGCGACGCCACCGAAGAAGACACTCTGGTCGCGCGCCCGCGCCATGGCCGAACAGGCCCCGCCCGAACGCAATCGCTATGTCGATTTCCTGCGCGCCTTCTCGATCCTCGCGGTCGTGGTCGGCCATTGGCTCGTCGCCGCGCCCTATATGAAGGACGGCGCCGTCGAGGGCGGGCACCTGCTCGGCATATTGCCCTGGACGCAGTGGCTGACCTGGGGTTTTCAGGTGATGCCGCTCTTCTTCCTCGTCGGCGGCTTTTCCAACGGCTTGTCGTGGGCCGCGACGCGGCGCAAGGGCGGGCATTTCACCGCCTGGTTCGCAGCGCGCATCCGGCGCCTGATCAACCCGGTGCTGCCGCTGCTGCTCATCTGGTCGCTCGTCACCCTGTTCGGGACGCAGGCAGGTATCGACCGCGCGGTGGTCAAAATGGCGGCGCAGCTCGCGCTCGTCCCCGTCTGGTTCCTCGCCGTCTATCTCATCGTCACCGCGTTGACCCCGTTGAGCCACGCGGCGTGGCAGCGCTTCGGTATCGCCTCTTTCTTCGTTTTGGTGGGCGCCGCGATCGCCGTCGACGTCGCGACGCTCGAATTTGACATCCCTTATGTCAATTTCTTCAACTTCGTCTTCGTCTGGGTCGCGATCCACCAGCTCGGCTATGCCTGGCACGACGGGCGGTTCGCCGCGCCCTTGCTCTGGGCCGCCGCCGGCCTCGCCGCCCTCGGCCTTCTCGTCGGCTTCGGCCCCTATCCGGTGGCGATGATCGGCGTTCCGGGTTCGGACCTCAGCAACTCGATGCCCCCGACGCTCGCGCTTCTCGCCCTCGGCATCGCGCAGACGGGCCTCGCGCTCGCGCTCGAAAAGCCCGCGCGCCGGATGCTCGATGGTCTGACCGCCTGGACGACCGTCGTGCTCATCAACGGCATGATCATGACCGTCTATCTCTGGCACCTCACCGCCTTCGTGCTGGTGATGGTCGCGGCATGGCTGCTCGGCGGCATCGGCCTCCACGAGGCGCCGGGCAGCGCCGAATGGTGGCTCGCGCGCCCGGTCTGGTTCGCGCTCTACATCGTCCTGCTCTTCCCCTTCATCCTGCTCTTCGCGCGCTACGAAAGCGGCGGCAAGGCGGCCGAGGGCGACGTCACCCACGTCCGGCTGATCCTCGGCATGCTGATGATCTGCACCGGCCTCGCGATGACCGCGGCGATCAGCATCGCCAGCCCGCTCGGCGTCACCGGGGTCCGGCTGTGGGTCGTCGCGCTGCCCTTCCTCGGCGCCGCGCTCGTCGGGTTCGGCCCCGCCGCGCGCCTGCTCATGCGTCGCGCGCCCGCCTAGGAGACACGAAATGGCCGAAATCAAGACCAGGGCAACCGAAGTCACCGTCGAGGACTTCATCGCCGCGATCCCCGAAGCGCGCCGCCGCGAGGAAGCGGCCGTGGTCGACGCGATCCACCGCCGCGCCACCGGACAGGCCCCGAAGATGTGGGGGCCCTCGATCATCGGCTACGGCAGCTACGACTATGTATACGACAGCGGCCACGCCGGCACGATGTGCCGCGCCGGCTACAGCCCGCGCAAGGGCGCAATGACGCTCTATGTGATGGGCGATCATTATGGCGCATTGCAGGGCGAGGCCGACGCGCTGCTCGCCCGGCTCGGCAAACATACGAGCAGCAAGGCGTGCCTCTACATCAAGAAACTCGCCGACGTGGATCTCGCGGTGCTCGAAAAGCTGGTCGCGCTCAGCTGGCAGGGCATGAACGAAAAATATCCGGCCTAGATTCCCGCATACCATTCATAATCGATGCGGTCTTCCCAATAGCCGCCCTTGCCCGCGCCGACACCGTCGAGGCTGGCGACCGCTTCGATCCCGGTCACATATTTGGCATGCTTGTACCCGAGCTGGCGCTCGATCCGCAGCCGCAGCGGCGCCCCGTTGGCGATCGGCAGCAATTCGCGGTTGAGCGCCCACGCCATGATCGTCTGCGGATGCAGCGCATCGACGAGGTCGCAGCTTTCGTAATAAAGTGCGTCGCCGATCCGGTCGGCGCAGCGAAAGACGATATAGCGCGCGCGGTCCTTCAGCCCCGCGGCGGCAAGGATGCGCGACAGCTGCACCCCGGTCCATTCGCCGATCGCGCTCCACCCCTCGACGCAGTCGTGGCGCGTGATCTGGCTGCGCTGCGGCATCGCGCGGATGTCGGCCATCGACAGTGCCAGCGGCTTCGCCACCAGCCCCGTGACCGCAACACGCCAGTCGGCGAAACCCGTCGCGGCGTGGCGGGCATAGGCGTCGCCCGCGGGCAGCTTGGTCCCGTTCGAACGGAACACCGGCGACAGATCGGCGCGGCTGAACTCGCGCGCGAGCGCATCGCGATCGATCAGCGCGCGCTGGCTGGCGCGGTTCATCTCCTCGCCCATCGACAGGATCTTGCGCGTGAGCGGCGCCTCGTTAATCGCGTCGCAGCCGGCGAGTAGCGGCAGCGTCCCGGCCGCCGCGACCAGTCCGCCGGCGCGTGCGATCAACTGGCGTCGCGGCAGGATGAGGCCGCTCATGCGTCCCTCTCCGGCGGCAGGCGGAACCAGCCGGTGACCATCGAACGGACCTCGTTCACCGGCCCCGCAAGCAGCACCATCGCGAGATGGACGAGGAAGAAGAGGACGAGCAGCCATGCCGCGATGAAGTGGATCGAGCGCGCCGACTGGCGTCCGCCGAACACGTCGAGCAGCCAGGGCCAGGCCGCGCCCATCGCCGGCGACATCGTCAGCCCGGTGAGGATCATCAGCGGCAACAGGATGAAGATCACCCCGATATAACTCAGCTTCTGCAGGATGCCGTACCGCGCCGCTGCCTCCCCTTTCGGGAAGCGCAGCCGCGCATGATCCTTGATGTCGTGCCAGATATGGCGCGGCGACCATTCGGGCCGCCGGACGTGCAGGTCGCGGCGCAAATGCCCGCCGAACGCGGTCCAGAGCATATAGAGCGTCAGCCCGATCGCGAGCACCCAGGCAAAGAACAGGTGCCAGCGTCGCCCGTCGGCAAGGCTGTAGCTGGTCGGGATCGTCGCCCAACCCGGAAACGCCCAAGTCTGCTCCGCCCCCTGCGCGTCGGTCCAGCGCCCGAGCACCCCGGTGGTTTCGATCCGCGTCTCGCCGATCCGCACGAAGCCCGTCGTCGGCGTCGCGCCGACCGCGAACCAGGCATGGTCGGGGTTGGCGCCATATTGTCCCCAATAGAGGCGCGGGTGCGCGTTGAAGATCATCAGCCCGCTCATCAGCAGGATCAGCAGAGTCACCGCATTGGCCCAGTGCCAGATGCGCGTCGGCAGCCGGTGGCGATAAATGCGCACCGGCGACGCGGCGACCGCGGGCGCCGCCGGATCGGACGGAGCGACGGGAGGTTCAGGCTCGGCCATATCTCCCTTTCGTTCCATTACGCCCTCTGGTTACGCCGCGACCTCCGTCGCGAACTGCGCGCGATACTGGTTCCTCAAGGACACCTTGTCGATCTTTTCGCTGCCGAGCTTGGGCAGCGCCGCGTTCGACATCCAGATCTTGTAGGGAACCTTGTACGGCGCCAGCCGCTCGCTGAGGAAGGAACACATCGCGCCATCGTCGACCGTGCTGCCGGGCTTGACCCAGATCACCGCACCGACGACCTCGCCCAGCCGCTCGTCGGGCAGGCCGAACACCGCGCATTCGTTGACGTCGGCATGTTCGTAGATCGCCGCTTCGACTTCCTGGCAGCTGATATTCTCGCCGCCGCGGATGATGATGTCCTTCTTGCGGTCGACGATGAACAGATAGCCGTCCTCGTCGAGATAGCCGAGGTCGCCCGAACGGAAATAGCCATTGTCGAAAAAGGCCGCCTTGGTCGCCGCCGCATTATTCCAATAGCCCTCGAAATTGCACACTGATCGCATGCACACTTCGCCGACGCCGCCCTGCGCGACGGGTTCGCCATTGTCGTCGAGGATCGCAAGGTCGACGAGCGGTTTCGACGCCGGGCCCGTCGACATCGGCTTGGCGAGGTAATTCTCGTTGATGATGCCGCAGCCGACCGCGTTGGTCTCGGTGAGGCCATAGCCGAGCAGCGGCTTGGCATCGCCCATTTCCTCGGACAGGCGCTTCACATGCTCGGGCGGGCGCGGCGCGCCGCCGCCGGCGTAGCTCTTGCACGTCGACAGGTCGTAATTCTTGCGGTTCGGGCTGGTCAGGATTTCATAGCTCATCAGCGGCACGCCGACGAAATAATTGCACTGCTCGTCCTGGATCAGCCGCATCGCCTCGTCGGCGTTCCATTTGGGCATAAGCACGAGTTTGCGCCCGAGCGCGAGGCTCTGCAGGAACACCGGGATCTCGGCGGTGACGTGGAACAAGGGCGTGCAGATCAAGGTCGCGGGCTGGATGTCCGACATCAGACCGTCCTGCGTCAGCAGGTGGACGATGCTCGCGGTCTGCGTCACATAGTTGAAGATCGCCTGCACCACTGCCTGGTGGCGCGAATAGGCGCCTTTCGACTGGCCGGTCGAGCCCGAGGTGAACAGGATCGTCGCGAGGTCCTGCCCGGTCAGCACCGGCAGCACCGTTTCGGGGCCGCCGCCCGCCGACGTGATCGGCGCGATCGCTTCGTCGATCGGCTTGAGCAAGTCGAGCGTGATGATCTTGCCGGCATGTCCGACTTCCTCGAGCCGCGCGGCGCGCTGGACGTCGGCGATGACCAGGCTGGTCTCGCTGTCGGCGATCGCCGCGGCGAGTTCGCCGCCCTGCCACCAGCCGTTGAGCAGCGTGGCGCAGCCGCCCGCGAGGAGCACGCCGATATAGGTCACGCACCATGCATTGGCGTTGCGCATCGCGATGCCGACGCGGTCGCCGCGCTGCACGCCATAGCCGTCGACCAGCCCCGCCGCGACCTGCCGCGCCGCGGCATAGACCTGCTTGAAGCTCAGCCGCTCGTCGCCCTCGACGAGGAAGGTGGCATCGCCGTGCTGCGCAGCAAAAAATGCAACATAGTCGCCGAGGTTGGTCGGCGCATTGGTGATGAAGGGAAGTTCGCGGCCAAAACGTTCGACCGTTCCGACCTGGATCGGGCCGCCCGGGCCCGTGATCAGATTATAGGCGGCTTCCAGGCGCAAATCGAGCGCGGATGGCATCGGGCATCTCTCCTCTTGGTCTCGCTCGCCATACCCCTTATGGGGAGGCCTCTCCTGGGGAAGGACAGCGCGACTATATGTTTCTTTTTGCAACCTTAGCCGAAGCAACGCAATATGTGAACTTCACCGACCTGATGGGCGAGCATAGCGAGGTTGCGTTCAGCGTCTTCGGCTGGCCGATCCGCTGGTACGCGCTCGCCTATCTCGCGGGCATCTTCCTCGGTTACTGGTATCTGCTCAAGCTGATCGACCAGCCTGGGGCCCCGATGGCGCGCCGCCACGCCGACGACATGATCTTCTATGCCATGCTCGGCATCATCCTCGGCGGCCGGCTTGGCTATGTGCTCTTCTACAACCTCGAGGCCTATATCAAGGCGCCGGTGACGATCTTCAAATTGTGGGACGGCGGCATGTCGCTCCATGGCGGCGTCATCGGCGTGCTGATCGCGATCTGGTATGTGACGCGCAAGGAAAAGCTCAGCTTCCTGCGCTTCTGCGACTATATCGCCTGCGTCATTCCCTTCGGCCTGTTCCTCGGGCGCATCGCAAATTTCGTGAACGGCGAATTATGGGGACGCATAACCAATGTGCCCTGGGCAATCATCTTCCCCGACGGCGGCCCCGACCCGCGCCACCCGAGCCAGCTTTACGAAGCCGGCCTCGAAGGGCTGCTGATGATGGCGATCCTGTCGTACCTCTTCTGGCGCACCCAGGCGCGTTACAAGCCCGGGCTGCTCGTCGGCATGGCGTCGATCATCTATGGCGTCAGCCGCTTCGTCGTCGAATATTTCCGCGAACCCGACGTCCAGCGCATGAATGTCGTCGAGGCGACAGGCCTGTCGATGGGGCAATGGCTGACCGTGCCGATGATCGTCATCGGGCTGTGGCTCGTCTTCACCGCCAAGCGCCGCCGCCAGCGGATCGAGCCGATCGCCGGACCCGACGCCGTTGCCTGACAGCGGCCCGCTGGCCGACCTCTGGAGACATGGTCCGGTCAGCATCGCCGACTATATGGGCGCGGCGAACGGTCATTATTATGCGACGCGCGATCCGCTCGGCGCCGCAGGCGATTTCACCACCGCGCCCGAGATCAGCCAGATGTTCGGCGAACTCGTCGGTATCTGGTGCGCCGACCTGTGGGATCGCGCCGGGCGCCCCGCCTTTCGCTATGTCGAGCTCGGCCCCGGCCGCGGCACCCTCGCCGCCGATGCGCTGCGCGCGATGCGGCGCTTCGGCTGCAATCCGGTCGGGATCGAGCTGGTCGAAACCAGTCCGTCGCTGCGCGCCGCGCAGCTGGCGCGCATCCCCGATGCTGCGCACCATGACAGCGTCGAGAGCCTCCCCGGCGACGCAGCGCTGATCGTCGTCGCCAATGAATTTTTCGACGCGCTGCCGGTCCGCCAGCTGCTCGCGACCCCCGAGGGCTGGCGCGAGCGCCTCGTCGCGCGCGACGGCGCCCGTCTGGTGACGCTGCATAGCGACGCGCCGGTCGACAGCGACGTGCCGCCTTCGTTGCGCAGTCAGCCCGCCGGTACCGTCATCGAAACCAGCCCCGCCTCGATCGCCGCCATGCACCGCTGCGCGCGGTCTATCGCGCAAGCCGGCGGCGCGATGCTGGCGATCGACTATGGCTATCGCGGCCCGGCAGCCGGCGATACGTTGCAGGCGGTGTCGAACCACCGCTATGCCGACCCCTTCGAGCGCGCCGGCGAGGTCGATCTCACCGCACATGTCGATTTCACCGCGCTCGGCGACGCCGCCCGCAGCGGCGGCCTGACCGTCGCCGGTCCCGTCGGCCAGGGGCTCTGGCTCCAGCGGCTCGGCATCGACGCGCGTCTGCAAGCGCTGATTGCCACCTCGCCGGCCCGCGCCGAGGAACTCGAAGGCCAGCGCCATCGCCTCGTCGAGGCGGGCGAGATGGGCGAACTGTTCCAGGTCCTCACCGCCCACGCCGCCGCGTGGCCCACCCCCACAGGATTTACCGCATGACGCTCCTCATCCCCGCCACCGCCGCCGATGCCGAGGCGCTGTCGGATTTCTCGAATGCCGCCTTCACCGCGACCTTCGGCCATATCTACGACCCCGTCGACCTCGCACTGTTCCTCTCGACCTGGAACCCGCCCGACAAATTGCGCGCGCAGATCGAACATCCCGACTGGGCGATCATGCTCGTGCACGGTCCGGACGACGCGATCATCGGCTATGCCAAGATGGGCCCACTCGATTTCGACCTGCCTCCCGAGCAGCCGACCGACAATGCGGTCGAGCTTCACCAGATCTATCTCGCCGAGGCGGCGAAGGGCACCGGCGTCGCGACCGCGCTGATGGACTGGGGAATCGACTGGGCGCGCGCGCGCGCCTCGACACTCTACCTTACCGTCTTCACCGACAATCCGCGCGCGCAGGCGGTGTACCGCCGCTACGGCTTCTACGACGTCGGCCGCAACGAATTCCGCGTCGGCAACCATGTCGATGAAGACCGCTTCTTCAGGCTCGACCTGTGAGCGCCCCCTTCGTCACCTCGGACGCGCTGGCAGGCGCCTCGCACGGCTTCTTCGGCCGCCGCGGCGGCGTGTCGACCGGCGACCTCGCCTCGCTCAACACCGGCCTCGGCTCGAACGACGACCCCGCCCTGATCGCCGAGAACCGCCGCCGCGTCGCCGATGCCGTGCAACCGGGGGCCACTCTCACCGGCCTCTACCAGGTCCACGGCAATCGCTGTATCATCGTCGATAACGACAGCGACCTCTCCGCCCGGCCCGAGGCCGACGCGCTCGCCACCCGCACGCCGGGCATATTGCTCGGCATCCTCACCGCCGACTGCGTCCCCGTTCTTTTCGCCGACCACAAAGCCAGCGTTGTCGGCGCCGCGCACGCCGGTTGGAAGGGCGCGCTCGCCGGGGTCACCGACGCAACGCTCGCCGCGATGGAAAGCCTCGGCGCACGGCGTTCCAATATCTCGGTGGCGATCGGCCCGTGCATCGGCCGCGCTTCCTATGAGGTCGACGACGGCTTCGTCTCGACCTTCCTCGCCGACGATCCTGCGAACGAGCGTTTCTTCGCCGCGGGCCAGCCCGGCCATGCGATGTTCGACATCGCCGCCTATGTCGCCGCGCGCCTCGCTGCGGCAGGCGTGACGCGAATTGCCATCGGCGGGCAGGACACCTATGCCGAGGCGGAAGATTATTTCAGCTACCGCCGCGCGTGCCACAAAAGCGAAAACAGCTATGGCCGCCAATTGTCGGTGATCGGCCTCGCCTGACCGGCGGGCGGGGGAGGAAAAGGACGCAATGACGGGGACACGCTGGTTCGGACTCGTCGGCGGGCTGCTGATCGTCACCGTCATGCTCGCGCTGCCCGCGCCCACGGGGATGGAGACGACCGCCTGGCACGTCGCCGCGCTGACCGTGCTGATGGCGATCTGGTGGATGACCGAGGCGATGCCGCTGACGGTCACCGCCTTGCTCCCCTTCCTGCTCGTCCCCGCTTTCGGGGTGATGGACGCCAATGCCATCGCCAAGGAATATTATTCGCCGATCCTGTTCCTGATCCTCGGCGGCGCCTTCCTCGCGCTCGCGATCGAGCGCGTCGGGCTGCATCGCCGCATCGCGCTCGCGCTGCTCAAGCGCGCATCGCCGACCGCGACCGGGCTGCTCTTCGCGTTCATGACCGCGACCGCGCTCATCTCGATGTTCATCTCGAACACCTCGACCGCGCTGATCATGGTCCCGATCGCGCTCGCCGTCGTCCGCGCCGGCGGGGTCGGAGAGGGCGAGAAGGAGGGGTTTGCCGGCGCGGTGATGATGGGCATCGCCTTTGCAGCCTCGATCGGCGGCCTCGGCACGCTCGTCGGCAGCCCGACCAATGCGATCGCCGCCGGGCTGATCGAAAAGGCGCTGGGGATGCGCATCTCCTTCCTCGACTGGGCAATCTACGGCGTGCCTGTCGTGCTGCTCGCCACTCCCGCCGCGATGTGGATCCTCGCACGCGTCCAGCGCCTCGCCGACCATCCGTTCGACGGCCGCGCCGCCGCTTCGGCGCTCGGCAACCAGGCGATATGGAGCGCGGCAGAACGGCGCGTCGTCCCAATCTTCCTGCTCGTGCTCGTCGCCTGGATCGCCCAGCCTTGGCTCGAGCCCTATCTGCCCAAGGGCGCACTCACCGACGGCACGATCGCCGTCGCGGGCAGCTTGCTGCTCTTCGTCGTCCCGGACGGCACCGGCCGGCCGCTGTTGCTGTGGAAAGAAGCCGACAGAGCGCCTTGGGGAGTCATCATGATGTTCGGTGGCGGTCTCGCCCTCGCCGCCGCCATCACCGCCAGCGGGCTCGCCGCCTGGCTCGGCACGGTGCTCGCGCCGCTCGGCAGCATGCCGACGATCGTCCTGGCCGCCGTCATCGTCGCGCTCACCATCCTCATCACCGAATTCGCCAGCAACGTCGCGACCGCCAGCGGCATCATGCCCGTTCTCGCGGCGCTCATCGCCGCGACCGGGGTCGACCCGGTGCTGCTCGCGCTGCCCGTCGCGATGGCGGCAAGCTGGGGCTTCATGCTGCCGTCGGGCACCGGCCCCAATGCGCTCGCCTGGGCGACCGACCATATCGCGCTGCCGCGCATGCTAAAGGCCGGCCTCGCACTCGATATCATCGGCGTCCCGCTGCTGATCGGGGTGATCTGGGCCATCGCAGCGATAGCCTGACCCGCGCAACATAGTTTCAAATGAAACTTCGAGCGTTATAAGGGCCGCCACATATAAGGAGCACCTCAATGGCCATGCGCGGCAAACCCAAGACGGACAAAAAGAAAATCGGCGACAAGGAGCTGAGCCCCGCGACGCTGATGATGGGACTCGGCTATGACCCCATGCTGTCCGAAGGATCGCTGAAGCCGCCGATCTTCCTGACCTCGACCTTCGCCTTCGAAAGCGCCGCCGCGGGCAAGCGCTTCTTCGAGCATATCACCGGCAAGCGCGAAGGTCCCGCCGACGGCCTCGTCTATTCGCGCTTCAACGGACCGAATCAGGAAATCCTCGAGGATCGCCTCGCGGTCTGGGACGGCGCCGACGACAGCCTCGTCTTTTCCAGCGGCATGTCGGCAATCGCCACGCTGCTGCTCGCGCTCGTGAGCCAGAATGACGTGATCGTCCATTCGGGTCCGCTTTATGCGGCGACCGAGACGCTGATCGCGCGCATCCTGTCGCGCTTCGGCGTCAGCTTCCTCGACTTCCCAGCCGGCGCGACGCGCGAAGAACTCGACGCGATCCTCGACCGTGCGAAGGCTCTCGCCGCCGAAAAAGGCGGCAAGGTCGCGCTTGTCTATCTCGAAAGCCCGGCGAACCCGACCAACGCGCTCGTCGATGTCGAGGCCGTCCGCGCCGCGCGCGACGCGGCCTTCACCGACGACCAGCAGCCCGCGATCGCGATCGATAACACCTTCCTCGGCCCGCTTTGGCAAAAGCCGCTGAACCAGGGTGCCGAACTTATCGTCTACAGCCTCACCAAATATGCCGGCGGTCATTCGGACCTCGTCGCGGGCGGCGTGTCGGGCGATCAGGCGCTGATCAACGCGATCCGTCCGATGCGCAACACGATCGGAACGATCTGCGACCCCAACACCGCATGGATGTTGCTGCGCAGCCTCGAAACGCTCGAACTGCGCATGAGCCGCGCGGGCGAAAATGCGCTCAAGGTCTGCACCTTCCTGCGCGATCATCCCAAGGTGGAGGGGCTCGGCTATCTCGGCTTCATCACCGACGCGCGCCAGAAGGACATTTACGAGCGCCACTGCACCGGCGCCGGTTCGACCTTCTCGCTCTTCATCAAGGGCGGCGAGGCGGAGAGCTTCCGCTTCCTCGACGCGCTCAAGATCGCCAAACTCGCGGTCAGCCTCGGCGGCACCGAGACGCTCGCCAGCCACCCCGCGGCGATGACGCACCTATCGGTCCCCGACGAACGCAAGAAGGCGCTCGGCATCACCGACAATCTGGTCCGCGTGTCGATCGGCATCGAGGACGCCGACGACTTGATCGCCGACTTCGCGCAGGCGCTCGACGCGGTTTAGGCTATTTCCGAGCCCGCCAGTCGACCACCGTCCACCCCATCCGCGGCGCCAGCTTCCTGAGCCCGCGTGATGGGGTCGTCGCGACCGCCTCATCGGCGAAATGCAGCATCGGATGGTCGGACACATGGTCCGAATAGGCGCGGATATGCGCGGCATCGCGCAATATCTCGTTCGCCGCCAGCCAGTCCGAAATGCGCGCGAATTTCGCCTCGCCATAACAATTGTCGCCCGACAGCCGGGCATGGACATGGTCGGCGCCATCGGGTTCGTCGAGCCGCGTCGCCAGCACGTCGGCGATCCCCAGTCGCTTCGCGATCGCATCGACATAGAGGTGGAAGGAGGCGGTCGCGAGCAGCACGCGATATCCGGCGGCGCGGTCGGCCTCGAGCTGGTCGAGCGCGGCGCGGTGCAGCCCCTTCGCGACCACCATGTCGGCATAGCTTTCGGCGAGCGGCGCGATCTCGTCGCGGCGGAAGCGCGGCCCGACCAGCAGCCGAAGGTTGATCGCCTTCAGCCGCGACCGGTCGATGAGCCCCAGCGAATAGGCGACGCCCGCCAGCCCGACGAGCGGGGTGAGCAACATCCGCCATTGCTGCCGCCGCCGCACCACATGCATCAGGAAACCGCTATAGGTTCCCGCGCGGGTGATCGTGCGGTCCATGTCGTACATCGCAATGCGGTGCGCCGGTGCCGGCTCGGGAACGACGATATTATCATCCATGGCCAGCGCCTTAGCGCGCGGGCGCGCCGAGGCCAAGGCTGCGCACCGGAACGGCGACGCTGCGTGGAATGGCTTGCCGTTATTCGCCAAATAATACAATGTCGTCACACGATGGTGGCCCGGGCGGATTTCGAACAAAGCGATGGCGCCGATGGCGCCGAAGTCCGATTCACCGGCCGCCTGACGCTCGCCCGGCTCGGCGATCTGCCCGCGCGGCTCGACGCGCTCGGCCCGATCGCCTCGCTCGACCTTTCGGCGATCGAACGCATCGACACCGTCGGCGCCTGGATCGTCACCCGGACCGTGCGCGACCATGGCGCGAAGGTCACGGGCGCCAGTCCCGAGGCCGAGCGCCTGCTCGAGGCACTCGCCAGCGACAAGAGCGACTATCGCGTCCACCGCGACCGCCGCTCGGCGATGAATCGCATGCTCGAACAGGTCGGGACCGCCAGCATGGCGGTGTGGCACGAACTGCTCGGAATTATCGGCTTCTTCGGCGCGATGATCATGGCGCTCGGTACCCAGCTCCGCGCTCGCCGCCGGCTGCGCTGGAACGCGATCGTCACGCGCTTCCAGACCGTCGGCTTCGACGCATTGCCGATCATCGGGCTGATGACCTTCCTGATCGGCATCGTCGTCGCGCAGCAGGGGGCGGTGCAACTCCGGCAATTCGGGCTCGAGGTGTTCACGATCAACCTCGTCGGCCGCGCATCGATCCGCGAACTCGGACTCCTGATGACCGCGATCATGGTCGCGGGCCGCTCGGGCAGCGCCTTTGCGGCGCAGATCGGCACGATGAAACTGACCGAGGAAATCGACGCGATGCGCACGATCGGCGTGTCGCCGATGGAGGCGATCGTGCTGCCGCGCGTCGCCGCCGCGACGATCCTCATGCCGCTGCTCGGCTTCTACGCCAGCATCTGCGCGATCGTCGGCGGCGGCGTCTTTTGCTGGATCGGGCTCGAAATCCCGCCGCTCACTTATATCCAGCTGCTTCGCGACATCATCCCGATGACCGATTTCTGGGCGATGCTGATCAAGGCGCCGGTGTTCGGCGTGCTGATCGGCGTCACCGGCTGTTACGAAGGCATGCAGGTGCGCCAGAATGCCGAGGAAGTCGGCAAGCGCACCACCTCGGCCGTGGTCGCCGCGATCTTCCTCGTCATCGTGCTCGACGCCTTTTTCGCGGTCTTCTTCTCCTCGATCGGATGGAACTGATGGCCGACGAGATTGAAGAACAGCAATTGCAGGAAGAACTCGCCGCTGCCGACGCGGTGCGGCCCGAGCAGCATGAGATCGCAATCTGCGTGCGCGGCCTCGTCAACAAGTTCGGCGATGCGGTGATCCACGAGGGCCTCGATCTCGATGTCCGCTCGGGCGAGATTCTCGGGGTCGTCGGCGGGTCGGGCACCGGCAAGTCGGTGCTGATGCGCTCGATCATCGGGCTCCAGACCCCAGACGCGGGCGAGATCGAGGTGTACGGCAAGTCGCTCGACACCATCGCCGACGAAGAGGAATCGCGCGACCTGCGCCGCCGCTGGGGCGTGATGTTCCAGGGCGGGGCGCTCTTCTCGACGCTCAGCGTCGCCGAAAATATCCAGGTCCCCTTGCGCGAATATTATCCGCGGCTCGACCAGAAATTGCTCGACGAGATCGCGGCCTACAAGGTCGCGATGGTCGGCCTGCCCCCCGATGCCGGCCCCAAATATCCCGCCGAACTGTCGGGCGGCATGGTCAAGCGCGCCGGCCTCGCCCGCGCGCTCGCGCTCGACCCCGCGCTGCTCTTCCTCGACGAACCGACGGCGGGGCTCGACCCGATCGGCGCCGCCAAGTTCGACGAACTGATCCGCGAACTCGCCGACACCATGGGGCTCACCGTCTTCCTGATCACCCACGATCTCGACTCGCTCTACGCCACCTGCGACCGCGTCGCAGTGCTGGCCGAGAAGAAGGTAATCGCGATCGGCACCATCGCGGAACTGCTTGCCACCGAGCATCCGTGGATACAGGATTATTTCAACGGACCCCGCGGCCGCGCAGCGGCAGGCGGGAACCAAACCGCGCAGCGGCGATAGGAACGACTGATGGAAACTCGCTCGAACAACGTCCTCGTCGGCGCCTTCGTCCTCTTCTTCACGGCGGCGCTTGCCATCTTCGTCGTCTGGCTGGCCAACGACAGCGGCGGCGACAAACAGGAATTCGACATCTACTTCAAACAGTCTGTCGATGGCCTCAGCAAGGGCGCGCAGGTCCAATATTCGGGCGTGCCAGTCGGCCAGGTGCGCCAGATCGCCTTGCTCCCCGATGATCCCGAATTCGTCCGCGTCCGGATCGAGGTCGAGGAAAATGTACCGATCCTTCAGGGCACCACGGCCGCGCTCGAAGGCGTCGGCTTCACCGGCGTCTCGCAGATCTCGCTCGCCGGCGGGGTCAAGGGCGCACCGCCGATCAAAGACAAGGGGCCGAACGGCAAGCCCGTCATTCCCAACCGCGTCGGTGGCCTCGGCGAACTTCTCAACACCGCGCCGCAGCTTCTCCAGCGCCTCTCGACCCTCACCGAGCGCCTCGCCGAACTCGCCGATGACGAGAATCAGGCGAGCATGCGCGGCATCCTCAACAATGTCGAAGCCTCGACCGCGATCCTCGCACGCAACGGCCCCGCGCTCGAACGCGCGCTTGCCGACACCCGCATCGCGATCCAGCAGACCGGGCTCGCCGCCGAACAGATCGGCAATCTCGCCGCGACGACGCAGGGCACGATCGACCGCAATGTCGACCCTGCGATGCGCAACCTGCGCGATACGCTGGCCTCGGCGAACAATTCGATGAAGACGCTCGAAGGCGCGATCGCTGATGCGCGCCCGGGCCTCAAGACTTTCAGCGAAACGACGATCCCCGAGGCGAACGCGCTGATCCGCGACCTGCGCCGCACCTCGTCCTCGCTCTCCAGCCTGACCGACAAGCTCGACCAGCAAGGCGCGGGCGCCGTCATCAGCGGCAGCAAGCTGCCCGATTACAAGCAATGAGGACCAGCCCTATGACCCGCCGTCTCCGCACGCCCTTGCTGCTTTTGCTCGGCGCCGCGACGCTGTCCGCCTGCGTCAGCTTCGGCGCCAAGCCGCCTCCCTTCCT